>JBKQUF010000229.1:0-13174 GCA_052140285.1 Limisphaerales bacterium | reverse complement strand
CGGGCCCACTCGAGGTCGCTGCAACCGAGGTCGTCACGGAGCGCGTGGCGCGGGCCTTCGTCGAGCAAGTGCCAGGCGCTCACGAGATCCAAAGCGGGGTCAGCCATGGCCGACGCCATTTTCCGAGAGGGCCGCTTCGACTGCCGCGGCATAATCATCCAGCGACCACGTGAGCGTGCGCGGATAGGTCATTTCCACGAAACACACTTTTCCCATGACGTGCTTCCGGAAGCCTCCGATTAATGTCCAGTCGCCGTGCATTCCGGGAAGATACACCAGTGTCGGCAGGGTGGCGTCTCCGTAAATGCGCAATTGAATTTTTTCTTCGGCCATCGGGACTATTTAAGCAACCAAGAACACGTCATAGCGGACTGATCCGAAACAGGCGCGCCCCATGGAACGCCACGTCGGGTGCAAAATCGCCGCTGACCGGGGCAAGGTCTTTGCGCGTCCAAAGGTCGTGAATTTTTACCGGCCCGGTGAATCCCGCGTCGGCAAGTTTGACCGGAACCGGCGCCGTTGCGATCGGCGCATCGGCGGAAGCGTTGCGGGTATTGAACACGGCGAGATATTTGTCAGAACTGCCGGGAACATCGGCGATCCAGGCAATCAGGCCGTCGTCGGTGCGAAAGAGTTGGTGGTTGTTTTCGCTGTGCTGGTCCACCGCAATCACTTCGTCGTTGGTTAAGAGCGATTGGGTGAAGTCGTCCATTTTTGTCATGTCGCTGCCCAGCATGAGGGGCGAGCGCGCGATGGACCACAGTGTCATTAGAGTGACTTGTTCGGCGGGGGTGAAGTGGGTTTTCTGGGTAAAATTGACTATCCCCAGCGGCAGCATGTCCGCATCGGGCCAGGCGCCGGGAATGCGGTAGGGGGTCCAGTCGTGAAGCCGCTTGAACTGCGCGCGAAGCAAAGTCCATCTATCCCAGAAATCATCGCTGATGCGCCACAGGTTGGCATTTTCATCAATGTTCGTGCCGGCGGAAAGCGGCGTTGCGCCCGGAGATGTGCTGAAGACAATGGGGCGTCCGGTCTTGTCAATGGCCTGGCGAATCGCCTCGATCTCCGCCTGATGATACGGGCGGCTCAGGTCGTCCACCTTGATGAAATCCACCCCCCAGGAGGCGGCCAGTTCCATCAGCGAATCATAATAGGCTTGCGCGCCGGCCTTGCTCATGTCCACGCCATACATGTCCGGATTCCATCCGCAAATGCTGTTGGTATCGGCGATGTCCGCCGCGTGATACGGAGTGCCCTCGATCGGGGTATTTTGGGCCACTGCCTGACGTGGGATGCCGCGCATCATGTGAATCCCGAACTTCAGTCCCTTGGAATGAATATAGTCCGCGAGAGCCTTGAAGCCCTGGCCATCGGCTGCCGAGGGAAATTTTTCCGGCGCCGGAACCAGCCGTCCAAACTGGTCCATGGTTAGCGTGGCGCCGGCTTTATAGGAATGGCCGACGGTGGCGGGTTCATACCACTGAATGTCCACGACGACGTATTGCCAGCCATGGGCCTTAAGCTCACCGGCCATGAAGTCCGTCTGCTGCTTGGTTTGCGCCTCCGTCACGGTGGTTCCAAAGCAATCCCAACTGTTCCAACCCATTGGCGGGACCGGCGCCCAAGTGTGGTAATCAGTCGCGGAGGCGGAATTGATCGCCAACAAAAAGCCCGCGGCCAGAAGCGAGCGCAAGGCGGACATGCGAATACGAAGGATTTTCATGTGGCAAGAATGATTTTGTTTGGGGAAAAGTCAATAAAACGAATTGTCAAAACCAGCGAAACCCAGGCAGCTTCAACCAACTGCGCCTCTGATTTCACCAACGTCGCTGCTCTGCCAAATCAGTTCTTCCGGGCTGCGACGATACCGCAAGTCGAATTTAGGATTCCAATTTTTCCCCGCGTTTATAATCGACAGCTTTACAAAGCGCACCTAAAGTCGCTAAAAGTTTATGAGCCTTTTACGCACTTTATTCGGACCGAGCAAAGATGAAATCTGGCAACAGTTTGCCGCCGCCGTCGGTGGCAGGTTTGCCGAGGGTGGATTTTGGAATGGTAGCAAAGTGGAAGCCACGCATGGTCAGTGGACTGTGACATTGGATACCTATACGGTCTCCACCGGCAAGTCCTCCGCCACTTATACGCGCATGCGTGCGCCCTATGTGAATCCGGATGGCTTCCAATTCAAGATTTACCGGGAAAATATTTTCAGCAATATCGGCAAATTATTCGGGTTACAGGATGTGACGGTCGGATATCAACCATTCGACGATGAGTTTATCATCAAGGGCAACAATGAGGGAAAATTGCGCAAGTTGTTTGCCGACGAAAAATTGCGTGGAATGATCGAGCGCCAGCCCAATATCTATTTCTGCTTGAGGGAAGATGAAGAACGCCTTTGGCGCGGGCAAGCCTCACAGGGCGTAAGTGAACTATATTTTCAAGTCGGCTGTCTGATAAAGGACATTGACCGGTTGAAACAGATATTCGATATCTTTTCCGAGACATTGGACCAGCTTTGCCGCATGGGTCCGGCTTACGAACAGGCTCCCAACGCACAATTGTAAGGATTTGGCGGGTTCCCAATAATTAACCTCCACAAATTTTCAAAAATTGTTGTTGCGCCGGCACGCTTGGGTGATACACTTCGCGTCCGCTTTTGGAAAACCCTGAGCGGAAGTTTATTAACCATTAACAGACAATTGCTCTTTGTATGGCAGCACAACGCATCAGAATCCGCCTGAAGGCCTATGACCATCGGGTCATCGACCAATCGGCGCGCGAAATTGCGGACACCGTCAAACGCACCGGCGCTCGGGTCGCCGGCCCCATCCCGCTCCCGACCCGGATCGAACGCTTCACCGTGCAACGTTCCCCGCACGCGGATAAAAAATCGCAGGAAACTTTCGAGCAACGCACCCACAAGCGGCTCATTGACATCCTTGACCCAACCGCCAAGACGGTGGACGAATTGAAAAAACTCAATCTCCCCGCCGGCGTGGACATCACCATCAAGATTTAATGTTATGCCACTAGGACTTTTAGGAAAGAAACTCGGACACACCCGCGTCTATAACGCCAGCGGCGTCCTCATCCCGGTCACGGTCGTTCTCGCCGGACCGAATCGCGTGTTGCAGGTCAAATCGCAGGGCGGCAACGACGGATACAACGCCGTCCAACTCGGCTTTGACGACCAAAAGGAGCACCGCCTGCCCAAACCGTTGCTCGGCCATATCAAAAAACAAAACGGCGCGGCCGTCAAACGCATCAAGGAATTCCGTAATTTCTCCAAGGAAGTAAAACCCGGTGACGTTGTGGGTGTCACCCTCTTCGCTCCTGGCGACTTCGTGGATGCCATCGGCGTCACCAAAGGCCGCGGGTTTGAGGGGGTCGTCGGCCGTCACTCTTTTGCCGGCGGTGATGCGACCCACGGCGCCAAAGGCTGGCATCGCCGGAGCGGCGCCATTGGACAGCGCTTGTTTCCCGGCACCGTGCAACGCGGCCTGAAAATGCCCGGTCACATGGGCCAGATCCAACGCACCACGCAAAACCTGGAAGTCATCCAGGTGCGCGAGGCGGACAATTTATTGCTGATCAAAGGATCGATTCCCGGCTCCGAAGGCGACTATGTCGTCATCCGCGAATCGAAGAAACGTCCCAAGGGCTGGAAGCCGCCGGTGAGCATCGCGCCGATGAAGAAGAAATCGGCCTCCGAAAAGAAACCCGAGCCAAAAGCAGAGGCAAAGAAATAATTAGGCCATGAAAATTGCCATCAAGAATCTCGAAGGAAAAGACCAGGGCGAACTCGAAGTGAAGTTCGAACTGGTGGAAGGCGGACGCGGAACGCAGGCCGTGCATGACACGGTGACGGCTTACCGGGCTGCCCAACGGAGCGGCACCGCCAGCACCAAAAACGTCGGCGAAGTTTCCGGCACGAATAAAAAACCCTGGCGACAGAAGGGGACCGGCCGCGCCCGCGCCGGTTCATTCCAATCGCCGTTGTGGGTTGGCGGCGGCGTGGTGTTCGGCCCCAGGCCGCGCGATTTCAGCAAGAAAATCTCCCGCAAAACCAAACAACTCTCGTTGCGCAAGGCATTGAGCGAACGCCTCAAGGCCGGCGACGTGGTGGTGGTGGACGATCTGAAATTGGAATCGCCCAAAACGAAGGATTTCATCGGCGTCTTCTCGCGGCTGGACCTGAAGGGCACCACGCTGATCGTTTCCGCCGGAGTGGACAAAAATCTCACGCTGGCTTCGCGCAACCTCGAAAAGGTGGCGTTGACCACGAGTGATTCGCTGAATACGTACGACGTGTTGAGGCCGGACAAGTTGCTTTTTACGAAGAGCGCGTTTGAAAAAGTGGAAGCCCGTTTGACCCAGGAATAACATGAACGCTTTTGAAATCATAAAAACCGTCCGCCTCACGGAAAAAGGCACGCGCCAGGGCGAAAAGTACAACCAGTACACCGTCGTGGCCGACCCGCGCGCGAACAAAACCCAGATCCGCCAGGCCGTCCAGGAGCTTTTCAAGGTCAAAGTCACCCGCGTCAATACCCTGAACGTGCGCGGCAAGTTCCGCCGCCAGCGGACCCTCCAGGCGGGCCAGGCGCCCAATTGGAAAAAAGCCATCGTCACCCTGAAGGAAGGCGACAAAATTGTTTTGACCTAGAAACCCTTTAAAATCCCCAAACGCGAAGGAAATTCCTTCGCGTTTTTTGTTTTTGGCCGAAAACTGAATATGTTATTTATTAGACATGATTGAAGCAGATGAACTGGTTGGCCGCAAATGGGCCGAATGGTATCGGCTCACGCCCGTTCAACGCTGGCAGGAAAGCGAAAAGCTTTGGCAGGTTTATCTTGCCCTTGGAGGCTCACTTGATCCCGAACCCGATCCTCAAAGTCCTTTCTTCGATGCGCGGGAATTTAAAAAGCGTCCGCGCAAAAGGAGGTTTTTAATTAGCAGGAATGGTGAGAAAATCCCCTTGGATTGAATGAGTTGTTTCGGCGTAATGCTTGGACAGCCTTTGTCCAGGCCATCTGTCAGG
Organism: Limisphaerales bacterium; assembly: GCA_052140285.1. Classification (GTDB taxonomy): domain Bacteria; phylum Verrucomicrobiota; class Verrucomicrobiia; order Limisphaerales; family UBA11358; genus UBA11358. The sequence continues at coordinate 8,129 of JBKQUF010000229.1, read as the reverse complement.
ATTTGACACGGAACGATTTCAGGTGCAAATAGATTCCGCCAATGAAAACCAAGCCGCCCACCCGCATCCTCCACGTGGATGCCGACAGCTTTTTCGCCAGTTGCGAAATCGCGCTCGACCCGAAACTGCGGGGGCGTCCGGTTTGGGTCGGCGGCGGCAGGAGAGGGGATGGAATTGTCATCGCGGCGAATCGTCCCGCCAAAAAGTTCGGCGTCAAAACCGGCATGGCATGTTTTGAAGCGAAACGGCTGTGCCCGAACGGTGTCCTGTGCCGTCCCCAATATGATGAATATCGCCGGTTGTCGCAGGAGATGTTCCGGGTCCTGGAGGAATACTCGCCGACGCTCGTGCCGATCTCCATTGACGAAGGTTTCCTCGATTTCACGACCATGGACCAGCACGTCTGGCGCAATACCTCGCCGGGAAAGTATGTGAAAGACATTTGCGCGCGCGTTTTGCGCGAAGTGGGGCTGCCGGTCTCCGCAGGACTGGCCAATTCCTCGCGCCTCGCCAAGCTGGCGACGGATGCGGCGAAGCCGGGGTTTATTGAAATCAAAACGGGCGAAGAAAAAGAATTTCTGAAAGACCGAAGCGTTCGCGAGCTTTCCGGCATCGGCAAAAACCGTCAGCGGGCGCTCTCCGCCCTGGGCGCGACGACCTTTGGCGAAGTCGCAAAGATGCCGTCCCCGTTGCTCAAGCAAAAATTTGGAATTTGGGGCCAGCAACTGTGGCTTTTTGCCAACGGTTTATGGAATGAACCGCTGCTATTGCAGGTCAAGGACCGCACCACCATTTCCAGCAATACCACCCTGCCGTATAACGAGCCGGATTATGAGGCGGCCCTGACCTTCATTTTCAGCGAGGCGACGCGATTGGTCGGCCAGCTCCGGCGTGAGCAATTGCAGGCCCGCGAAATGAGCCTGGCGATCCGGTTCGACGATTTCACCGAAGTCGGCGGCGGCCATCGGTTCCGCGAACCGCAGTTTCTCAATTCCACCATCAACGCGGCTTTGGAACAAATTTTCCGCAGCCTCATGGGCGATCAATTCAAAGCCGTCCGGCAAATCCGCATCGCCTTCTGGAACCTGCGGCGACTGGACACGCAGCCGACGTTGTGGGGCCGCACCGACGCCGAGCGCTGGGGCGCTTTGGACGACGCGGCGCACAAGCTGAATTCGCATTTCGGAAAGACCAGCGTCATGACCGGGGCGCAGTTGGCGTTGCGCAAGATGGAAGCGTCGTTTAAAAATCCCAAGGCGAAATGTCCTTTTGTGCCGCAGCGCGAGATGGTGAAGAAACTTTGGGGCACGGACGCCGACCCGCTGGCGCACAAGGGCGATTGGGAAAAGCGATTATCGAAGGTCAGCAAACAGGCGCAATTTAACGGCTGATTGCGGGATTAGCGTGGCGCCAATTTTCAACCAACCGGCGCCACGTCCTTGCAGTGTTGTTGCGCAGAAATTTATTTAGCGCCCTGGTCAATCCAGGCGCGAATCAACCCGATCTGATCGTCCGAAAGTTTCTTGGTATTAAAGCCCTTCGGCATCCAGGAAAAGGGGTCACCAACGTGCGCCACGGCCTTGACCAGGATACTCTTGGAGCTGTCTCCGGGGACAATCACCGGGCCGTTTTCGCTGCCCTTGAGAACGCCGGCCAGCGAATCCAAAGCCAGATGGGCCTTCGGATTCTTTGTGCTGGTATGGCATCTCAGGCAGGAACTATCAAATATGGGTTTGATGTCGGTGTCATAAGTGACCCCGGCCTTCGTCGAGGCAGGCGGGATTGAGGCAGGTGGCAGGTTGGTGCCATCCGCCAGCGCCAGGCCGGCGGATCCAAGCAGAACAAGAGCTATTGTTTTTATAATCATAATTTGGGATTTCGCGGACAACTTTCGTATAAGACGCCAGAAATCCCATTAAGTTTCAAGCAAAAAAAATTGAGGAAAAATCGACAATCTTCCACTCTGGGCGGGTGGACGACACGAATTTCAAGGATGCGGCGCTCGTCGTGCTCGGTCATGGCACTGTCGAAAACGAGAATTCCGCCGCGCCGGTCCTGCTGCATGCCGCCGAACTGCGGCGGCGCAAAATCTTCGCCGCCGTCCATGAAGCGTTTTGGAAACAGGAGCCGGGGGTGAAAAAGGTCCTGGCGGTCGTTTCCGCGCCCCGGGTGTTTATCGTGCCGCTTTTTATCAGCGAAGGCTATTTTGCCAGCAAGATCATTCCGCAGGAACTGGGCTTTGCGCAGGGACCAAAACTAGTCGTTCAAAATTCGGAACTCCATTACTGCCAGCCGGTCGGCACTCACGAGAGCATGACCGGCGTCATCCTCTCACGCGCCGCCGAGGTGGTGAGGATATTTCCATTTCCGCGTTTGCCGAAAAATTTCGAGACGACGTTGTTCATCGCCGGCCATGGCACGGAAAAAAATGAGAATTCACGCAAGCCAATCGAAAGGCAGGTGGAATTGATCCGGGCGAAAAATATCTATGCGGACGTGAAGGCGATTTTTCTGGAGGAATCTCCCCGCATTCCGGAGTGTTATTTGCTCGCGAAAACAAGAAATATTGTCATCATTCCTTTTTTCATCAGCGACGGCCTGCACACGCAGGAAGACATCCCGGTTTTGCTCGGTGAAACGAAGAAGAACGTTGAGCAGCGGCTCGCGTCGGGGCAGGGGACTTGGCGGAATCCGACGGAAAAAAACGGCAGGTTGGTTTGGTATTCGCCGGCGGTCGGGTCCGCGCCGGAGATGGCCGAGGTGATCCTGGAGCGCGTGCGCGAAGCCTCACAAAATTTATGAAAAAACTGCGAATCGGAATCTTGAGCGCGGCGAATATCGCACGGACCAATTGGACCGCCATCGCCCGGTCAAAAAATTGTGTCGTGGCGGCCGTGGCCAGCCGCGACCTGGCCCGCACGAGGAAATTTATTTCCGAATGCCAACGCCAGACGCCTTTGGGATACAAGCCCGAAGCGTTCGGCAGTTACGATGAATTGCTGGCGTCAAAGAACGTGGACGCGGTTTATCTGCCGATGCCGACAGCGTTGCGAAAGGATATTGCCATCCGCGCCGCCAATGCAGGCAAACATATTTTGAGCGAAAAACCCGCCGCGGTGAGCGCGCCGGCCCTGGAGGCGGTGCTGACCGCCTGCAAAAAAAATCGCGTGCAATACCTGGATGGCGTCATGTTCATGCACCATCCGCGCCTGGGAAAAATCCGTCAGGCTTTGGACAACGGCAAGTCGCTTGGGCGGATCGTGCGCATCAACTCGCATTTCAGCTTTTGCGGTTCCAACGAATTTCATAAGACCGACATTCGCGTCAACCGTGAACTCGAACCGATGGGCTGTCTCGGGGACCTCGGCTGGTATTGCATCCGCATCGCCCTCTGGACGATGAATTGGCAGATGCCCCGGCGCGTTGAGGGCCGCATCATTACCGGCGCCGCCAAAATTCCAAAGTTGCCCCTGGAATTTTCCGGCGAACTGTTCTTCGACGGCGGCGTTTCCTCGGGCTTTTATTGTTCGTTTCTGACGGTGTTTCGCCAATGGGTGGAAGTCACCGGCACCAACGGTTACCTGCGCATCCCCGATTTTTGCCGTCCGGTCGAAGAACGGAACATTGGCTACGAGATGAACCATCGGGATTTCAAAGCCGGTTGTGCCTGGGACGCGCAGCAGGTCTATATGTTTGAAAATTTTGGGAAGCAGATTTTGTCCGGAAAGCTCAATGACGAATGGCCCATGTGGGCATTGAAAACGCAGCAGGTCACCGATGCCTGTTTTGCCTCGGCGCTGGGCAAATTGAAGAGGAATTTAACCACGGATTAACACAGATAAACACGGATAAAAAGCCCAGGGGCCTGTTTTTGATTTGGCTCATCAAATAGTTTAGCCGTCTGATTCCCTTGCATTGCGAACTTGAGAATTAAAAATCCGTGTCCATCCGTGGTTAATAACTGAATTGTTACGGCTTATAGTCGGCATATATTTACGAGGGAAAAGTCTTCGTTGCCTTTGCTTGCTTTTGTTTAACTTTTACACCAAGAAAACGAAGGGAACGAAGAATATTGTCCCACACTCGCTGCTGCTCAGGCAAAAGCTTTGCCCTTTAAAGCTTCACCGAACCGCGCTATCCTGCGCCCGTGCAATTTCGGAAAATCACCATTGTCGGCGTTGGCCTGCTCGGCGGTTCCATCGGCCTGGCCGCGCGAAAATTTCGCGGGGTGGAGGTGGCCGGGTACGCGCGCCGGGAAAAAACCGGTTCGGAATGCGAAAGAATTGGCGCGACGGATTATACCACAACCGACCTGCTTGCCGCGGTTTCGGGCGCGGATTTGGTGGTTCTCTGCACGCCACCAGCGCAGATGGCGGAGTTGGCGAAACAGTTTTTGCCGGCGCTCAAGCGTGGGGCAATCGTCACCGATGTCGGCAGCGTCAAGGCGGAAGTGGTCCGCGAATTGGAACCGTTGATCGCCAAAGCCGGCGGGCATTTTGTCGGCAGCCATCCGATGGCGGGAGGCGAGAAAACCGGCGTGCTGGCCGCGCGGGCCGACCTGTTCCAGAACGCGATTTGTGTCCTGACGCCGACAAAAAAATCGAATGCCGCCGCCATTCGCAAGCTGGAACGATTTTGGAAGATGCTGGGCGGGCGCGTCGTGAAATTGACGCCGGAGCGGCACGATTTGTTCGTCAGCCGCGCCAGTCATTTGCCGCACGTGGCGGCGGCGACCCTCGTGAATCTCGTCCTGGGGCCGTCAAATCCGAAGGGGCAATCGCAGCTTTGCGCGGCAGGTTTTCGCGACACCACGCGCATCGCTTCCGGGTCGCCGGAAATGTGGCGCGACATCGCCCTGATCAACCGCAAGAACCTCGTCAGCTCCATCGAGGCGTTTGTTGCCGAACTGCAAAAATTTCAGCTTGCCCTGCATAGCGCGAATGCCGGCGCGATCACAAAGTTTTTTGAAACGGCGCAAGCCCGTCGGGAAACGTGGCGCGCCAATTTCACATCCGCTTCACCGGAATGAAAAGCAACTTTAAGAGATCAGAGTTTACTGTCGGGTGCGTGAAATACACAACAGTAGCGCAGGTTTCCAAACCTGCTGTATCGCCGATTTCCAAATCGGCAAGGCGTCGAAATATCAAAGCGAGTTTTTGAACTCATGGCGCTTCCCGAAATGATTGAAATTGTGCCGCTCGACAAACCCGTGCGGGCGGAGATCACCGTGCCGGGTTCCAAGAGCATTACCAACCGCGCGCTCATCCTGGCCGCGTTGGCTCACGGGCAGGTGACGCTCACCGGCGCGTTGTGGAGCGAGGATACACAAATCATGGTCGAATGTTTGCGGAAGCTCGGCTTTGAAATTCGCGCGGAAAACGACCCGGAAGAATTCTGTGATCGGACCATCACCGTCAAAGGTCTCGGCGGAAAGATTCCGAACGGTGGCACGGCGGAGACGCCGCTGGAATTGTTCGTGGGCAACGCCGGAACGGCAGCGCGGTTTTTATCGGCATTCGTGTGTCTGGGAAATGGCGTTTATCGGCTGGCGGGCGTGCCGCGAATGCACGAACGCCCGCAGGCGGCCTTGTTTCAGGCGTTGCGGGAATTGGGGTATCGCATTAAGGCGGAGAATGGAAATGACAAATTACCAGTTTGCATATATGGGTATGAATCTTTCTCTTACCAAAAACGAATTGTCGAGCCTTTGGCTCCCAAGTATCAGGAAATACTGACAAACGAAAAGCCACGTTCCTGCAAAGTAAGTATCGAAGAGAGTTCGCAATTTGCATCAGCGCTCTTGCTGTGCGCAAAACTGGGGGGATGGAAAATTGAAGTGGTTGGAGAGAATGCCGAGGAATCGTCTTATGTAGCAATGACCTTGAAATTGATCGAAGCCTTTCCGCATCAGGGTGGAACATTCGAGATTGAACCGGATGCGAGCAGTGGAAGTTATTTTTTAGCGGCTGAAAGGCTTGTGCCACTTGCCCCTGAATACTTGGAATATTCAGAAAAGTTCGGAATCGAAGTTCCCACACAACAATTAAACAGAATTAGAGTCGAGCATTGGCCGAACTCAGGCTGGCAAATGGATGAGCCATTCATGGATTATCAGATGCTGGGGAGTTGCGCGCGTGAAATACGCGAACTTGAACGAAAACATCTGCCAATTACTGGCGAACTGCGAAAAAAATTGCGAGAGCAATCAGCAAAGTCGGTCATTTCCAGAAAATATGATCTGGGGGACAGCATAATGACGGCAATTATTTGTAGTGCGATGGGAATCTCCCGAAAAGTATTTAGTTTTACCGATCTCGGCCGCCTGCGCGTTCAAGAATGCGAGCGCGTTGTCGCGTTGCGGACTGAATTGACCAAATGTGGCGCTAAGGTGATTGAGGAGAAGGACACGTTGACGGTTTATCCCTCACCGCTTCACGGCGCGGAGATTGAGACTTATAATGACCATCGGATGGCGATGTGTTTCGCGATTCTGGGACTGAAGGTTCCCGGCGTCAAAATCAAAAATCCGGCCTGCGTGAAGAAGACGTTCCCAAATTTTTTCCAAAAGCTGGCGGCGGCGCCGCCGAAAGGGTTGGGCGCGGAGATTCGCGATGCGAAGACGGGACGAAAATTGGAAGTGGATGAATTGTTTGCAGAGTAATCCTCCTCATCGTCATCCTCACAAATCAATTCTTGGGCGAGGACGAGAATGAGGAAGAGGATGAGAATGACGGATGACAGAGAGAAATGACGGAAGATTAAATGAATGAAAAAAATAGTTATCGCCATTGACGGCACGAGCGCGAGCGGCAAAAGCACGAACGCCAAGCTCGTGGCCAAGGCCTTGAATTACGTCTATGTGGACACCGGCGCGATGTACCGCACGCTGGCGTGGCATTGCCTTCAAAAAAGGATTGATGTCAACGATTCCAAAGCTGTCGCCCTGGCCTGCCATAAATGGAAGACCCGATTGGAATGCGTCGAGAAGAACGGTTTGCGCACGGTACACTTGCTGGTGGGCGGATATTATCCCGAGAAGGAAATCCGCACCGCCGAAACCAGCGCGGCGGCGCCGCACGTGGCCGCGGTGCCGAAGGTGCGCGAATGGATGGTCAAACGGCAGCGCGAATGCACCGAGTTCGGGAACCTGGTGATGGAGGGACGCGATATCGGCACGAATGTCTTCCCCGAGACGGACTTTAAATTTTACCTGGATGCGCAACTGGAAGAGCGCTCGCGCCGCCGCGCCGCCGATGGCATCCAGGAAAACCTGGCCGCCCGCGACCAGCGCGACAGCCAGCGGGCGGTGGCGCCATTGATGATTCCGCTGGGCGCCAAGGTCATCAATAATTCGCGGATGACCTCGGAGCAGACGAGCGGAATGATTTTGGAAGAGATTCGTTCGCGCCTTCGCCAATGAATTTAAGCTACCGCCTTGGCTGGATTTTCTTTCGCGCCGTGTACGCGACCTGTTTTCGGTGGCGCGTGTTTAATCCTGAACGCGTGCCGCTCACTGGCGGGGTGATTCTGGCTGCCAACCACGCCAGTTATATCGATCCGCCCCTGGTGGGGGCGGGGCTGCGCCGTCCCATCAATTATCTGGCGCGGGAAAGCCTGTTCCGTTTCCCCGGCATCGGCGCGTTGCTGCGCTCCTGGAACGCCGTGCCGGTGGACCGCGACGGCGGTGGTGCGCGCGGTTTGAAAAACATCCTGGACCGCTTGCTCGCCGGCGGCGGAATCATCTTGTTTCCCGAAGGCACCCGCACCCGCGACGGCAAACTGCAACCGGCCCGTTCCGGCATCGGCCTGGTGGTCGCCAAATCCGATGCGCCGGTGGTGCCGGCGCGGACTTTCGGAACATACGAAGCCTGGGGGCGCAACCGGAAAATTCCATGCCCCAAACGCATTGCGGTGAAATACGGCATGCCGATGCGCTTCGAAAAATTGCGCGCCGAGGCGAAATCATGCGATAAAGCGCGCTTGAAACAGATTTACCAGGAAATCGCAGATGAAATCATGGCGGCGATCGCCAAATTGGAACCGAAAAAAGATTAGGGGAGATCTCAAATCAACGCGAACCGTTATTGTAATCTCTGCAAAAGTGAAGTGGCGGCTTTCGAGAGAAAGCC
>JBKQUF010000228.1:0-6481 GCA_052140285.1 Limisphaerales bacterium | reverse complement strand
AGGGTTGGCTCGCCGTCCACGAGAAACTGGTAATAATGGCGCGCGTGGGTTAAAGCAACCTGGATAAACCATGACCCGTCCGCCTGCCGCCCCATGGGGTGGGCGGCCGGACTCCAACCGTTAAAATCACCTACGAGACTAACCGACGCTGCCGCCGGCGCGAGAAAATGGAAACGGATTGGCTCGGTGATTTCACGAGGTTGATCCAAGCAGCTTTTCATACACATTCGCGGCGTTCGGATGCAAGCTGGAGTTTAATTGGATTGTTGGCAGTCATTGCGACGGTGACGGTGCCGGGGCATTTTCGATGGGATTCCCAGCAATCAGCGCACGCGCCACGCTCATGAGACCATCCCGGATGACTGGACGTTATTTCTGCCATGATAGTTTGGCGGATGGCTGGCGGTTCCGCGATGATATGTAGGTGGAGTTGACCGCGCGGAAAGGAGTGGCCGCACAGCGGGCAGACGCCAAGGGGTAGCGATTTCATTTTGAAACCTCCACAACGGAATTCGTGGATCCGAAGGCATTGGCCACTTCCAGGCAGTTATTGGGATCGGGGGTCCACTTGCCATCAACCACAAATTTGTATTCATAACGGCCTGGCGCCAGCGTCAGGTGCTTTTCCCAGAGGCCATTTCCGCCGCGCCGAATCATTCGCAGACTGGACGGCGACCACTGATTGAAATTGCCGCACAAATGGACCACCTGCGCGTCGGGATATTCCAGCACGAATCGAACCTCGGTGCCGTTGGGGTTGGTAAGAATATGCGCCTCGGGGCCTTTCTTGGCCATTTTTTGCAGTTTAGTTTGCATGTCATTCCTTTCGATCTTCACGATGAAATCACAGCACTTTACCTAATTAGACCACACCAACATTAGAATCCGATGAATAACACATTAAAAGTCTGAGGTCCGTAACTGACAGGCACTTCAACCGGCAGCCAATAACACAGGAGATTGGATTCCCCAACCAACAGTGTCCTACCGCAATTCGTTTTCGACGGCGGTATCATTCCCGGTCGGATTGGACCAACGCCTGCTCCGGCTTCTCAATCGAACAGTCCTCGTTGCGGTCGAGTTGGTCGTCAAAACCGAATATAAAAGCGTTCGTTGTTGCGATAACGAATGCGCGATCGGGGTCTCGAGTGAGACGAGACATTAAGCGTCCCAAACGCTCGCCGCCATCGCGAGCGACTGAGGCCAACGGCTCTATGCAAAACACCGCCGCCGGATTCTCCGCTGTCATCATAGCCTTTGCCAAACGCTCCTGGATTTCTGTACGATTCATAGGTTTTTTTCTCTGATTGTTCGCAGCCATTGCTCGAACGCAAAGGACCGTCGGGGCGGCCGGCGACCGGGGCGGTTTTCCAACGGGAACGCCCTCGGAGTACTCTTGGAGCTTTGGCGGATGTTGTCGTTGACTCTTTTCATCATGACTAGCTGACCGCGATCAGCGAAACCTGGTTGCCTTGGTCGTCAAAGCCAACACCTGTGGCCGCTGGATCCAACATCGGCACCCCGTCAACCACGAAGCGGTAATGATGGTGACCGTGGCATAACATCTCTTGACGGTACCACCACCCATCCGGGCGGCGGTCCATCGGAGTGGGGTGCCAATTATTGAAATCCCCGGTTATCTGAACGGATTGCGCGTCCGGTGCCGCGTAATAAAAGTGAGTGGGGCTGAGCGATTCACGAGCGGAATATCGCCCTCCGGCGTGTTTCTTTATGCAGGCTTCCATCGTTATCCTTTGTATTGAAATAGACGGCGTGAAGATTAACCCCTGATGTAAATTGCATTAAAATCCGAGATCGCCCGAAAATGCTTTCCGCCACTTACCGCGCGAACAAAATGCCAGAGTGGCTCACTCGCCAAACTGGTCGAGAATCGGCGACTTGATTCCGGCCACGCTGTGAACGTCATCCTTCAATAGTTCAAAGACCTCAATTTCATTATGGCCTTTCATGAGCCAGACACCGGGCAGATAAAGCGTCTGCTGCGGCCCAATATGCCAGTAACGGCCGAGATTGTGCCCGTTGACGAAAACAATTCCCTTGCCCCAACCGCGCATATCGAGGAAGGCATCGCCGAGTTGCGATAATTTAAATGTGCCGCGATGCACTGCCGGCGCCGGGGAGTCCGGCGCGGCTCCAAACCGCAGCGAGGAAACGGAGTCAAACGGCAGTTTATACATTTCCCAGCCGGTGAGTTCGTGGTCGCCAAGCATGACAGACTCGGTGATGCCTTTGCGGTTGTCACGCAATCGCCCGCCATAATTGATGCGACCGCCATTTTCCACCAAAATGTCGAGCGTGGCGTTTGGACCGGTGATGTTCAGCGCAGTCGAATCTTGATTGTGGCCGCGGTCAAGGAATGCGACGCGTTTTCCGTCCACGCATATCACGGCGTAGTCCCGCAGTTCCTTGATTTTCAGGGTCGCGTCCACCGGTCCGGAAATTTTTGTGCGATACAGGACGTAGCCGTAACCCTGGTCGAGATCTTCAAAGCTCAACGGCTTTTCCGATTTCACCGGCGCGCCGAGGTTGTCAAATATGCTGGCCGACTCGGTGAGTTCGATGTTGGAAATTTCGATCACCGGCGTCGTGGATGGAACATCCGGGATTTTTTCGCCGGGCGCGGGGTTTTTCGCGAGCACCTCTCGCAGGGCGAAGTATTTTTTCGTCGGCCGCCCCATTTCATCCATGGGCGCGTCGTAATCGTAACTGGTGGGCTGCGGCTGGAAATGGCCGCCGTAATTGGCGCCGTTCATAAAGCCGAACGACGTTCCTCCGTAAACCATGTAGTAGCTGAAGGAGACGTGGTTGGTCAGGTCCCACTCGGTTTCGCGCACGACATCGCTGACATCGGTGTGCGCGTGCGGCTCGCCCCAGTGATCGAGCCAGCCCGGATACAATTCCGGAACGAACCACGGGCCGGTAGGACGATACCGGCCAATTTCCTTCATGATGTCCGGCCCGCTGCCTCCGTTGAGTCCCGGCAACACGCCGGGGAGCTGACCGCTGGCCATCATCTTCCCGCCGCCGTCGGCGGTGAAAAGAGGCACGTCAAAACCGGCGGCGCGCTCCATTTCGCGGATTTTTTCCATGTACGCGTGGTCGCTGCCGAAGCTGCCGTATTCATTTTCCACCTGAACCAAAATGATCGGCCCGCCGTGGGTGATTTGCAGCGGCGCAAGCTGCCGGCCCAGTTTTTTCATGTAAGCTTCCGCCGCCGCCAGGAAACGCGGGTCCTGGCTGCGCACCTTCAAATCGTGGTCCTTAAGCAGCCACCACGGAAAGCCGCCGAATTCCCATTCCGCGCAGCAATACGGACCAGGCCGCAAAATCACCCACAACCCTTCCTTCTGCGCGAGCCGCACGAACCGGGCAATGTCCGTGTCGCCAGTGAAATGAAATTCGCCTTCGCGCGGCTCGTGCTGGTTCCAGAAAACGTAGATCGAAACCGTGTTGAGTCCCATCGCGTGCGCCATTTTCAGGCGATCGGCCCAGAATTGATGGGGAATGCGGCCCGGATGCATCTCCCCGGCCCTGATTTGAAACGGTTTTCCGTCGAGCAGAAAATCCGAGTCTCCGATGGCAAAAGAGGACTTGGCGTTCGCGGCAGGCGGGCAACTCGCCAGCAGGAGCGAGCATGCGGCGGCCAATCCAAGCACGCGGAAAGTGGCGGTTTGTTTCATTTTGATTCGCATTCTGCCATTATTAATCCGGCGCGCTCGCCGTCAGCCAGATGCGGCCGCGCGCGGGAATATTCACCGTTACCTCCACCGAGTAATCGCGCGCCAGCGCCACTGTCTCCGAATGTCCATCCTCCCAGCCTATCACAGCGCGGCTGGTCAGAGCGGTGTAATACAGCGGCAATCGGATGCGGCGTTGAATCGCCTCATTGAGCGGATTGTAAATCATCGCCAGGCCGCGTTCCTTCAACGAGGGATTGACATGCAGCCAGCCATCCCAATCCCGCCCGTCGGCGCGACGCAAGTGGATGAGGTCGCTGTCGAGAATGGCCCGGTGGGTCTTGTAAAAATCCACCCATTTTTTCACAACGGCTTTGGTTTCGTCCGTGTCGAAAAGCCGAGGGCCGCGATAGCAGGCCTGCACACCGGCGCCGAACAGGTTTGCGAGCCGCGTTTGGTAATGGTCCAGATGATCTTTGAGCGGCTCGATGGTTGCGGCCGCGCCGCCGCCCTGATATTCGGTCAGTGGCACAAACATCCAGCCCATGCTTGGCGCCATTTCCCACGTGCCGTCAAAAATGTTCTGGCGCTCGATGATTTCCTGCTGCTCTCGCGGCAGCGACCAGTCGGTTTCGCGGTAACCCATGCCGGTCTTGCTCGAACCGGTGAGAAAATACCAGTCCGGCACGTTGAGATAAATCCCCCGCGCGCGGCACCACTCGTAAAAACCGCTGATGATTCTCCACTGTTTCCATTGCGAATCCTTGAGGCCGTTGTGGCCGGGATGGTTCGTCGAGGCGCAAACATCGCCCGGGTAAGACCCGTCGTTCTCCAGCACGCCGCTTCCGGTTTCCTGGAAAAACTGGCGAAGTTTGCGAAAATAATTTTCCCCCCAAACGCTGCCCAGACAAGGCGAGGAGCCGAATCGCGCGCCGCCCGGTTTGCCGGTCTGCGGATTTATGGCGTCGTCCGCGTCGTCGATCGAACGGCTCGCGAGCAGCGAGTAACCGCCCAGCGCAACGCCCTTGCCGCGGGCGTAATCAGCGAGCGACTTGATGCCGGCAAGGTATTCCGGGGATTCATTTTCAATGTCGAAGCCGCTCCCGAACGTCATGATGACCATCTCAAAGCCCACCTCGGCGCACTGATCCACCGCCGTTTTCACCGCGTCCGGCGCGGCGCTGCGGACGTGCATGAGGATGGGGTTTTCCTGCGCCCATGGCGCCAGCGCGCGATAGGCACGGCGCACGGCCAGTCCGCGCCGCTCGCGGTCCGTGCTGTCGTGAACCAATTCAAACACGCGGAAGGAGTCAAACGACTCACCGGGTTTTATTTCCACTTCCGGCCCGATGGGCGGGGAGCATTCCAACAGGCACGGAGTGTCCCGGAGATAATGAACCTGCGTTGTGTAAAGCGGATCGTTGGTCCAATGAATGGCCGGCCCGCCGGCTGCGGCGTTCATGTTGCCGCCGAAGGAGTAATCGCTGAACGCATCCAGCGCGCGATAGCTGCCGCGAAAATTCGCAGGTGAACCGTCCACCATGGATTCGGATTCGACGAAGGCCAGTTGCTCCACGGTCAGGGAATTGAGCGTGACGGGTTTCGGCCCGGCAATCCGCACAGTCAGCCATTTGGCGATCACCGGCAGGCCGTCGTAAAGTTCGTAATGCACCTCGACCTTGACCGGGGCGGCGTTCGCGGGCGCGTCGAACGTTAAAGTCAACGCCACTCCCGGCGGAGGCCAGGGCGCGTTTTGCGAGAGCCATTCGGCCCGCTTGCGCCAGGGAAAACGCGGCTCGGTCGGGCCAGTAATCAAGCCCACAAAATGGAACGCCGCCGGGTCGGCCTTCATCGACGGCAGCCACGCGGGATTCAAGTAATTGTGGACCGGCTGGCCGAGGAGTCCACCCACGTCGAAGTTCTTTCCGTCCAGTTCGATCCGCGCCTCCGGCCGCACCGAGCGCAAAATGGATTGACCCGTCATCAAATTATCCAACGCCACGGTTGCCGCGTCCGGAGACAGTTTGAAAACGCGGCGCAGAAGCCCGTTTTCCAGCACGATTTCGCCTGTGGCAGGGTTTGTCGAAATCGTCGCTCGAAACGGCGAGGGATCAATCAGCCAGTCCGCCGCGCGACATTCCGGCGCCTGCGAAAAAGCAACCGCCAAAATTGCGAGGACTGGGAGAATTTTGACAAGAGCTTTCATGCGCCCGGTTCCATCTTGCCGCCGCGGGCGCATCAATGGCCAGATCCAAATCCTGGCGCCCTCGCGCATTACGCCGCGGCAGCGGTTTTTAGCCTTTAGCCTTCAGCCTTTAGCCTTTAATCTTCGCGCATGGGACGCCAATGGTTGCATGCCAAACGCCTGGTCGCCGGCCTCAAAAAGGGGCGCGCGACGGGCAAACTTGTCCGCGAAATCTCCGTCGCCGCCAAAATGGGCGGAGCCGACCCTGCGATGAATGCCCGCTTGTTTACCGCGATTGAAAAGGCGAAACGCGAGAGCGTCAACCGCGAGGCCATCGAACGCGCCGTTAAGAAAGGCGCGGGCATCGGCCCGGAAAAACTTGTCGTGGAGCATGTCGTCTTTGAGGGCTACGCGCCGCATAAGGTGCCCGTCATCGTCGAGGTTTATACCGACAACGTCAACCGCACCGCGCCGGAGGTTCGCATGCTCTTCAAAAAAGGCCAGCTCGGCGCGGCCGGCGGAAACAAATTTCTTTTTGACCACGTCGGCCTGGTGGAGGCGCATCACCCGGACGCTGGAGTGGACCGCGAGGCCGCCG
>JBKQUF010000227.1:0-14958 GCA_052140285.1 Limisphaerales bacterium | reverse complement strand
TGCATTGCCGTTGGTCTTCCGCACCGCTTGGTCAACCGAATTCCGCGCTAAAAAAGTGTCAAAAGCGCGATTTTCCAGAGTGTTTATGAATCCGGCGAAATTCCTATTGCATGGTTACGGCTAAGAAGAAGCGTCTTTGACCGCGTCGCGAATTAATTTCTTGAATTTTTCGATGCCTTGGTCAAAGGCGGCGGAAATCGGCAGAACAGAGGCCTTTTTAATTTTCTTTTTGAATTGCTTGAGATTTTGTTCAGCTATGGCTTCGTCCATTTTGTTGGCGACGATGAAGCGCGGTTTTTCGAGCAAGGCTGGACTGTAAAGCTCGAGTTCGCGCAGGAGTTGGCGATAGTCATCCCACGGTTTGCGGTTATCCATGCCGGCCATGTCGAGCAGGAGGACGAGGATTTTGCAGCGCTGGATGTGGCGGAGGAATTCGTGGCCGAGGCCGACGTTTTGGTGGGCGCCTTCAATCAAGCCGGGCACGTCGCAGACCGTGAGCCGGTGCCAATCGTCGTATTCGACGATGCCGATCTGCGGGTGCAAGGTGGTGAAGGGGTACGGGGCAACTTTAGGCCGCGCTTTGGAAATGGCGGTGAGCAGCGTGGATTTTCCGGCGTTGGGATAGCCGACGAGGCCGACCTCGGCCATGATCCGCAATTCCAGTAGGAAATCGCCTTCAAGGCCAGGCTCGCCCGGTTGGGCGAAGCGCGGGGTTTGGCGCGCGGCGGTGGCAAAATTCCGGTTGCCCAACCCGCCGCGTCCGCCCTGGCAGAGAACAAATTGCTGTCCGTTTTGAGTGAGGTCGGCAACCAATTCACGGTTTTCTGCATGACTTTCCGGATCTTCAGTGCCTTCCTTGCTCAGATCAATTTCCTGGGCGAATTGGCCGCGTGAACTGCGGAAGAGCGGGCGTTGGCCGGCGCTGGTTTTAAGGATAGGCTTTTCGTCGCCCTCGTCATCCGTTGTTTTCGCAGCCAATTCAGCCACCGGGTTGGCTAATTTCCACACCAATGTTCCACAGGGGACCTTGATGAGCAGGTCCTGGCCAGCGTGGCCGTCCATGCCCTTGCCCAAGCCGTGTTCGCCGTCCTGGGCGATGAGTCGCGGCTGATAATACTGGGCGATGAGGTTGTTGAGGTCGTGGTCCGCCTGCAAAATGACACTGCCGCCGCGTCCGCCGTTGCCACCGCTGGGACCGCCCTTGGTAATATAAGCCTCGCGGTGGAAAGCAACGCAACCCTTGCCGCCATGACCGGCGCGGGCGTAAATTTTTATTTCATCAATGAACACAAAATTATTCTCCAGCCATCTGCAAAACCTGGCGTCTCAGTTCGGCCGAAATCCAAAAGTTCGCCTCATTCTCCAGGCGTTCCAACAAAATATTAATGCCCGAAATTAATTTCTTGTTCCGGGCATCGATTAAAATGCCCAGCATTCCAACAGTGCGAATTCCCAATCTCATGGCAACGTCGCGGCCAATTTTTCATCGATTAACAGCGCATCCGCTTTTTGGTTCAAGCAAAGCACAATCGCGGCAGATTCACCAGGGTCGAGTTGAGTTTCAATGACTTTGATCGGAAACGGTTTCGGTGCTGACAAAACTTCAATCCAGCGCGGCAAAGCCAAGCCGGAAAACCGCCTTTGAACTTTTGTCAGTCGTGTAAATTCTTCGAACACTTCCGGTGGAATCAAAACGCGCTTGAAAAGTTGTTGCAACAAATATTCAGGTTGGATGCGACACAGATTCAAAATGACCGATGTGTCAGCGACAACAATCATCGGCTTTCCAGTTCCCGAAGCGTCCGCATATCCTCTTCCAGATCCTTCACGTCATAATGTTGTGGAATTTTCCGGTCTTTCAACAAACCTTGAAATTCGAAAAAACCGACGCCGGCGATGTCCGCCGCTTGAATGAGCGTCACCTTGCGCACGGCATAAAGCGAAAGCGCAAGTTCCTCTTTTAACTCGCGTTCGGTCATCTTTATTTCTGGCAACGTGAGCGTCATGTTACAAATCTAATGAATATTTTACGGGTGGTCAAACATGGAATGCAAAACCACGTATTCACCCAACGAGGCAAGTCGGAAAAAAAAGCGAGGCGGGTGCCTCGCTTTTGAAATTCTCCGCGGGGATTAATTTTTGGCGGCGGCGGTTTCGGCCACCACGTTCACCCGGCGGCTGTTTTTATCAAACTTCACTTTGCCGCTGGCAAGGGCGAACAGGGTCCAATCGCGGCCGGTGCCGACGTTTTTGCCGGCGACAAATTTGCTGCCGCGCTGGCGGACGATGATGCTGCCGGCGGTGACGACGGCGCCGCCGAATTCCTTGACGCCGAGCCGTTTGCTGGCGCTGTCGCGTCCGTTTTTGACGCTGCCTTGACCTTTTTTATGTGCCATAAATCAATGGAGGGTTGAGAGGGGGGTGACTGGAGAATCAAACGTTGATGGCGGTGATTTTCACGACCGTCAGTTCCTGGCGGTGGCCGATGGTTTTATGATAGCCCTTGCGGCGTTTCATTTTGAAAGTGAGCTTTTTCTCGCCGCGTTTGTGGGCGACGACGTCGGCCACAACACTGGCGCCGGAAACGGTGGGGGAACCGACGGTGACTTTCTCGCCGCCGATCATCAGAACGCGATCAAACGTAAAGGGTTTGCCGGCCTCGACATCGAGGCGTTCGATTTCCAGCGTGTCGCCGGCGACGACACGATATTGTTTGCTACCTGTTTCTAAAACGGCGTACATAAATTTTCCCGCAAAGGGTCGTAAATTAAAACAGATTGGCGCCCGATGTCAACGTTTGATTTGGTTATTTTACGGGGAGAACAAGGATGATGGTGGTGCCGCGATTGGGCCGGGACTTGATGCGGAGGGCGCCGTGGTGGGTTTCAACGATGCGTCCGACGATGGCAAGGCCCAAGCCGGTTCCCTTGGCTTTGGTGGTGCTCAACACGGCGGTAAAAGCGCGGGTTTGCATTTCCTTGCTCATGCCCATGCCGGTGTCCTTGAACTCGACGGCGATTTGGGTGGCGGAGAGGACGCGCGATTTGACGGTGAGGGTGCCTCCCGCGGGCATGGCTTCGGCGGCGTTGAGGATGAGATTCAGGAATGCCTGTTCCAATTGGGGGGCGTCTCCCATGATGGCGGGCAAATCCGACTGCAACTGTAAAAGCATCTTGATGTTTTGATTGGCCATTTTATGGCGCACCAGCAGGCCGAGTTCATCAATCAATTCGTTCAAATCCACCGGGGCCAGGGTGGGTTCGGTGGTGCGGGCAAAATCGAGGATCTGCTCGACGATTTTGTTGAGATGCTCGATTTTGTTGTCGATGATTTGCGCATCCTTGGCGCGCGGATCGCCCTCCGGAAATTTCAATTGCAGCGAATGATAGAGCAATTTCATGACGGTGAGCGGGTTGCGGATTTCGTGGGCAACTTCGGCGGCGAGGAGGCCGAGGGCCGACAATTTTTCATTCTGCCGCAATTGCTCCTCGACATCGACGATGCGCTCGTAGAGGCGGGCTTTTTCGATGGCGATGGCGGACAATTCGGCGAGGGCGCTGAGGATGCGGATTTCCTCGTTTGAGAAATGGTAAGTTTCACCGCTGTAAACGTTCAACGTGCCGATGGTTTCGCCGGCGAAGAGGAGGGGCACGCTGAGGAGGGAAATGAGGCCCTCGCGCCGGGCCATTTCGACGTTTTGATAGCGGTTGGAGGTTTGGACGTTCTCCAATTGCATGGGTTTTTTGCGCCGGACGACGACGCCGAGGAAGCTGTCCTCCACGCTCAATCGCGGGCGCTTGAGATAGGCGGCGCCGGCGCCGTGGCTGGCGCGGAGGTCGAGCCATTGGCGGGAATTGTCCAGCATCATCAGCGAACACATGCGGGCGCGCATCAATTCGCTGGCTTCGCGGGTGATGGCGCGGAGCGCTTCATCGAGGTTGAGGGTGGAGTTGATGGCGCGGCTGACCGCGACGAGGGATTCGAACAGGCGCGCTTTTAAGCGCAGTTGTTCGAAGAGCCAGGTATTGCGAATGACTTTGGCGGCATGGACGGCGAGTTCCTGCAGCAAATCCTGGTCATCGGAGCTGAAGGCGTCGGCGCGATCGGAATCGACGTTGATGACGCCGCGAATTTCGCCGTTGACCTCCAAGGGGACGGCCAGCTCGGAGCGCACCCCCCGGCGGGCGGCGACGTAGCGTTCGTCTTGCCGGACATCGCCGACGCGGGCGGGTTTGCCATGGCGGGCGACCCAGCCAGTGACGCCTTCGCCGACCCGGAGTTTGAGTTTGGTGGCGGCGACCGGGAGATTTTGGGCGGCGTGAATTTCGAGGAGGTTGGTGGTGGGATTGATCAGCACGACCGAGCCGCTGCTGGCGTTCATGAGGCGCACGGCTTCGCGAACAATCAATTGGAGGGCCTCCTGCGGTTCGAGGGTGGAATGGATGACATTGCTCACCTGGTAGAGCAATCGCAGGCGCTCGTGCCGCGATTTTATTTTTTCGAGTTCGTCGTTCACGCTTCTTCAGGTTACCGGACGCGCGCGGTCAGGAAAATACCCGTTGCGGCAAAAAGAAAATTGGGCAGCCAGACGGCGACCCAGGCAGGGACGTGACCGCCCAAGCCGGCGAAAATGCTGATTTTTTGGACGACGAGGTAAGCAAAGCAAATAAAGACACTGCCGGCGACACCGAAAAACAAATTGCGACGGCCCGAGACGGCGCCAAAGGGGATGGCGATGAGGACGACGACAAGACACGTAAACGGGGCGGCCAGATGCTCCTGGAGCTGGGTCTGGAGCCAGGGTGACATGGCGCCGGGACGAAACCGGAGGTAATCAAGGATGTCCAGCAAGGGGATGGTGATTTTGCGCGAGCCAATTCTCTCGGCGTTGTTGATGGCGATCTCCATTTTCATTTCGCGCGGTGTCTCGGTGAATTCGGGCATGGCCAGGGCATTGGTTAATGAGATCAAAGGATGGTCGGCGTATTCTGAGGCATTATAGAAAGTCCAGACGCCGTTGGAATAAACGGCATGGTCAGCGGCCAACTGGCGTCTGGAGCCATCGGCCAAAACCCAATTGACCTGGATGTGGAGCAATTTCGCCTGGCGGTAATCCAATGTGTCGAAAATCCATTCCCGATGAGCCGCGTCATTTTGAAAGCCTTGTTTTTGAGGCAAAGTAGCTTGGTGAGTGACGTGACGGTCCAGGATTTTATCCACCCAATCGGCGCTGTGCGGAATGCAAAATTCGTTCAAGGCAAAGATGACGATTCCGGCAATGAACCCGATGACAAAATAAGGGACGCAAATGCGCCATAGGCTGAGGCCGGCGGCGCGCATGGCGGTGATTTCGTTATGCCGGGCATGGGTGGTCAGGGCATAGAGCAACGCGAGCAACAGGACCAGGGGCAGGATGGTGGCGAGAAATTCCGGCGTCATGGCGGCGGAATATTCGATGATGTCCAGCAGATGCAGTTTGGCCTCCTGCAATTTGTCGAGGTCCTGGATGAGATTGAACGAAATCCAGAAGACGAGGAAGCCGCCGAGGCAGATGGCCAGCGGCGTGAGCAATTCGCGGAACAGGTATCGGTCGAGCAACCGCATCGGCAAAGAGTATTCGGCGCGGCGCCGGCGGGGCAAGTTCAACCGCCGGCGGTCAATTTCTTCCAAAGCTCATCGTTGAGAAGGGCTTTTTGGAGAAAATCATTCTGGCCGGGAGTCTCGACGGGGACGCGCTCGGGACGCAATGGGAGACGGATGATAAAAGTGGTGCCCCGGCCGGGCGCGCTTTTAGCGTCAATGGTTCCGCCGTGATGATGGACAATGAAGAAGCAGGCCATCAAATTAATGCCATATTCACTGGGCACGGACTCGCGGACCACGAAGGGATCGAACACGACGCGCAGGGCGTCCGCGGGCAGGCCGGGACCGTTATCAGCAATGGTGACCACAATTTCCGGTTTGGGGCCGTCGGCAAACTCGGCGGCAAAGGAAATTTTGCAACCGGCCGGCAACGTGGCGATTTCCTCTTTGAGGATCAAATCGAAGAGGCGTTTGAATTTTGGACGATCGACCTGCAACTTGGGCAGCGAAGCGGGGACGCGCATTTCCAACTCAATCCGGCGCGCGGCAAATTGTTCGCGGAAACTTTCGAGGCATTCGGCGAGAACATCGTGCAGCGATGTTTCGTCGCCGAACGGCCCGGAGGAGTTTTCGGAGGCGGTCCACAAATCCTTCAACAGGCTGTTGATTTTTTCGATCTGCGACTGGACGTTCTGGTGGTAGTCCTTCCAAAAATCGGGATTGCGGAGGCCGTTGGTGCTGGCGCGTTCTTCGGCCATTTTTTTTGGCGCCAGGTCGAGAAAGGTCTTTACGGCGACAAGCGAGTTGCGGATCTGGTGGCTCAGGCCGGCGGCGAGCAAACCGAGGCTGACGATGCGGTCTGCAATCATCATGTTGCGGAGGACGGACATTTTTTCGCGCAACAACTGGTCGCGTTCGGTCTGCACCATGAAAAATTCGAGTCCCTGGCGCAGGGTCAGTTCGAGTTGGGGCGGGTCCCATGGTTTGGTGACATATTTGTAGATGGCGCCGCTGTTGACGGCGGCGATGGCGGCTTCCATGTCTGCGTAAGCGGTGACCAGGACGCGCAGGATATTCGGGCGGAATTGCCGGGCTTTTTCGAGGAGCCAGACGCCTTTTTCGCCGGGCATGCGCTGGTCGGTCATGAGCAGGCCGATTTCGTCGGCATGTTGTTGCAGCAGCGCAAAACCGGCCTGGGCCGCGGGGGCGGTATAGACGCGGAACTCCTCGCCAAAGGCGCGCGAAAAGTTCAGCAGGGACTTCTCCTCGTCGTCCACGTAGAGGATCGCAAATTTTTTATAATCGTAAAAGTTGTTCATCAGATGTCTCCGCTTCCGCCGCCCTTTCCCTGGCCGGCAATTCAATGGTGAATTCGCAAAATTTTCCTCGCTCGCTTTTCACCGAAATCTTTCCGCCGTAACCCTGCAAAATCCGGTAGCAAATGCTCAGGCCCAAACCCATGCCCTTGCCAACTTCTTTGGTGGTGAAAAATGGGTCAAAGATTTTATCGAACACTTTCGGCTCGATGCCCGGGCCATTGTCGCGCACCACAATGAAACTCCGGTCGGCTTTGACGCTGCCTTCAATCCAAATGGTCCGTTGTTCGCTCTCCTCATAGCGTTTATCGGCCATGGCGTCGATGGAATTCTGCAACAGGTTGACCAAAACGTGAACCAATTTATTGCGATTGGCCCAAGCGGAGAGATTGTCGGGAAGGTTTTTCTCGATCCGGATCTTGCCTTTCCATTCCCCGGCGAGGAAGCGGAGGGCGGCATCCACGGCGTCGTTTACTTCCACCGCTTCGCCTCCTCCTCCTCCGGGATGGGTAAAGGTGCGGAGATCGGAGACGATATTGCGCACGCGTTTGATGCCTTCCTCAATATCATCCAGGATGGCATTATACTCGGAGGCTTGATTGGGCGGGAGTTGCTTGCCTTTGTTGCGCAAGGCGAACAAGCCGGTCAAGGAATAGTTCAACGGATTGTTGATTTCATGAATGATGCCGGCACTCATGCGGCCGAGTGAGGCGAGTTTTTCCGATTGCACCAACTGCATTTCGGTTTCCTTGATCTGCTCGATGGCCGTGGTCAGGGCGACATTTTGCTTGGACAGCTTGCGCTGAAAATGGTGCGATTCGATAAGGTTCTTCAAGCGCGCCTGCAATTCGGTGGAGGAAAAGGGTTTGGCGAGGAAATCGTTGGCGCCCATCTCAAGAGCGTCGAATTTTGTTTCTTCGTCAGCGCGGGCCGTCAGCAGGATGATGGGAGTGTTGAGAGTGGATTCCCTTTTGCGCAATTCGCGGCAAACGTCCAGACCGTCCATTTGCGGCATCATCATGTCCAACAGGATGATATCCGGCGACAATTGGGTGGCTTTCTCCAGGGCGTCCACGCCATCAACGGCTTCAATGATCTGATAATCGGTTTCCAGTTCAGATTTCAAATATCGGCGCATGTCGGGTTCGTCATCGGCGACGAGGACGACGGCGCGGCCGGAGGTGTCCCCGGATACGGCTTTGGCTGGAGCCAAGGTCGCAGTCGGAAACAATTCGGCGCGGCGGTAGAGGCCCGCGAGCCATTCCTCGGATTCGGCGCCATTTTCCGAAGGCATGGAGCCGGTCTTCGATTGTTTCTCCGGGATTTTCGTCGGGTGATACGGCAGGCGAATCGTGAAGGTGGTGCCTTTGCCTTCAATACTTTTGACCTCGACATTTCCGCTCATCATCTCGGTCAATTCCTTGACCAGGGCGAGGCCGATGCCGACCCCGGCATACTTGCGGCGGGACGAGCTGTCCGCCTGCCAAAAGCGGTCGAAGATAAACAGCAGATTTTTTTCGGCGATTCCAATTCCGGTGTCACCCACCAACAGAACAAAAAGGTCGCCCTGTTTTTCCGCGCGCAGCCAGACCTTGCCGCCCTCGGAAGTGAATTTAAGGGAATTGAACAACAGATTGAGCAGGATTTTTTCGAGCTTATCGCGGTCGGTGAGGATGGCGGTTACTTGCGGGTCAACATAAGTTTCAAAGGAAATTTTTTTGTTTTGGGCGACCTGCCGGACGGCGCTGGCGAGGCCTCCGATAAAATGGGCGACGACAAGAGGATCGCTTTTGATATCCATGCGGCCGGCTTCGAGCCGGACAAGGTCGAGCAAATCATTGATAAGTTTGAGGAGTCTCATGCCGTTGGCGTGCATGGTGCCGAGCAATTCACGCGAATGTTCGTCGAATGAATTCTCGAAACGTTGCATGAGGGTTTCGAGCGGGCCGAGCAGCAAAGTGAGTGGCGTGCGCATTTCATGGCTGATGTTGGCGAAGAAACGGCTCTTCAATTGGTCAAGCTCAACCAGCTTGCGATTGGTTTCCTCCAACTGACTTTTGCTTTTATTCAATTGATAGCGAAAGGCAAATTCGCGAAACCGGGTTTTGCTGTGGAAATAGCTGCCGATGGTGATGATAATTCCGGTCAGGGTGAGATAATAGAGGTTATTTAACAGATTGATTTGGGAAACATGGCCATGAAAGAAGCAAGCGGCGACATACATCAAGATGGAACCACTCACGACGACGAGACTTTCGGTTACGGTCCAATGCAGGACGAACCCAATGACCAGCAAGACCAAATTTATGCCTGCATAATAAGAGCTGCTGGTTCCGTCCGCTGCATAAACCATCCAGGGGGTGAGGCCTGCCGGGAAGAATGCGAGGACCACCCCGAGGGGCCGGGGATGCCTTCTGCCAAAAGGCGTCACCACGACTGCCATAAAGAGAGCGATTAGGGCGGAACATAAAAGGCGAAGTTCTAAAAAATAGAAAAACTTCGGGCGGTAAAGGAAGTAATCCAGCAAACTGCCGGAGGGCACCAAAACAATGCCGATGAAACAGCCGATGATGACGTTGGTGAAAATGGCCTTGCGGTCATATTCCACAAACGCGTCATGGATTTCCTTGGTGTTGGTTGAATAGTCAGCCATCTTTGGGTTTTCTTACTTCCAGAAACATGTTGGTCCCCGTATCCTCGATGATTACTTTTACGTTGGCGGGATCAGCGTGGTCCGGCGCAAGGTCGGCCAGTTCCTCGCGGCCGCGATAGAGTAGATTCCAATCCAGCATATAATCCATGGAATAACGGAATGGTTTTGAACTCTGGCAGTCGTCGGCGGCATTGGTGATCATCACCAGCCCCTCCGGCGCCAGCAATTCATAGAAGATATTCATCAACGCCTTGGAGACATTGTCGGATAAATAATCATAAAGCCCGGCGCAATAGATATAGTCGTAGCCTTCTCCGGCCTGATGCCGCAAGGATTCTCCGCGGTCCTTGATGATTTGCGTCACCGATTTTTTGATGAAAGAAAATGAGGCCGGCTCGTCCAGCGTCTGGCATATTCCGGTCAATTTGTCGCGGAGAAAATTGAGGGTCTCCTCATTAAAGTCCAGCAGCGTGAAATCCGCGCTGGCATAAATATGCCGGGTTTCGTAAAAATGACTGACTTCAAAGGCCGGCCCGCAGCCGATATTAAGGATTTTCGCCCGGCGTTCCTTGTTTCTGGCACGCACGGTTTCCGCGACGATCTTTTCTTCCAGGCGCGCGATTCGATTTAAGTGTGCTTTCACCAGCAATTGCCCCAGCAACCAGACGTTGATGACTTTGGCAAACAGCGTTTCGCCCTGGTACGGCGATTCCATCATCATCTCAATCATCTTGTAATCGCCGGCATAACCCAGCGGCTTGTGATAGGCGCGCTGGGCAAAAGGCGAAGTGAGAATAAAAGGATGAAGTTGCCGGCGAAAAAATGACCGGTGAATCGGATGCATTTCCTCCGGTAATTTTGCCGTGATCGATTCAAAGCGGACGACAAAGGTGTCAATGGTCTCGCAAATGGGCTTGGAAAGTTTTTCGACGATTTCCGTTTCAAGCTGCCTCCGCAAGGGTTGCGCAAAATTCCGGATTCCCAGTTCAAACTTGTCCAGCCACAAACGCAAATCGTCAAAAAAAGTTTGCAGATCGGCGACGACCACCTTGAACTCCGGTTGCACCCGATAGAGGGTCTGCCATCCTTTCAGGAAGTTTCTGAACTCGTTTTCAATCTGCGGATGGTCTTTGGCCAGCAGGAGAAAATCGATGTCCTTCCAATGCGCCTCTTCGAGCATCGCTTCGCAGATGATTTTTGTGCCGGCGTCCAGCACTTTGGAAACAACCGCGCGGCCGGAATAAACCGCGCGCGATTGCATGACAATGGTGAATCCGGTCAAAACCTCGGAAAAGCGCGGAGTAACGGCCGGGCTGAAAAGTTCGAAAACCGCCAGGTGCCGCGTGACGCGTGAAAGCATTCCACGCAACTTGACGCTTTCCGCGGTTTGAAACGACACGGGACTTTCCTTGTCAATGGGCGCGGACAGAACCGGCGCGGGGGCAGTTTTTTTTATTTGGCTGTCCGCGCCATGACCGTTGCCTTTTAATGTCTGCCTCATTGGCTGTAGAATGGAACATTTTCCACGCCAAAACAAAGAGATTGTTGCGGCACTATAAATTTGGTAATCAGTTTGTTACAAATTCATTAACGGATGGCATTGTCATTGCTTTGCCGGGTGCATAAAGGGTAAAAGAGCAGGCTGCGCTGATAAACCTAAAAATGCTTGTCAAAACACTGGACATTAGTGTCCTGAATAAAGGCGTGTTTTTTGCCCGAGAGAAATGCAGAAACAATAGAAGAATTAGTTATGTTTATAAAACAAAATCAACATAAAAAAATTGTAGGTTGGACCCTCGCAAAAACGTTTGCCCTGTCCATGGCACTTGCAATGTCTGTCGAATCCGTCCGGGCCAACGCCTTTCGGGATCCCAACCAGGACCCGGAAGCAATCGGCCGCGGAGACGCCTTTGTGGCCACTGCCGACGATCCGGCAGCAATTTATTACAATCCGGCTGGTATCACGCAATTGCCGGGCATCGAGGCCAGCGCCGGCATCTATTTGATTTCCGAGGACACGAGTTTTTCATCGGCATCTGGCAGCGCTAAAACGGATACCACCCCGCAACCCGTGCCCCAACTCTACGCGACTTGGACGTTGACCAATGCTCCGCTCTCTTTTGGGTTGGGCGTGTATGCTCCTTACGGACTGTCGCTCAATTATGGAAACAATCCTCCATTAAATACCACCGCCGAACAGGGCAGCCTCACCTATCTCTGCTTCAACCCTGTCGTCGCCTGGAAAATTTCCCCATCCTTGTCGGTCGCCATTGGCCCAAATTTTAATTACTCCCAGGCGATGTTCCAGTTCGGCCTCGCTCCGGTTTCCTCCCCCCCCCGTTTTCATTATAGTGGTGATGGCTGGGATCCGGGTTACAACGCCGGCATTTTATGGCAGCCAACCCCGATGTGGTCCTTTGGCCTCAACTACCGCTCCAGCACGGAAATAAAATATAATGGAAATGCCACCCAAAATACCGGGTCTCCGTTCCTTCCCTATTCCACTTCAAGCAGTATTTCCATCCCTTTCCCGGAATATATCACCGGCGGCATTTCCTTTCGCCCGACGACCAACTGGAATTTTGAATTCGACCTGGACTGGAGCAAATGGAGCGAGGTTAAGAGCGCTTCCTTCAGTCAAACCCCGCTCCCAGTTCCTGTTGCGTTGACACTCAATTATCAAAACAGTTTCATCTACGAGTTCGGCGTTACTCGGCAACTTTGGGATGGCTATTACGCCAGCGTCGGTTACGAATACAGTGAAAATTCCAGTCCCAGCGCCACTTTCAATCCATTGATTCCTGATTCCAACTTGAATCTCGGCGGCGTCGGCGTTGGCCACCGTGGCCAGCGGTGGGATTGGGCAGCCGCTTTCCAATTCGCCTACGGCACCCGCGCTGTTTCGGGCGATACCGCTAATCCAGCCGCCAACGGTAATTACAGAACGTTCAACAAGGCGGTAAACCTTTCGGCCACTTACAAATTTTAAGCCGGAACGGCAGTTAGGACGCGATGAGCATCACTTTTGGCCAGATCATTTTCAATGGCCATGACCCAATTTTTGATCCACGCGCGGCAGACCGCCGCGTTGGTCGTCAATTCAGGGTGGGCTTGAATAAGCAGGCTCAGGCGATTTTGGAAGGTGATGCAACCGGCTCCGATCGATTGAAAGCGCAGCACGGGCGGACAAAATAGCCAGTCTCCCAAGCATTCCGGCGAGGTGATCTTCTTTTCCGAATCCCACGCGCCGAGATTTGAAAACGCTCCTGAATTCCATTGCGAAGTGGCCAATTCATTCGCGATCAAAAATTTCATAATCGGCTGCGGAATAAACCGTCCCAAGCCGTAACCGTACCAGTTGGTGCAATGGTCCTCGCGATCCATCGCCGCCTGGGCGCTCTGATGTATATCGCGCACGGAATCGGAGGGCAGCACGGTGATGCTGAGGTAGCTGGTTTGATTGGCCCGGTCACCGGATGAAATTACGCGCCCGCGCATATTCACTGGGATCATCCAGGGTATCGGCGCGGATGCCGCATCTTCCAAATATGGCCGGATCGTTGCCGTCAAATGAAACAGCAGGAACGAATTTACTGTTACCCCGGCGGCATTGCTGGCTTTGCGCATCCGGAGCGTATCCGCTTCGTTGAATACGTGCCACGCGGCTGCCGGCGCCGGTTCCGGCGGGCTGGCCATTTTCCCGCTATTGCCCGGGTTTTTCCATTTCAACCTCTTGCGTGGACGCAGTTGCATTCCCACCAATTTAAAAAATGAGCGGAACGAAGGCTTTGCCGGATGCCGGGCCTGGGGCAGTTCAACCTTTGCTCCCCGTTCTTCAAACATCATCCCAATCGCGCCGATCCCGTCGTAATCGCAATGGCGGACATAAATCCAATCCGGCTCCGTTTTTCCGGGCGGAATGCGGGCGAAACGCATGCCAATGAATTCGCCCAGCGATTCCCCCGCTAGAAACCATGGTCGAATGGGATCGTAGCCGGCTTTGCTCATATCACGCCGCTGAAACTTTGGCGGGGATGATTTTTTCCAGGGCATTGTAACCCCAGCGCAGCATGCGCTCGGTGGTTTCCCAACCGATGCAGGAGTCGGTGATGCTCACGCCGTAGCGCAAATCCTTCATGTTTTTCGGGATCGGCTGGTTGCCTTCAAAAAGGTTGCTTTCGACCATCAGGCCGATCAGCGAGCGGGTGCCTTCGACGCGCTGCTGGATGACACTGTGCCAGACGTCCTCCTGGCGTTTGTGCTGTTTCTCGGAATTGGCGTGGCTGCAATCCACCATTAACACCGGCGGCAATTTTTCGGAGATCAATTTTGCCTCCGCGGCCCGGATACTGTCAGCGTCGTAATTGATTTTGGCGCGGCCACCGCGAAGGACGACGTGGGCGTGGGGATTGCCGCTGGTGCGCACAATGGCGGTGGCGCCGTCTTCGTTGATGCCCAGAAAACTGTGCGAATGTCGCGTGGCGCCCATGGCGTCGATGGCCACCTGGAGGCTGCCGTCGGTGGAATTTTTCAGACCCACCGGCATGGAGAGGCCGCTGGCCATTTCCCGGTGCGTTTGGGATTCCGTGGTGCGCGCGCCAATGGCGGCCCAGGAAATCAAGTCGGCAATATATTGCGGCACGATGGGGTCGAGAAATTCCGTCCCCGCGGGCAGGCCCATGCCGACAATTTCCAGGAGCATTTGCCGGGCAATCTTCAGGCCGGTCTCAATGTCCTGCGAACCGTCCAGGTGCGGGTCGTTGATCAGGCCTTTCCAGCCGATGGTCGTGCGCGGTTTCTCAAAATAGACGCGCATGACGATTTCCATCCGGTCGGCGAATTCCTTGCGCAGGGCGTTCAACTTGGCGGCGTATTCGAGGGCGGACTTGTGGTCGTGGATGGAGCAAGGGCCGATCACGACGAGCAGGCGCGGGTCTTCCCGCCGCAAAATGCGGATCACCCGCTCGCGGCTGCGCGCCACGGTGGCCGCCACGGCTTCACTCGATGGCGTTTCGCTTTTCAGCTCATGCGGCGAGGCCAGCCGGACAATCTCTCTGACATGTAAATCCTGTGTCCGATACATGGAAACCAGTATAGCGCAATTTCGCGCGGCGAAAAGGGGAAATGGACACGCCGGAATTCTTTAATTAGATTGGCGCGGAGGATTTATGCCCGACGAAAAAATCAACGCCGGCCAAAAGGCATTGCAAATCAACTTGGACGCCACGAAGTACGGCACCTTTGCCGAGATCGGGGCGGGTCAGGAAACGGCGGGCTGGTTCTTCCACGCCGGCAAGGCTTCGGGCACCGTCGCCAAAACCATTTCCGCCTACGACATGGCCGTGAGCGATGCTATTTACGGCCCCGCCGACCGTTACGTGAGCCGCCAACGGTTGCAATCCATGC
>JBKQUF010000226.1:0-9352 GCA_052140285.1 Limisphaerales bacterium | reverse complement strand
CGAGCGACCGCCATTCGCCTGCTACCTGTTCGCCGTAGCCTTGGCGAAGGCGGATTCCCTCTCCGCTCCCATCGGATGGGAGGGGAGGGCCAGGGTGAGGTGAGGGTCCCCGGGGTTCATGGGGAGGGATTGAGGGTGAGGGGTGAGAAGGATCGCCGCCCTCTCTTATTGTCTCCGGAGGTTCATGGTGAGCAGTCTGGTAAATTGCCCATCAAAAATCATTTCGCCGGATACCGCCAAACCCAATCGCCTTGGTTAATGTCCACCGTTTGCGAAGACCCCTGATGATAGGCAACCGTTCCGCCATCGTCCGTTTCGTTCCAGCCGACCGAATACAGAATGAACTGCCAATCATCTGTTTTTTGATAATGCAACGGCTCGCCGTTGATGATGTCATGCGGAACTTCCTGCATGAACTGCGGCGCCAGCGCATCCAGTGAGTCAGGATAATTACCGTGCGCCAGTCGATAGCGTTCCAATGCGATGGCGACGCGAGCTAGGTCCACATCAACTTGCGCATACGTGAATTTTATCACGCTCGAACCGAGAGCGGGCGCCAATCCATGGACAAACAAGTTGTGCAATGTAGTTTTTTGGTTTGCCACACGCGCACTGACTTGATTTACCATCCCGGGAGAAACCAGATGCTTTTCCGGATCCACTATCCGCAACAGCCATTGTTGTTGTAATTGCGCAACGGCAAGTTCGTTTTGATAAAACCAACCGGATGGTATCAAATATAACAATGGAATCAGGAAATCAGCGTTGGAAGGCTGTCCATTTTCATCCTCGGAGATCATGTCGAAGAACTCTTCGATTTCCCGCCTATTTTGATGCCGGCGAAAATAATCCACCGAGGCGATTGCCAACGCCCGTTCGCCGCGCATGGAAAATTCGTAATCCGCCAGAAAATCCAGCTTGGCCAAATCCGAATCCAGTTCCGCCAGTTGCGCGTCAGACCATTTATGTTCCGCCAAGCCTTCATAAATCGGTTGGAGCGTGATTTGCATCATTGCAAGGCGGACCAGATGCGAGATCAAAAACGGCTCTGTTTGAATCGAATCAATCAATCGCAACATCAATTTTACATCGGCCAGTGCTTTGTCACTTTGGCCATCCTGCATCTCGGCAATCGCGCGCAGTCGTAAAACGAGCGAGCATTGTTTTAACGCCGCCAGATGTGGCACCACAACATCATAAGGAGGGTCTTGATCATAATTCAACGGGAAGCGTGAATAAGGTTGTTGGCTCGACAGTTGCAATTCTTCAATCGTTGAATCGTATTTGCTTAAGGCGAGCAAAACATCAGCCGCAGGTGACCGCGGCTGCGATGGAACGGGAAATTCATTTGTCTTGGTAGCAATCATGCGATAATAATCCTGCCAGCCCCTTAAATCAGTCAAAGTGGCTCGTTGCCAGTTGCCGTTGGTTGGTGTTTGTCCGCGATTGTAAGCATAATCTTCCGCTACCATTCGCAGCCGGTTCACGACGTTGGTGTCGTATGGTTCGACGCGGTGTCCGCTCTTATCAAACCACGCGGCGTAACTGCTGGCGACAACTGGCGCCAGCGCAAAATTCTGGTCGTCCGGCACGGGCGGCGGAACGACGCTGGCATAATCAAAATGCTCGCCCTTCGCCTCCCATTGATGCTTGAATTTTTGCCAATCATGCCAACCCCGCCAGTCTTCCTCCGCATAAAAGAGCGCTATTAGGGTCGCCAGGCAGGCGCAGGCGAACAGAAACCGCCGAAAGTTTATCAAATTGCAAAGCCAGCGGACGAATGCCAAAGGCCAGACAAACAAGGTGCCTGCGGCAGCACCGATGACCGCCGCCCCAAACATCGCATCAAAAATAGAGGGTCTGCCGGGAGAAATGAAAATAATCGCCAGCACAATCAAAAAGGCCGCGGCCATGACAATCAGCCAGGCCTTCCACCATGATATTTTCCAGATGTTTTTAGGTTCTTTCATAAAAATATAACTCTCATCGCTTGGCGTCTTGGACTGCGGTGGCCGTGACACCGCTTTCGGATTAGGATGGTTTCCAAAGGTTCATCGCCCGGCCAAATTCCAGCGCCATCCCAAAAGCGGCGTCGCTCCCGCCTGGCGGGATTGCCGCCGCACTCCACGACGGCAAGCGAATTTACCGGTGCCCCCAAAACCGCTTGCCGTCTTGGAGTGCGGCAGCCCTCTGCGCTTTGGCCGCTCGCTTCTCACACCACACTAAACTCCACGCGCTCGCTTCTCGGCAGCGGCAAAAATTTCGCCGGCTCGGCTTCGGCGGCCTGGCCGGGGCCGATCAATTCCACCCACATCTGCTGCTGCTGTTTCAATTCCGCGACCATTTCCGGCGAGGGCGGCGAAACGCGTTTCGCAACCATCGGCTCCGGGTCGCGCATCGAGAAATTCACCGCCAAAATCAAAATCCACACCGCCGCCAATCCCGCCCACGCCTGCGGACACGGCCAGAGCAGGTCTGAGAGTCGGGAGTTGAGAGTGGAGAGGAAGGAACCGCGCGGCGCCATTTGCGGTGCGGGCACGGCCGCCGCCAGGATTTCCCCGCGCCATTCCACGGGAACCCGCCGCAATGGCCGGCGGCTCAATTCCGCTTCAAATTGTTCTGTCTCATTCTTCATTTTATCGTTCGGCTCTTTTGACTTCTTCGTACAGTGGACGCAGCCGCTCGCGCAATTTGTCTAACCCATACCGATACCGGCTCGCCGCCGTGTTCGGCGACAGGTCCAACACCGTCGCGATTTGTTCAAACGTCAACCCCTCCCAGAGCTTCAGGTGTACGATGGCGCGTTGCTCCTCCGGCAATTCCACCAGCGCCTCGGACAATTCCTCCCGGAAAAGCTGTTCATCGGGATCGGTTGCTTTCGCCAGAAACGACGCCGTCTGGGCGAAACCCTCCTTTGTCCGCTCGCGCGAGCCGCGTCGGCGGATCAAATCAATCGCCGCATTGTGGGCCAACCGGATGAGGAAGGCGCGCTCCTCGCGCACATTCTGTAACAACCCTGGTTCCCGCGCGATTTTGACGAACACCTCCTGAAGCACGTCACGCGTGTCCGCCTCGTTACGAGTCAAGTTCAGGAGAAAGGCAAAAAGAGACTGGGCATGGAGATCATAAAGCCGTTCGATTTCCTGGCCGCGAGACATTGTTTACCTAATGACGCGCCTGCCCCGGCAATTTGTCTAGCAGGAAATACTATTAACAAGAATAAGATGAAATTGTCATACGCTGGCAGGAATGGGCGTTCCACAAACCGCCGGGAATTTTTGGGCCGGGTGCGCTTCGAGCCGGCGGCGAAAGGCCAGATGCCGCAAGCGCGTTATTTCCACCAATGGATGCCAGACTGCGTGAACCAACTGATGTTTGATGAGAAATCGCCAGAGCCGGTTGGAGCGTTTATAGAGGTAACATCCCGCGAAGTAAGCGGGCAGTGCCGACCATTCGAGCGGTTTGCGCCGCCAAATGGAGGCATGCGAAAATAACCGCCGGTACAGCCAGTCATAACCAAGCAGCAACTCTTCGGGAGTCATTTGTTTGGGCTGAAAAACGACGTGAGCCGTGTCATATTTTTCCCAATCGCGGTGCAATAATCTCCCTTCGGTTTCCATTTGCCGGAACAAGGGGGTGCCCGGATACGGCGTCAAAATGTGGAAAGTCGAGCATTCCATTCGGTTCGATTCGATCCATTGGACGAGGGTCATAAATGTATCCCTGCGGTCGCTATCGAAGCCAACGACAAAACTACCGTTTACCTGGATGCCATGCTCATGAAAAATCCGAACGCGTCTGGCATAATCCTCCACTTTGGGCGTGCGTTTGCGCGCCTCCGCAAGATTTTGGTCCGTGAGCGATTCGAACCCGATGAATACTCCGGTGCAACCGGCCAATGCCATGTCACGCACCAACGCCGGTTCATCCGTCACGTCCAGCGTCACCGCCGCGCTCCAGATCTTTTGCAACGGCCGCAATGCCTTGCTCAACTCGCGCAAATAATCGCGGCGCGAACCGAGATTATTATCTATAAAAACGGCATAAGGCTGGCCATCGGCCTCAAATTGTTTGCGGATGTCTTCAGCATCCCGCACGCGATATGGCATCCGCAATCCATCGGTGGCGAGATAACAAAAGCCGCAACGGTTGTGGCAGCCGCGCGTGGCGATGAGGCTCGTCGTTGTCAGATAATTTCTACGCGCCAACAAATCTCTTCGCGGGGGCGGATCGAGTGTGTAAGGCCTGTCATAAGTTGCTTCGTACCGCAGTTTCAATCGGTCCATTTCAATGTCTCGCAAAATTTCCGGCCAAAGTTGGACCCCGTCTCCGATGGCCAGCGCGTCCGCGTGCGGCGCGACTTCCTCCGGGCAAGATTGGGTGTGCAAGCCGCCAAGAATCACCAAACTGCCTTGCGCGCGATACCAACGCGCCAAGGCAAAGGCGCGTTTGGCAAATGTCAGATGGACGGTGATGCCGACTGCTTCCGGCAATGGTTCGGACGGTGGCAAGCCTTGTAAAAGATTTTCATCCCAATATTTGACCTGCCAGTGGGCCGGCGTTGCGCCGGCCAGGGAGTTGAGCGCCAGCGTTGGCGTCAGCACGTGTTTGCCGAAACTGCCGTGCGGCGACTTGGCGTAAAATGGATTGATAAGCAATGCCGTTCGCGCCTGAGGCCGTCGCCGTGGAGGAGGGGGTGGCAAAATCGGCGCCTCCGACATTTCGCGCGGCAACCAAAGCGGTTTTCTCGGGTGATAGAATGGATCATCCGGCACGTTTTCAAACAGGGTGGCAAGCCAGTTCATGGTTCTCCTGGGTTTGAATTGCTGTTACTTGTTTGACCAGTCCTCGAAGCCAATTTTCGATTTCCTGAATCACAGCGTCCGGCGTCGAGGTGCCGGCCGTGATCCCCACCAAATCGTTTTCCGAAAACCAATCCGCGCGCAGGTCGCCGGCGGATTGCGCGTGATGCACCCGCCCACAATATCGCGCGCACGTCTTCACCAGCTCCCGCGTATTGTTGCTGTGCGCCCCGCCAATCACCACCACCACATCGCATTCCAGTGCCAACTCCACCGCCGCACTCTGACGCAGCTTCGTCGGCTGGCAGACTGTGTCAATGAACCGCACCTCGGATTTTGGAAATCGGTTGCGCAGCAGACCCACCAGCCGACGGACCTTCTCAATCGGCTGCGTCGTTTGGGAGACCACGCCTAAACGCGGGTGCTCGCACAAATTCAGGATGTCCTCCGCGGTGAGCACCACGTCGAATGCCTCCAAGTCCTCCGTCATCCCCCGCACTTCCACGTGGCCGCGGAGGCCGATAATTACCGGGTGAAGACCGCCGTTGACCAGTTTGGCAAGACTGCGATGCGCCGCCTGCACCAGCGGACACGTCGCCTGCAGCACGTTCAATCCCCGGCTTCGTGTCTCCGCCAATTTTCTTTCCGAGGCGCCATGGGCGGTGATCATCACGGTTTGCGTGGACACTTCCGCCGGGCCGTGTTCGATGCGAATTCCGTTCGCCTGCAATTCCTCCAGCACCGTCGGATTATGCACCAGTTCGCCGAGGATGGTCAGCGGCTCACGCCGCGCCGCTTCCCGCGCCAAGTCAATGGCGTCCTTCACCCCAAAACACATTCCCAGATGTTCAGCGCGTATGATTTTCATTGGTTCTCCGGTTTGAAATTGAAGGGTTTAATGCATTGGCTTTATTGTCGGATCAAGAACAAGGCTGCGGCAAACAGGGTTCCCACCACCAGCAATGCCCAACGGAAGCGCTTCCATACCTGCCGGTATTCAGACATTTGGAAGAAAATATCCGCAATGTAAACCGCGCTATAAAACAAGTTGGCAATGACCGCCATGATCAGCAGAGAGATTGCCAGCGCCCAGCTTATCGCCGCCCAGGATATATGGCTGTCCCGGAATGAGAACGCCAACACCAGGGCCAAGGCGGCGTTGTAGGCAATCCGGCGCGGTTCCCAATAACGAATGCTGTCGGTGATGATTTCTTTCATAGGTTTTTGATCGGTTGCATTTAATTTAACTTTGTGACACAAAGTAAAAGACCACGATGACATTTTTTTGTTCAATCTTTTTTATTCGGGTTTATTCTGACGCACGATCTGCTCCAGCAGGTTCACATAACCGGCAAACGCCTTGCGCCCCGCCGCCGTCAGCGAACACGTGGTCAGCGGACGCCGGTTTTGGTACGATTTGGCCACCGCCACAAACCCCTCCTGTTGTAACGTCCGGATGTGCGTCGTGAGATTGCCGTCCGTCATTTTCAGCAGGTCGCGCAATTCGGTGAAGGCCAGTTCCGGTGAGGCCGCCAGCGCGGACATGATGGCCAGCCGCCCTTTCTCGTGGATCACCCCGTCGAGCTGGAGAAACAGGTCCGGGTTCACGCCGCATTCTTTCCCTTTTCAGTCACGCGCAGATAAGCGCCGTAGGCCAGGTGCAATCCCCCGAAGAAAACCCCCATCAGCCAGTGTGCCGAAAAATGAAAATCCGCCCACCCTCGAATCCATACCCAAAACAGAACGCAACCACTAGCGATAAAAATCCAGCCAAAGAGTTTGATACCACGCGGCATAAAAAAGCCGGCCGCGTGCAACGCGCAGCCATAGAACAGGATCCAAATCATGGCCGACGCCTGCGACGCCTCATTCGAGTTGCCCGTAAAAACCGGCAGGAGGCCCAGACCCATCCCGGCCAGCAGGGGCGGAAGCAACGCCTGCGTTACACGGCGCGTCGGGGGGGACCAAAAAATCTCCTGGTCCTTCAACGCCTGCCGTCGAGTCACCAGCAAAGCGCCCGCCAATGTCACCAAGGCGGTCACGAGCCAAAGCAGGCTGAAGGCGCGCGCGGAATTCAAATGGCATCCCAGGCCGATGATCGTGGCGATGACGCCCAACCCTCCCGCCAGCAACATGATTGGCGCCAGCGCGTGGCGATACACCGCCGAGCGTTCCATCAACGTCCGGATCGTTTGCAGGTTTTCTTCGGCCCAATTCGGATTCATGATTAGACTTTGCAACGCAAAGTGCATATTGACAAGTGAAATTTAATTTTGGGTGGAGAGGCAGGCTTACCCCTCGAAGAGCCGGCGCTTTCCGCAGTGTGGGTACTGATTCCGGGCGGCACGGATGCGCGCCCTCTACGGCAGGCAGGATGCCCGCCGCTACAGTTCATGTCTTCTTGCATTCGACCCCTGTTCCCCTGAAAATTCCCCCGATGCCGCCGCCAAAAAAAATCTCCGCCCGCCAAAAGGTTCTTGCCCAATGGCGCGGAGTTGACTTGGAACCGGAGGAAACCGCCAGGGCCGTCCGCGCCCGCCCCGCGGATAAAATTGTCTCCCGGGTTTTGGGGGATTTGAAGATGGATTCGCGCCGCGCGGAAATTGAGCTGGTCAAGGTCTGGAACTCCCTGCTCGATCCGGTCATCGTGGCGCACGCCCAGCCCGCCAATCTTCACAAAGGCACCCTGTTCGTGAACGTGGACAGCAGCGTCTGGCTGTCCGAAATCGTCCGCTATCGCCGCAAGGAAATTATTGACCGCCTGCAACTCGCGTTCGGGACCAGTTTCATCAAAAAAATCTCCTTTCGCATCGGTTAGCGTTTGAAGAAATTCACGCCATCAAATCCATCTGCCTGGGCGTGAGCAGCCACCGCAGCTCCGCGCATTTGCCGTACTGCAAATCCTCCACCTTCAACTTGCACACGCAGGCCTTTTTGAAATCCATGGCCATCCCCCCGTCTCCGCATGTCAGCAGCGAAATCAGTTTGCTCAGGTACGGCTCGTGCCCCACCAGCAGCGCATTTTGTGGTGGCGGCCGCTGAGCCTTGATTCCGGCCACCAATTTCTTTGGGTCCCCTTCCGGGCTCAATTCGGCGGAAAATTTCAACTGCTTCCTCAGTTTCAATTTGGCCGCGACAATTTCCGCCGTCCTTTTCGCGCGTTCATAAGGGCTGGAGACGATCAGGTCGAATTCCAATCCCATCTCCTGCAACGCCCGCGCCACCTTGCCCATCTGTTTTTCCCCTTCGCGCGTCAGCGGACGCAGCGCATCGTCCCTGTTCCATTCCTCGCGTTCCATCGCTATTCCGTGCCTCAGAACATAAAGATTCATGCCCAAAAGTTACACCGGCCCTCCCCCAAACGCAAAGGGCACCCGCTTTCCGCCTTCCGTTTTTCCCGTCCACCCGTCCATTGCCTTCCGCCTTTTCCCGTTGTAAAGTTGATGCTCATGGAACTCATCAGACGCGCCGGTGCCAGGGGAACGGACCCCGTCTCCGTCCAGCGGCGCGCCGTCATCGACATCGGCACCAATTCCATCAAGCTCCTCATCGCCGATGTCCGCGACCACGACGTCATCCCCGTTCACGAAGAAAGCCGCCAGACCCGTCTGGGCAAAAACTTTTACGACACCCGCCGTCTCCAACCCGAAGCCGTCGCCTGCACCGCCGAGGCCGTTTGGGAATTTGCCGGGACCGCCCGGGAACGCGACGCTGCGCACATCCGCGTCATCGCCACCAGCGCCGCCCGCGATGCCCTCAACCAGCAGGACCTCGTCTCGACCATCGAGAAGGCCTCCGGACTCAAGGTGGAAATCATTTCCGGCGCGCAGGAGGCCGCCTGGGTGTTCCAGGGTGTCACCGCCAATTCCGATCTCGCGCAGGCGCCCCTTCTCCTGCTCGATGTCGGCGGCGGCAGCACCGAATTTATCCTCGGCCAAAAATCGCAACAGCGCTTCGCCGAGAGTTACCCGCTCGGCACCGTGCGGCTCCTGGAAAAATTTCCGCACCGCGATCCCCCTACTCGTTCCGAATTTGAGCAATGCCGCGATTGGATCAAAAATTTTCTGAAACAGGAAGTCTCGCCCAAAGTGGGGCCGCTGTTGCGGCAATCAGGCTATCAGGGCGCGCAACTGGCCGGCACCGGCGGCACCGTGAGCATCCTGGCCCGCATGGAAAGAAAATTGGACCGGTTCGACCGCGACAAAATCGAGCAGACCGTCCTGTCCTTTGACCGCACCGTCGCCCACCGCAAAAATCTTTGGCGCCTCCCCCTGGCCGAACGCAAGCAAATCGTCGGCCTGCCCAAAATGCGCGCGGATGTCATCCTCACCGGGGTTTTGATTTACGAGATGATCATGCAGGAATTCGGCTTCACCCAATTGCGCATCAGCACCCGCGGCCTCCGCTTCGCCGCCCTCATGGATTCTTAGCCGTAACCATGCAATAGGAATTTCGCCGGATTCATAAACACTCTGGAAAATCGCGCTTTTGACACTTTTTTAGCGCGGAATTCGGTTGACCAAGCGGTGCGGAAGACCAACGGCAATGCA
>JBKQUF010000225.1:0-5773 GCA_052140285.1 Limisphaerales bacterium | reverse complement strand
CGCAGTTGCCCTGACTTCGATGCTGCTGCCGGATGTCAACATTCTCGTTTATGCCCAGCGCGAGGATTTGTCCGCTCACGCCGCCGCCAAAAACTGGCTGGAATCCGCGTTGAACGGCGGCGAAGTCGTTGGCCTGTTCCATCCCACGCTCACGAGCTTTCTGCGCATCATCACCAACCGCAGAATTTTTAAAGTTCCCACGCCGTTGCCTTTGGCGCTTGATTTCATTGAAACCATGCGCGCCGCGCCCGCCGCCCGTCCGCTGAACGCCGGCGAGCGGCACTGGGAAATTTTCACGCAACTCTGCCGCGCCATCAACGCCGGGGGCGACGATGTTCCCGACGTCTATCTCGCTGCATTGGCCCTGGAAAATGATTGCGAATTCATCAGCACCGACGGTGGCTTTGCCCGTTTCTCCGGCCTGAAATGGCGAAAGCCTTTCTGAAAATGAAACGCTGGCCGACAGCGAATGGCGGTCCGGTAGTTTTAACATTCAAGTTTGAGAGCGAAACAAAAGCAGAATCCATCGCAGCGTTATTGCCCGCCTCGGAAATTGCCATGCTGGAAGAATTGGATCGCCGGCTGAAATTGCCCAAAAAATGGCGAC
This sequence comes from Limisphaerales bacterium, assembly GCA_052140285.1. Lineage (GTDB taxonomy): Bacteria > Verrucomicrobiota > Verrucomicrobiia > Limisphaerales > UBA11358 > UBA11358. The sequence goes on along the minus strand of JBKQUF010000225.1, from coordinate 5,166 downwards.
AGACGATGAAGTATCGTCCAAAAAGTTTGACGGATTTGCAGGCTTCAATCCGCCTACTTCGCCCGCAACAACAGGACCGGCACCCGGATGCTGTGCCGGACCCGGCGCGACGCGCTGCCCAGAAATAAATCAGCCAGAAAACCGTGCCCGTGCGTGCTCATCGCCACCAGATCGCAGCCTTTTTGCTCAACCCATTTGACGATCTCCGCGCCCGGTTCTCCGTAAGCCAGTTCCGCCGCGGCGTCAATGCCCTCGGACTCGAATTCGGCGCGAATTTTTTCCAGGTAAGCCGTGTCCTCGGTGATCTCCGGGCTGATTGCATCCGGTCCGTAAGTGCGCGCGGCCCAGCCGTCGGCGACATGCAGCAATACCACCCGGCTCTTCGCCCATTTGGCCAGCGGCTTGACGTGTTCAATGATGGCGCGATCGGTCGGCGTCGCGTCCAGGGTCACCAGAATTTTATGATACATGGCCGGGATTGGTGATGGCGGTTATTTCTTCAAGGTTGAACGACAAGCAATCATCAGTGACCGGTAACGACTTGCCAAGCCTGTTTCAATGCGTCGGGCAGGCCGTAGAAATCGAAGAACGTAATCAGCAATGCCGAACCCCAGCCGGCGATGAGCAGAAACCAGTTCAGCCGCCATTGTCCCATTCTTCTGCGCGAACTGGCGAAGTGCAGCAGCGGGAACATCGCAAAGGGCAGTTGCAATGCCAGCACCACCTGGCTCAGGACGATCAGATCATTCACATTATTGGCCCCGCGGAGGCCGATAAAAACCGCAGTGGGGATGATGGCCAATGACCGGGTGATGAGCCGCCGCAACCACGGTTTGATGCGCCAGCGCATGAAACCTTCCATCACCACCTGCCCGGCCATCGTGCCCACAATGGTGGCGCTTTGCCCGCTGGCCAGCAGGGCGATGGCGAAAAGCACACTCGCCGCCGTCGTGCCCAGCAGCGGCGCCAGGGTCAGGTTGGCGGCCTGAATCCAATCCGTCGAATCGTTGAACTGGATCACTTGCCCGCCGGCGGCGGTGACACTGGTTTTGCCATAGAAAACAAGCGCCGCCAGCACCAGGATGGCGGCGTTGATCAGGAAAGCGACCGACAGGTTGGCGGTGACGTCAATCGTATTAAAGCGGAGTGCGGTCCGGATGGATTCGTCATCCTTTTGGAATTTCCGGCTCTGCACCAGAGCCGGATGCAAATACAGCACGTGCGGCATGACCGTTGCGCCGATAATCCCGATGGCCACATAAACCATGTCAGCCGAACTCAAAGCGGGCGTGATCATCGCCCGCCCCATTTCCAGAAAGCTGGGCTGCGTCTGCGGCAGAACGAAAATTTCGATGAAGTAGCAAATCCCAATGGTCGCCACCAGCAGCAGCACCACCCCTTCAATCATCCTCATGCCCAGTCCTTGTAACGCCAGCAGCAGCAGCACGTCGGCGCCCGTGATGATAACTCCCCAAAAAATGGGGATATGGAACAACATATTCAGCGCCACCGCGCCGCCCAGGACTTCCGCCAGATCGCACGCGATGATGGCCACCTCCGCCATCAGCCAATTCGGCACCCGCGTCCATTTGGGATACCAATCGTAGCAGCACTGCGCCAGGTCACGTCCGGTCGCGATGCCCAACCGCGCGGCGATGATTTGCAGGAAGATGGCCATCGCGCTGGCCAGGCCGACCACCCAAAGCAGTCCGTATTTGAACTGGGCGCCGCCCTGGAGATCGGTCCCCCAATTGCCCGGATCCATGTAGGCCACGCTGACCAAGACCGCCGGACCGAAAAAGGCGGTCATTTGTTTCCAAAAACCAGCCCGGTGATCGGGCACCGCCACGCTGTTGTGCAATCCTTCCAAAGACATGGCGCCGGGATGCGGAACAGGGGTCGCTTTTGGCTCGGATATAGTTTTAGATGTTGGTTCGATTGGGTTCACGAAATTTTTATCTTTCAAAATCTCCAAGTAATTCCGGCAAAGGGATTAAAATCAGGAGCGGCGTGTGTGACGCCAAAGTAGCAGTCGAGATCCAGTTGGATGTTTTTAGTCGCGAGATATTCCAGACCGGTATCCGCCGTTCCCGCCCAACTTGAATGACTTTCCGTGGTGAAGTTGCTGGCAAATTCCGCGAACCCGCTCAATTTTCCGACAATCTGGTGGTCCAGGCTTGCCGACGCGATGAACTCTTCATGATAGCCACCATCATCGTCATTTTTCTTATAGCTGGCCCCCGTTTCCAAACTCAGGTCAAAATCATACGGTAAACTTACCGCCAAAGGAAAAATCACGCCGCCTTCCACAGCCCCGTCGCCGAGACCATCCGTGGCCGTCGGAAACGTGATATAAGGTAATAATGCAAACGCCGTTTTCCCGCTGTCATCACCCCACAAATTGACTTTTAGCCGCGCTGTGAAGTCGCCGAAGCCCGACTGCGTGGTTGATTTCCCCAAACTGTCTTCCGCATGCACATTCAGGTAGTTGTCATAGACCAGTTGGAGGTCAACATTGTTGAGCAACCCGGCCTTGAAGTTGAAATCTCCCCATTCCCAGATCTTCGTAGTCGTGCCCCCCGCTTTATCGTAGGTGTAATTGAAAAAATCCGCTTCCAACTGATAATGCCCGGCATCCACCGTATAAGCCGACTCGGTTACGTCCGGACGGTCAGGGCTTAAATCACGCATCAGATTATCCGGCACGGGATTGAAAAGGTTATAGACGCTTTTATCCGGCGGAACGCTGTTGGTCTCCTGCGCGCCGGCGGCAAACACCGCCGTCAGCGCCGGCCCGATCATCACCATCCTTTTTATCATAAACAAAATAATGTAGCAGAGAATACGTTTGAAAATCCATCCCGTCAACAAAAAATGTAGCTTCGGTTACAAATTTATGCCTCGACTCGACTCTCGCTTTTCGTTGTAATTTCCCCGATGCCGCGTCTTTCTCGAAAAACAACCGCCCTCCCCGAGGTGCGCCCCGCCTCGCAGCAGGCGGAGAACCTCCGCCGCTCGCGCCGCGACCGCGCCGCCGAAATCGCCCAGGATTATGTCGAAGCCATCGCCGACCTCACCGTCTCCCTCGGCGAAGCGCGTGTCACCGACCTCGCCCGGCGTCTGGGGGTGACCCATGTCACGGTCAATCGCACCCTGGCCCGGCTGTACCAGGCCGGCTACGTTAATACCCGGCCTTATCGCGCCATTTTTTTGACCGATACCGGACGGAAACTGGCCGAAGAAACCAAAAAAAGGCACCAAACCGTCGTCGCCTTTTTGTGTTCCCTCGGCATTTCCCAAAAGACCGCTGAATTGGACGCCGAGGGTCTCGAGCATCACGTCAGCCCCGAAACGCTGGCCGCCTTCCAGCGAAAACTGGGAAAACGCTGATGCGCCCCATTGACCTCCAGCAAATCGGAGCGGAACTGGCGATCAAATGGGACAACGGCGACGAAAGCTTCATCCCGCTCGAAAAACTGCGCCGCCATTGTCCCTGCGCCGGTTGCCAAGGCGAGACGGACCTTCTCGGAAACCTTTATAAAAATCCCGGCGCGGAACTGGCCCCCGCCGCGTTCCAATTGAAAAAAATTGTCACCGTGGGCAATTACGCCATCCAACCGGTCTGGGAAGACGGGCACGCCACCGGTATTTTCTCCTTTGATTATTTGAAAAGGATTATCGAGACGGATGCCCGAAAATCGAGGTAAGAATTCCCCGAAAAAACCGCGCATTGCTCCCCTGAACCTCCAGAATGTCCGGTCGCGTCCGATAGCATCTTCCCTCTCCCCTCAACGGGGAGAGGGATTGAGGGTGAGGGGTGAGAATTATAGCCGCCCGGCCTTCTTGTCCCTTGAGGTTCATGAGTGAGGGGTCCGTCGGGTTCACGGGGAAGTTTGGTCCAAAGGGTCATGAAAAATTGGTCGGATTCTTCTCGCGCCTTCGCGTTCATCGCGCGACTAAAGCTTGTGTCCCGTGCAATTTACGGAACGAAGATTAACCCTCCGCAAACAAATATTCCAAATCCATCGACGTCAAGCTGCGGGCAAAGCCTTCCTCGCCCAGCACGTCGGCGATGGTTTTGGCTTTGCTCTGCTGAAGTTCCCAGATTTTTTCCTCAACCGTTCCCGGCGCAATGAGCCGGTACGCGTTGACCGTATGCGTCTGGCCGATGCGGTGCGAGCGGTCGATCGCCTGGGCTTCCACCGCCGGGTTCCACCACGGGTCATACAACACCACATAACTGGCGTTGGTCAGGTTCAATCCCGTCCCCGCCGCGCGCAGGCTCAGGAGGAAAACACCCGGCTTGGTGTCCGCCTGGAATTCGCTGACCACTTGCTGCCGGTCCTTCGTCTGGCCGGTGAGGATGTGCGTGTGGATGTTCCGCACGGCGCATTCCCGTTCCAGCAATTGCAACATTTGCACGAACTGCGAGAAAACCAGCACTTTCTGGCCGTCGGCGATGAGCGGGTCCAGCAATTCAAAAAGCGTGTCCGTTTTGCCGCTGGCCGTGTCGCTGCCCACCAGCGACGGATGGCAGCAGACCTGCCGCAATCGCGTCAGCGCGGCCAGCACGTGCATCTTCGATTTGTTCAACCCCTGCGTCTCAACCGCTTTCATCACTTGGTCGCGGCTGCGGCGCAGTTCCGCCAGATACAATTTGCGTTGCTCGTCCCCCAGCGGACAATCCCGCCGCTCCTCGATGCGGTCCGGCAAATCCCTGGCCACGTGCTTCTTCAACCGGCGCAGCAGCAGCGGGCGCAATTTTGCCGACAGCCGCCGGCGGGCGATCCGCTGCGCGCTTTCGGCATTTTCCCCGCGCGGCTCGTAGGTTTCCAAAAACTGTTCCTGGTTTCCCAGGTAGCCGGGTTGGATGAAATCCACAATGCTCCACAAATCCAGCAGCCGGTTTTCCAGCGGCGTGCCCGTGAGCGCTATCTTGTGCTCGCATTTCAATTGCTTCACCGATTGCGTCACCTGCGCCCCCGGATTCTTGATGAACTGCGCTTCGTCCAAAATCACCGCGCGAAATGAAAATTTTTGCAATTCCTCCAGGTCCCGCCGCAGCAGCGCGTAATTCGTCACAATGATGTCGTGCTGCGGAATTTTTTTGCGCAGCCCGTGCCGCGCCGCGCCGCTTTCCAGCACCAGCACTTTCAGGTGCGGTGT
>JBKQUF010000224.1:0-8787 GCA_052140285.1 Limisphaerales bacterium | reverse complement strand
CCCGGATTGGTCGTGGACTGAATACGGACGCGGACTGGTCGTGGCCGTTGTGCGACTGTGGACAGATTGCCGGTGCGGACAATTCGCGGACATGGACAATTCGTGGCTACGGCTGCCGTCGTGGACTGACTGTGGGCGGGACGCGGACGCCGACTGGTTGCGGTCACGGACTCGACCAGGACAAGGACGCGGACTGGACTCGGCCGCAGTCACGGCGCGGATACGGACGGTTTTCGGACTGGACGCGGTCACGGACTGGACACGGACACGGTCGGCTGACCGGATTTTGGCGCGGACAATTTGCGACCAAACCGCGACCGTTGCGCGGACGCAAAAACCTCATTTTGATGAGGAGTAAGGCTTGTCCTGGGTTGAAACTGAAAAAATTGGCGCTCCGTTACGACCGGTGCGAGCGTCATGCGTTGGCGGCAATTTGCAACGGGACGATGTTCCCTGCCTGCTTGGGCGGCAGGATGGAGAACCACGCCTTGGCTTCGGCGTCGGTTGCCAGTGCGCGATAGTTGGAGAAAATAACTTGCGGCGAGTTGCCACATTCCAGCGCCACGGCAGGCACGTCTTTAAGCGTCGCCACGCGATAGGAAATGTAGGAGTGGCGAAAACCGTTCCGCTTCCACGCCACTTTTGCCCGTGCCGCCGCGCGCTCAAACCGATTGCCCAAAGCATTGCCAACATTTTCGGCCTGTTCATCACAGGGATTCATCAAACCGAACCGTTTGGCATGAGGTGTCAGCCACGTAGCGAGGTTGTCACTGATGGGCACCAACCGGCGGGCAGCGGTCTTGGCATTTTCCGCCCCGACGACAATGAGTTTTTCGGACAATCGCACTTCGCGCCAGTCCAACCGCGAAACCTCGGCCAGCCGCAAACCGGCAAACGCAGCAATGGCCAGTGCCGGAGCAATGGCCGCATCCGCCGCCGAAAGGATGGCGCGCATTTCGTCCGGTGTGTAGATGCCGATTGGAGCGTGTTGTTTCCTGGGCGTGGAGATTTCCGATAGTTCGAGGGTAAGGTCGGCGGGCACATATTTCTGCCGGCGGGCGAAGTTGAACAGGCTGACGATCTGCCGGAGCATGTTTTCCTTGGTGCGGGGAGCGGTGTCCTTTTTCGTCTTTTGGTTCTTCAATCCGTAAATCCATTGCTGAACCAACGGCGCGCTGACGGCAATGATGGGCAACTCAAATGCCTTGGAGAATTGACCGAGCCGAATTTCAAGGTCGTTCACATGGATTGCCGAGCACCCCGCGTTCCGCCGGTCGGCAATAAATTCCGTGACGACTTCGGCCACGGATTTGCGCTGCATGTTGGCCGGATGCTTCTGCTTGTAGAATTGCGAGATTTCGGCGAGCGTCACGCCCGGCGGCAGACCCACCCGCGCGGCGGTGTAATCGCGGACTATTTCCACCAGTCGGGAAACACTGGCGTTGCCGATGCCTTCATTCTTAGCCAGCAACACGAGGGCTTGTTCGAGTGACACACGATCAGAAGCGCTCAATGCCGCCGCGCCAAGTGCGCCCTGCGCTTTCTGTTCGGCGATGCGCGTTGCCTCTGCGCTGGCCTTGGTGAAGTCCATGAAGCGGCGAAGCTGACGCTTTCCACTGGCGTAGTAACTCAACAGGAACGTGGGGAAATTCTCACCGCGAACATTGCCTTTGTTCTTGTAGATTTTTACCGCGACATCGCCGTTGCGAATGACGTGCGGCCACGCTTTCGGCAGGCGAACAGGCTTTGATTCCGGCGCGAGCGGATTAGAAGAAAGATTCGATTTCATGCGTTACAGTGTAACAACACTGTAACAACATGTCAAGCTAATCAACGTAAGTCGTTGATTTATATGGTGCCGACGGAGGGGGTCGAACCCACACGACCGTAAGGTCACTAGATTTTGAGTCTAGCGCGTCTGCCAGTTCCGCCACATCGGCACGAAATCACCCTAATTATATTTTCGCCGCCGGACGAAGTAAATCTGTTTTTGCATTATTCGGGGGGCGGTCGTAGGTTATTTTGAGAGGTTCAATTCGCGCCACGGCTAATTGATTCATGGCAAGTGGCTTACGAAGTTGGCTGTCACTCATAGTCTGTTGCTGCGATTGATATTCTCCTTTCAATTGTGAGACATGTTGTGCGAGAAGCTGAGGTAAAGAAATCATTCGGAGCGTCTGTCAGAGTCTGGCGAAGGCGCATGGGCATTTCACAGGAAGAGCTTGCCGAACGCGCCCTTTTGCACCGGACCTATATTTCCGATGTGGAACGAGGCGCGCGCAATGTGTCCCTGCAAAGCATTGAGCGCCTGGCCAGGGCCTTGGGCGCTTCGCTGCCGAGCCTCTTTTCCTACGACACCGGTTCGTCCCGGCCCGAAGATAAAGCCCGAGCGATGGATATTTTATATGTGGAAGATGAAGCGGATGAGGTCATGGTGGCCATGCAGTCGTTCAAGCAGGCGAAGATTGCCAATCGCATCGTGGCGGTGCATGACGGGGAGGCCGCGCTGGATTTTCTCCTGGGCACGGGCCGCTTTGCTGATCGCAAGCCGGAGGGCCACGGAACATTGGTGTTGCTGGATTTGGACCTTCCGCGAATCAACGGGCTGGAGGTGCTCCAACGCATCCGAAAAGACCCCCGCACTCAATCCATTCCCGTCGTCGCCTTGTGTACGTCGGCGGAAGGTCCGGAAATGACCACGAGTCTGAGAATGGGAGCGAATGCCTGCATCGTGAAGCCGTTGGAGTTCCAAAAATTGATCAATATCACGCCGAAATTGGAAATGCAATGGCTGTTGCACCACGGGCTGGCGAAAGAGCTTAAGGAATAATTCTTTTTTTAAAAATTTTCCTTGACGACTGCGGCTAACTGTCATAGTGTCCTATGTCAGTCACCATGCTGCTCCAAATCGATTTCAAGTCCGGCAAGCCGGTCTATCTGCAATTGGTGGACCAAATCCGCTACGCCGCCGCCTCGGGCGGCCTGCGCGCGGGGGAGCCGCTGCCCTCCATCCGCCCGCTGGCGGAGGAATTGCGCGTGAACCGCAACACGGTGGCCAAGGCATACGCGGAACTCGAAAGCCAGGGGGTGATTGAGACCGTCCCCGGCAAGGGTTGCTTCCTGAAGGAAAACAATTCCCCGTTCAACAAAGCCGCCCGCAACAAAATCGTGCTCCAGGAGATTGATGAGGCGGTGGTCGCCGCGCACCACCTGCAGGTGGATCGGGAGGCCTTTCTGGAACTGGTCCGGGAGCGGCTGGATTATTTCGAGCGCAAATCACAGGAAAAAACCCCAATCAAGGATCGCCATGAATGAAATCATCATTGAGACAGACAATCTTCATCGCCGGTACGGCAAGCTGGATGCGGTGAACGGTCTGACATTGAAGGTGCGCGCGGGACGGTGTTACGGCTTCTTTGGCCGCAACGGCGCAGGCAAGACGACCACCATTAAATGCCTGCTCAATTTGTTGCGGCCCAGCGCGGGCAGCATCCGGGTGTTTGGCATGGACCCGCGGCGCGACGAAGTGGCCATCAAATCGCGCCTGGCGTACGTGCCGGATTTGGTGGCGTTTTATCCGTGGATGACGGTGAGCGACACGCTGGAATACGTGGCGTCGTTTCGCAAACACTGGAACCGGGAGATCGAGAGTGATTTGCTGGGGCGATTCCGGCTCGATCCGAAACAGAAAGCCAGCCATTTGTCGAAGGGCCAGCGCACGCAACTGGCGCTCATCGGCGCGATCTGTCCCGAACCGGAATTGCTGGTGCTCGATGAGCCGACGGGCGGGCTGGACCCGATTGTGCGCCGGGAATTCATCGAGACGGTCATCGGCGCCTATCAATCCGGCGCGCCGGAACAGCGGACGGTGTTTGTTTCGACGCATCTGATTTCGGAATTTGAGGGGTTGATTGACGAATTCACGATCATCGAGCAGGGCCGGGAATTGTTGAGCATGGACGCGGACGCGGCGCGCGAGCGGTTCCGGAAAATCCGGGCGCGATTCGCGAAGGAACCGGGAACGCTGGCGTTGCCGGGCGCGCTGGAGGTGCGCCAATCCGGGCGGGAGATTGAAATTCTGGCCAACGGGAACAGCGAGGCGTTGATTGCCGCGTTGAAAGCACACTCACCGGAGGAATTGAAAGTCGAATCGTTGTCGCTGGAGGAGATTTTTGTGGCGTCGGACAAACTCAAGACGAGCGCATGAACCCATTCATCAAAAAAGAGATTCGGCTGATTTTGCCCGGCTTTCTCATATGCTGCGGGCTGACGCTGACCAATTTATTAACGCCGGAGAGTGCGAATGGCTCTTTCGGCTACTTCTTCGGTTTGTTGCCCTTTCTTTTCTGTCCGTTCATGGTGGTCATCCTCGCGCTTAATTCATTTGGGGGAGAGATCAGTTCCGGAAATTTTTCAATGCTTCTAGCGCAGCCAGTGCCCCGCCAAAAAATTTGGGAGAAAAAGATTTTATTGCTCGCCCTGTCACTTTTATTCATCGGGGTCTTTTATGCCGCGACCGCCATTCTGCGCGACGTCATCCGTGGCGATTATCAAATTTTTTACCATTGGGATAACTTTCTTTTTCCAATCGGGACCTTTATGCTGATCGTCTATTCCGGCGCGTTATGGACAGTGCTATTGCTGCGGCAAGTGGCGGCGGCATTCTGGTTCACCGTGCTGGTGCCGGGCGTGATTTGGGTGACTCTTCAGGGATTATTTGCCGGTCAATCCGACGAATTTTTGAATATTGCGGTCGTGGGGGTTCTTGGCCTTTACAGCCTGGGGGGACTTTTTCTGGCGCGCTGGCTGTTCATGCGCGCCCAGGACGTGGCATGGTCGGGAGGATCGATTGCCATGCCGGAAATGCGCGGGTCCCCGGCATGGCTTACCCGGTTGACGGCCTGGCGCGCCGGCAGCCCGCGCGGAGCGCTGTGGCGGAAGGAATTTCAATTGCAACAATCGCAATTCATCATGGCTTTTGCCCTGGCGGTTTTGCAACTGGGCGACCTGGCCACCCGCGATTGGGGACATTTCAGGAGAAACTCGGACATGGAATTTATTCTCGAATCTTTCTGGTTTCTCTGGCTCGTGATGCCGTTCATGGTCGGTTGCACGGCAGTGGCGGAGGAGCGCAAATTGGAAACGCATCAGAATCAACTTTGCCTGCCGGTGAAACGGCGTACACAGTTTACGATAAAACTGTTGGTGGTATTGTTCCTGTCCATTCTCATGGGCGCCGGAATGCCGCTGTTGTTTGAAGGCGGAAGGATCCTTCCAAATGCTCATATCCATTTTTTAAATGCTTACAATGGTCAATTTTTGGAACTAATGAGGAAACATTTTTTCTGGCATTGTCTTGAAGTATTCAACCAGTGTTGGCCGCTGCTTCTATTTCTGGGAATCGCCGCCGGCATTGGATTGATTTCCTTTTTTGTTTCCACATTGTCCCGCAACACCCTCCAAGCATTGGCGCCGGCATTAACATTCATCGTTCTTTTCGGGTTCATGATTCAATTGGAGAGGATCTCGGTTTTTAACAGATATCCATATCCCTTGTGGCAAGGTGACCTGATTTATCTTATCGGCCTGCCGATTTTGTCGGCCACTGTGGTCATTCTCGCCTATCGGAATTTCCAAAATCAAACTTTGGGCTGGAAGCTGTGGTTAAAGAATCTGCTAACGTTATTTGCCTCGCTCGGTCTGATCGCCGTGCTGACCACGGCGATTTATCATCGGGTGTGGGAAAAACTGACACCGTTCGAACCAGCGCATGGACCGGCGCGGTTGGCCTTGTCCAATCCCGCGACGATGAGCCAATCTTACAACGACCATTTTGTGCGCCTGCCGGATGGAAGGATATGGATGGATTCCGTAGTTTTTGCGACGATAGCTCCTTTCGGTGAGATGATGATTGGGAGAGGATCGGGATCATTTTTCCCCGGTACAGATTGGGCAATGGTTGAGCGATTAGATTGGGAATATATTGGGATTAAAGATGACGGCACACTTTGGGTTTCCCCCAGACCATTGCCTTACCAGCCGCATCCAACTCGGGCTAGTTTAGACGCCGCTGAAAACGCATTGCGCCAGCTAATGCAGTTCGGAACCGCAACAAACTGGAAAAACGCGGAGCCGTATTACCCTTCTGCACTATTAACCAAGACGGACGGCACATTATGGCGTTGGGGACCGGATCATTTTAGCGGCCACTGGACTAATTGGCCCGGTTTGGCCACCGTCGCGCCTGAACAGTTGGGCGCCGAAACAAATTGGGATCGGGCGTTTCAGAGCATGGGTCACCTATATCTGGCAAAAACCGATGGCAGTATATGGATCCAAGCTGGATATGGGGAACAAGAGCAACCACAGGTAAAACTTGGCCGGGACTTTTCCATTCAACTGCTGTCGCCCTCGACAAATCATAGTTGGAGAAGCATGGTCGGAATTCATTACTGGGTGGGTTTTAATCTCGGTGTCCGTGATGATGGAACTCTCCGGATTTGGGCGGACGAGGGATTGCACCCAGTGAAAATACCGGCTACCCCGAAACATTCGAATGTTGAGTATGAACTGGTCTGGATGCCTGTAGATTTACAGTTCGGCACGTGTACCAATTGGCTGGCTGCGGCGAGTGATAGCGAACATGCCGTTACCTTGAAAGATGACGGAACACTCTGGCTCTGGCGCTTCGGACTCAATCCTCGGGTTCCTTTATATGCCTCCGATGGAAGGCTGGACCTAAACCAGCTGAAGACGACAATCCCCACCCGTTTGGGTATCCATTCGGATTGGATCGCCATTGCCAGTGGGCAGGGGTATTTTCTGAGCCTTGCGGCCGATGGCAGCTTGTGGTATTGGCCGACGGAAGAACCACGTTTTTACGGTGGTGAGGACCAATTCGAGCCGCTGCTGGACATTTCTCACAAACCCAAGTATTTGGGAAACATCTTTTCCGAGACTTCGACAAATCGTTGAGGAAGATTAGGATATGGTCGTTATGAACCCATTCATCAAAAAAGAGATTCGGCTGATTTTGCCGGCTTGGATTGCCGTCCTCGTCCTGGAATCTGTTTTGCCTTGGATGTTAAACGGTAACGAATTTGAGATCCTGCCCTACTTCTTTTTCCTGGGTGTAATTATCCCGGCGATCAGTTCGTTTGGCCGCGAATTCAACTCTGGTGCCTTCCAAATGCTGATGGCGCAGCCGACTGAGCGCAAACGAATTTGGAGGATAAAGCTGGCGATATTGGGTTGCGGTATCCTCTTGATATTCCTCGCGTATTATTTGAGTTGCAGGCTTAAACTCTCAACCCTCGTTCCTCATGGACTTGAATGGGCGGATACCTATGATGCGTATCGGATTTCACTGGCAGCCAGCGCGATTGTTGGATTGGTTGCCATGGTGGGAGGATTGTGGACGACGCTGCTTTTCAGACAGACTGCCACCGGATTTTGGGCGACACTTCTGGCGCCGGCAGCCTTTGCCACACTCGTCTTTTATTTCATTCCGGGCCGGGCTTTAGAAGGTACCATCCACCTGGTGCTGGGGATAGCCGCAGTAACGTACATCCTGACCGGGTTCTGGGCGGCAAGGCGATTGTTTTATTCGGCGCAGGACATCGGGTGGACGGGTGGAACCATTTCCTTATCCCGCTGGCGATATTTTGAAGCGGGATCGGAGAAGTCCACGAACAGGAGACAATTCCGTCCGATCTTTGCGATACTCCAGAAAGAATTTCAATTGCATGCCGTCACCTTGGTTGGAGCCATTGCCCTGCTGGTACTCCAGATCTCCATTTTCTTTGTGCGCGCCCATTATCTCAAATTCCATAAAAGCTCGGATGTCATCCCGGAAACGGACTTTTTCTCTTTTATATGGCTCCTTTTCCCACTGGTCATCGGTTGCGCTTCGGTCGCCGAGGAACGAAAGCCTGGAATAATGGACAGCCAGTTTTGCCTGCCAATCTCAAAACGCTCGCAATTCATTATCAAATTTTTAACCGCCATCATTTTGGGAGTGCTCCTGGGCGGCATTGTCCCCTTGGCATTGGAAAAGATGGCAGGGTTATTTGGGGCACCCAATGAAATATTCCAAGCGAGAGATGAATCGCCCCAGCTATTTGACGGCATCATACTATATGCGGCCCTGGGATTTAGCTTGGCAGGGTTATACGGTTCGACGCTCGCAAAGAATTTTCTCCAGGCGTTGAGCATCGCCATCGCGATCATTGTCTCCTGCGCATTTCTCATACCAGCGGTTGCTGGCATCGATCGCATGATAGCCCGGCTGTTTTTCAGCTCCCTGAAATACTCATGGTTATTCTTTGATTATGGCCGTAGCCAGACCATCCCGACGGTGTTGTTTGGTCTGATTGCTCTCGTCGTCATCCCTTTTTCACTCGCTTGCGCCAGCTATTTAAATTTTCGGCATGCGTTCGACACGCGCCATACGTGGCGACGAAATTTTTTGATGTTAGCCGGCTCAATGGCATTCATCGCCCTCGCGGCCAAGGGCATCTATTATCGCCCGTGGGAGTTGTTGGCGCCCATCGGGCCGCCCACTGGTCCGGCGCGGTTGAGCAGCCAGGCACCGGCACAAATTTCCGACGAGTCGTATAATGGTGGATCAGCATATGAAAATCTCATTAGCGCGGTTCTTCCGGATGGCAGGCTTTGGATAAAATATTACAGCCAAAGTGATGATAGTTTGTTGCGTTCGCATGCATTGCAGGAATTTCAGCAATTTGTGGATGGCTCTAATTGGGTCGCGGCAGTGGCTGGCGACCA
>JBKQUF010000223.1:0-18900 GCA_052140285.1 Limisphaerales bacterium | reverse complement strand
CCGGAGCGCCGATTTGTAATCGGCTTTTTTTCGGATATATCCAAACGCCAGGCGACATTCAAAACCGGCTGCAAGCCAACGCTCCCGGGCAGTGCGCGGTTGGGACCCCAGACCAGAGTCAGGCCTTAATTTTTTGACCGCCGCGCCGAAATTTTCTAGACTTCCCGTTTATGAAAATCCTGCTCACCACCACTTCGTTTCAGGACACCCCCGGTGAACATCACGACCTCCTCGCCCGGACCGGCTGGGAAATTGTCCGCGCCCGCGGACCCCTTAGTGAAGCCGACACCCTCAAACTCGTCGGCGACGTTGACGGTTACATTTGCGGCGACGACGCCATCACCCGCCAGGTGCTGGAAAAGGCCCGCCCCAAATTGAAAGTCCTCAGCAAGTACGGCATCGGCGTGGACAAGATTGACGTGAAATCCTGCACCGAATTCGGCATTCCCCTGCTCTTCACTCCCGGCGTCAACCATACCACCGTGGCCGAACATACTTTCCTGTTGTTGCTCGCGCTGGAAAAGAATCTCCTGTTTCACACCGATTCCACCCGCGCCGGCGGCTGGAAACGCAAAACCGGCCATGAATTGTTTCAGAAAACCATCGGCATTATCGGGCTGGGGCGCATCGGCAAGGAAGTCGCCATCCGTGCCCGCGCCTTTGGCATGAACGTCATCGCCTTCGGCGCCTATTGGGACGAAGCATTCGCCCGGGGCCATGACGTCAAACGCGCCGCTTCACTCGACGAGATTTTTGCCGCCGGCGATTACCTCTCCTTGCACACCAAGCTCACCCCGGAAAAGCGCGGCCTGATCAACGCCCAATCCTTTGCCAAAATGAAGAAAGGCGTCCTGCTCCTGAATTGCGCCCGCGGTGAACTCGTGAACACCGAAGACCTCGTTGCCGCTCTGAAATCCGGCCAGGTGGGCGGGTACGGCACGGACGTGTTGGACCAGGAACCGCCGCCCGCCGGCCATCCGCTCCTCAAACTGCCCAACGTTGTGTGTACGCCGCATGTCGGCTCGCGCACTTACGAAAGCGTTGTCCGCCAGGCCTCGACGGCCGTGAAAAACCTCATCCTCGCCATGAACGGCAAAAAACCCATCGCCCAGATCAATCCGGAAGTGCCGGTGAGAAAGTAGTTTGACGCCCTGAATCCCCGGTGGGATAATCCCATTATGAAATTGATTGCAGATTCACGCGGACGGTTGACGGCGGCGGACTTGTTCCGCCCAAATACTGCATTTGACGCCAGTTACCAGCCCGATGGCAGCATTCGTGTCGTTGAACTGGTCGAAAAAAAAGTTCCGGTCGTGAAAATAAAGCAGAACAGAAATGGAACTTTTAGCTGTCCAGTCAGATTAAGCCGCCAGGCCATTCGCGCGGCCATTCGTGCTGACCGCGATGCGCAATGAAAAGCTATTGGGATTCATCCGCGCTGGTTGAGTCGCTTTGGCAGCCGGCATTGCAATTGCGGTTGCGGCGGGAAGGCGGCTTTACTCGAACCCACGCCTTGGCAGAAACGTTTTCCGCGCTTACCGGCAATCCCATTATGCGGATTGATGCGGACGATGCGGCTTCTTTTCTGAAAGGCCTCGCGGCAAATCTGGATTTTGTGGATCTGACGGCATCGGAGATGCTCGAAGCGCTGATATCGGCGCGCCAGTTGGGAATTCGCGGCGGACGCGCGCACGATTTTTTCCATGCAGTCGCCGCGAAAAAATCCGGCGCAAAGAAAATAGTTACGCTGGATAAAAATGATTTTGCCGGACTAACGGAAATCGCTTTGGAAATAATTTGAAAACGATGAACGGCGAAATACCCATCGCCCCGATCAATCCGGAAGTGCCGGTGAAGAAAGTGATCTAATGTCCGAAACCTACTACATCATCCCCAAAGAAACCCATGATGCGCTCGTCACCAAGGCGTATCTCAAACGCGGGTACAGCCCCGATGAAGCTGCCGCCGGCGCGCGCTTCTGTTCCAGCGCCTCCTACTATGGCATTCGCACCCACAATGCCATCAAGGCCCTGCATCTCGATGAACTCTTCGGCAGCAAAGTCGGCCGCTGGAAGCCCGGCGCGAAAATCGAAAAACTTCCCTGCCGCTTCGCCGCTGCCGAAATCTGGAATGCCCATTTCAAGCTCGGCCAGGCCGTCGCCTGGCAGGCCATGGAAACCTGCATGAAGCTCGCCGATAAGTACGGTGTCGGCATGGTCAGTGTGGATAATGCCACCCATTACCTTTGGGGCGGCGGTTACGTGATGGACGCCGCGCTCAAGGGCTACATCGCTTATACCAACTGCACCTCCGCCACCTCCGAGGTCGTCCCTTTCGGCGGCAAAACCCCCACCATGGGCACCAACCCCCATTCCTGGGCTTTCCCCACCCAGGACGCCATCGGCTTCCCCATTGTCATCGACTGGGCCACTTCCACCGTCGCCATGGGCCGCGTGCAGGTGTTGAAACGCGAAGGCAAATTATTGCCCCCCAACTCCGCCGTGGACGCCTCGGGCAATCCGACCAACGACCCCAACAAAGCCGTCGCCCTGCTTCCCTTCGGCGCGCACAAAGGCTACGGCCTCGGCCTGATCGACGAACTCTACGCCGCCTACATCGGCGGGTCGCTGCCCGAAATCCGCGGCACCTCGCGCGGCGGCGAAGGCGAAAAGCGCGGTTCAACCTTCTATTTCCAGGTCATCCATCCCGAAGCGATGAAGGGAAATGATTACGCCAGAGGCCGCACCCAGGCGCAAAACATCCAGGCCGTCATCGCCGACATTCTCGGCCACGGCAACGAAAAATGTCTGCTCCCCGGCCAGCCCGAAGCCAATGCCGGCGCTCTCTCCAAAAAATACGGCGGCCTGCTCTTCACCCAGGCTGAGATTGAAGAGCTGAATCATCTCGTCACGGAAATCGGTGAAACCCCATGGAATCCGGCCGATTTCAAAACGGTGGAGACTTGAATTAGGCGCGGAGCACGCGCCCTTCCATGCACCGGAAGAATCAGGCGGGGTTTCCGCCCATTGCCCCTTGAATCTGCCGCATCCTGCCGGGCTTTCGAGCGACCTTTCGCCTTCGCCTTCTATCCCAACGGGATTGCATCATTCAGCCCAGGGTTGTGAGGGAACGAACTACCCTGGGAAAGCGTCCTCAAAAATCCTCAACTCTGAAAGAGTTGAATCAAACTAAACGTTTTCTTTGTTTCCTTCGTGTTAAAATCCACACACCCTGGCCCCCTCCAAACAGTCCGGTCTCCTCATTTCCGCCTTCCGTTCTTTTTTCCTTTGCGTCTTTTGTGCCTTTTCGCGGCTAAAAGGTCCGTGTCCACTCGTGTCCATCAGCGGGGAGCGCGGGCGTCTCGCCAAAAACCTTTTTCCCCGTTCCAAATCCGTGTTCATCCATGCGATTTACCTAAAAACTGCTGCACACCACTGTTCTGGGAGCGCACCCGCCCCGGGTGCTGTTTTCCGCGCCCTCGCGGAAAACCCGCTCGCAACGAAACCTCTCAAGCGTCGGTGTCCACCCGCTCGCACCACGACCGTGCCTCCGAAACATTCTTATCCGTGTCCATCCGTGGTAAAAAAAATCCGACCTTTCCAGCTTCTGAATGGGCAATCAAGAGGAACCGCGAAACACCAAAACCTCACCCAAAGACCGCCAAGGCCGCGAAGTGCTTCGGAGAAAATTCAATCCCTTGGCGTCCATTGCGACCTTTGCGTGAGGCGGTCGCTTTCTGCTTTCTTCCCCCCCAACAGAATTTCATTTAAACTCCCGGTGAATTGTCACAAAATCGGAAACGCTTATGTCGATTCAACTGAGAGACAAATCAACCTGCAAATACGACCAGATTTCCCTCGGCGAAATCATGCTGCGCCTCGACCCCGGCGAAGGCCGCATCCGCACCGCCCGCCAGTTCACCGCCTGGGAGGGCGGCGGCGAATACAACACCTCCCGCGGCCTCCGCAAATGTTTCCGGCTCAAAACCGCCGCCTGCTCCGCCTTCGTGGACAATGAAGTCGGCCACCTCATCGAAGACTTCATCATGCAGGGCGGCGTGGACACCGATTTCATCCTCTGGCGCCCCGATGACGGCATCGGCCGCGGCATCCGCAACGGCCTGAACTTCACCGAGCGCGGCTTCGGCATTCGCGGCGCCGTCGGCGTGCCTGACCGCGGCCATTCCGCCGCCTCCCAGCTCAAACCCGGCGATTTCGATTGGGACCATCTCTTCGGCAAAATCGGCGCGCGCTGGTTCCACACCGGCGGCATCTTCGCCGCCCTCTCGGAAACCACCGCCGCCCTCACCATTGAAGCCGTCAAAGCCGCCCGCAAACACGGCACCGTCGTCAGCTACGACCTGAACTACCGCCCGTCCCTCTGGAAATCCATCGGCGGCCTCGCCCGGGCCAGGGAGGTCAACCGGGAGGTCGCCAAATACGTGGACGTGATGATCGGCAACGAGGAAGACTTCACCGCCTGCCTCGGCTTCGAGGTCGAAGGCGCGGACCATGACCTCACTGAAATTGAGGCCGGTGCCTTCAAGGCGATGATTGAAAAAGCCGTCCAGGCCTATCCCAATTTCAAGGTCGCCGCCACCACCCTGCGCCGCGTCATTACCGCCACCAAAAACGACTGGAGCGCCATCCTCTGGCACGATGGACGATTCTACGAAAGCCGTAAATATCCTGAATTGGAAATCCTCGACCGCGTCGGCGGCGGCGACAGCTTCGCCAGCGGACTGCAATTCGGATTCCTCGAATTCAACGACCCGCGGAAGGCGGTGGATTACGGCGCCGCCCACGGCGCGCTCGCTTCCACCACCCCCGGCGACACCAGCATGGCCACCCGCAAGGAAGTGGAAAAAATCATCATCGGCGGCGGCGCGCGAGTCCAGCGATAACACCATGAAAACCCCAACCGAACTTTTCTCGCTCCAGGGCCGGGTCGCCGTCGTCATTGGCGGCACCGGCGTCCTCTGCGGCGAAATGGCCGAAGGCCTCGCCGCGGCGGGCGCATCCATTGCCCTCGTTGGCCGCGACGCCGCCAAAGCCAAAAAACGCCTCGAAAGCATCTCCCGGGGCGGCGCCGCCGCTGAATTCTTCCCGTGCGACACCACCTCGCGGGAAGCGCTCGAAAAACTGCTGGCGGACGTGCTGGCCAGATTCGGGCGCGTGGACATCCTCGTAAACGGCGCCGGCGTCAATTCGCCCACGCCGTTCCTTGACATCGCCGGGGAGGAGTTCGACAAAATCATCAACGTGAACCTCAAGGGCCTCGTCCTTGCCTGCCAGGTTTTCGGCCGGCGCCTCGTCGCCCAAAAATCCGGCAGCATCATCAACGTTGGCTCCGCTTCCGGGCTGGTGCCGATGTCCCGTGTCTTTACCTATTCGGCGTCGAAGGCGGCCGTCCACAACCTCTCCAAAAACCTCGCGCGCGAATGGGCCGCTTCCGGCGTGCGCGTGAACGTCCTGGTCCCCGGCTTTTTCCCCGCCGAACAAAACCGCAAAATCCTCAACCCCGAACGCATCGCGAAAATCATGGGCCACACCCCCATGAACCGGTTCGGCGAACCGAATGAACTCATCGGCGCCACCCTCCTGCTGGCCTCCGACGCCGGCAGCTTCATCACCGGCTCCGAACTCGTCGTGGATGGCGGTTTTCACGCCATGGCCATCTAAACCCATTGAACCCAATTGAAAATTTCTAAACCGATTCGACTCCCCCTGAACTTGTCGAACCCATAAACTCACCCTGAACTTGTCGAACCCATAAATTCACCCTGAACTTGTCGAACCCATAAATTCACCCTGAAAATTTCTAAACCGATTGAACTCACCCTGAAATTTTTTGAACAGTTTTGAACATGAAATTCTGCGACAAAAACTTTCTGCTCTCGACCCCCGTCGCGCGCGAGCTTTTTCACGGCATTGCCGCCAAACAACCGATCATTGACTATCACTGCCACCTTTCGCCGAAGGACTTGGCCGAGAACCGGAATTTTAAGGACCTTCACGAACCGTGGCTTGGCGGCGACCATTACAAATGGCGCGCCATGCGCGCCAATGGCGTCCCGGAAAAATTGATCACCGGCAACGAAGCCTCGCCCCGCGAGAAATTCCAGGCCTGGGCCGCCACCGTTCCCAAGGCCTTGCGCAGTCCGCTCTTTCATTGGTCCCATCTCGAACTTCGGCGGTATTTCGGCATCGGAAAGTTGCTCGAGGAAAGCACCGCCCAGGAAATTTGGGATGAGGCCAATCGCCTGCTCGTCCAGCCCGGCTATTCCGTACGCGGACTTGTCGAGCGCATGAACGTGCGGGTCATTTGCACCACCGACGACCCCATCGACACGCTCGAATATCACCGCGCCATCAAAAAATCCGGATGGAAGGTCAAAGTTTATCCGGCATTTCGCCCCGATAACGCGCTCCGGGTCAACCAACCCGAACGCTTCAAAAAATGGGTGAAAGCCCTCGGCAACGCTTCCGGTTCGAGTGTCGGCACGTTCAAGGGTTTTCTCAAATCGCTCAAACTGCGCCACGATTTCTTTCACGCCAACGATTGCCGCCTCTCCGACCATGGCCTGGAACGAATGCCGTCGCTGGATTGTTCCGAGACCAAAGCCGCCGCCATATTTTCCGCGGCGCTGAAAGGCCGGGCCGCTTCCCCGGAGGATGCCGGACGGTTTGCGTCGTTTCTGATGGAATTTTTTGGCGTTCTCGATGCCGAAAAAGCCTGGGTCAAACAACTCCACCTCGGCGCGTTGCGCGACCCCAATTCCCGAATCGCCGCCACCCTCGGCGCGGACACCGGGTGCGATACCATCGGCGATTTCACCCAGGGAAACTCCCTGGCGCGTTACCTGGATCGTCTCGACCGCATCGGCAAACTGCCCAAAATGATCCTCTATAATCTTAATCCGGCGGACAATTATCTGTTCGCCGGCCTGGCCGGCAGTTTTCAGGACGGCTCCGTGGCCGGCAAACTCCAATACGGCGCCGCGTGGTGGTTCCTGGACCAGGAACATGGGATTCGCGCCCAGCTCGATGCGCTGTCCGACCTGGGATTATTGAGCCGGTTCGTCGGCATGTTAACCGATTCCCGCTCGTTGCTGTCTTATCCGCGCCACGAATACTTCCGCCGCATTCTTTGCGATGTCCTGGGGCGCGACGTGGAAAGCGGGCGCATTCCCGACCGCCGCGAATGGCTGGCCAATCTGGTGGAAGATATCTGTTACCGGAACGCGAAGAATTATTTTCAGTTTCCAGTTTAGAACATTTGCGGAAATCACAAATCAATGATTGGTTTGTGCCGCGGCACGAGCGCCTTCATGATGGCCCACGCAATCAGATAGCTGAATGCGCAAATGATGAACATGATGAGATATGCCGTCTGCGGCGTGGCCTGGTAGTAATCGTTGAGCGCCCCCGAAAGTTTTTGCACCGCCACCCCGCCAATTCCTCCCGCCGCCGTGCCGATTCCCGTGACGCTGGCCACCGCCTTTTTCGGGAACATGTCCGAAACGGTCGTAAACAAATTCGCCGACCACGCTTGGTGCGCCGTGGCCCCGATGCAGATCGTCGCCACGGCCAGGATGGCCGCCATGCCGCCGAACCGGCTCACATTTCCAAAATACTGTGTCAATAAAACCGCCAGCGGCAACAGCGCGATCAGGAACATCGTCGTCATCCGCGCCTGATAAACGCCCATGCCACGCTTGATCAGCATCATCGGAATGCTCCCGCCGAAAATGCTGCCGACGATGGCCACGCCATAAACCATGAAGGTGGGCAGGATGATTTGCGACTTGGTCATGTGAAATTGCTTGTCGAGATAATCCGGCAGCCAGAACAAATAAAACCACCAAATCCCGTCGGTCATCAGTTTCCCGGCAAAAAACGACCAAAGCTGGCGGTAGCCGAACAACTTCCACCATGAAACCTTCGCCGTTTTATCGCCAACCTGCTGGTCAATCGCCGTTTCATCGTCAACGTGGATGTAATCGTATTCGGCCTTCGACAACCGGGGATGTTTGTTCGGCGGATGGTAAAGCCAGAACCAGAAAATCAGCCACGGAAACCCGATGACGCCGGTCAGGATGAACGCCATTTTCCAGCCCAGGTCGTTTCCAAAAATAATCAGGCACAAGGGAACGAAAAAGGCCGCGATCATGGCGCCGCTGTTTGAGCCGGCGTTGAAGATCGCCGTCGCCAGCGCTCGCTCGCGTTTCGGAAACCATTCCGCCACCGTTTTTATCGACGCCGGAAAATTGCCCGCTTCGCCCGTGGCGAACAGGCTGCGGATGGCAATGTGCGCCGTGATCAGGCTCCCGACGAAGGCGTTGGCAATCCCAAAAATCGACCACACGATCAACGAGAGCGCCAGCCCCAGTTTGGTGCCAATCCGGTCAATGAACCAGCCGGCAATAATTGTGAATCCCGCATAAATCCCCGTGAAAAAGGATGTCAAGTTTGAGAAATCCCCATTGGACCAGCCAAAACCACCTCGCGATAGGCCCCGCGGATACTTGTCATCCAATAACAACCGATTCAAGTGCGCCACCCCGCCTGCCCTCGGAGGTGAGGCGAGAAGTTTTTGCGTTTCCGGGCGCAGTTTCACACCCGCAAAACGGTCCGCACTGTAGATCCTTCCATTGGCGATCAGCGCGTTTAAATCGGTAATGAGATTCGTTTCAAGCGAGGGGTCCCGCGGATATCCATTGAGCGCCGCCAGGGTCCCGGCGGACAAATTGGTTTTAATGAAAAGGGACACTGCATCCTGGGATTGATTCAACTCTCCGACAAAAATGTGCAGGTCCAAGTCGTTGGGAGTAAGGACGGAAAAATCCGCGGCCGTTTCTTTCGGGGCGCAAAATACATAGCTTTTTAAAAGACTGATGACTTGCCGGTCCAGGTAATTGCACGTGGTGGCGAAAAAAAGCAGTCCGCAAATGACCCAGCGACAATTCCGGAAAGTGGAGATGGATTGATTCGGCGGGTTCATTCCCGGATGCAATAACGGAAAAAACGGCCCCTTTCAAGTGTTGAAATCCAACTTTACAAAGCCTTATTGCTTTGCGAACCTAAATCATATGAAAAAAATTCTGCCGCTTTTGCCGATGCTGGTACTGCTGGCCGGCTGTGCCACGCAGTTCACGCGACTAAGCCCTCTGGAGCAACCCCGCAACGCCAATAACTTTTATCCCGTCGAAGTCCAATTCAACTCCGATCAACAATCATTGCGCTGGGACAGCATCAAACCCTATGTGCTCGTGGACGGCGAACTGTATCCACTGCACCAGGTCCCGTTGGTGGACAATCGCTGGGAGGGGTTTGTCACCGTCCCGCCGGCCTCCGATGAAGTTGATTTCCGCTTTAAATTCGATTACCTCTACAACGACTTCGGTTCCCAGCCGAAACCGACGAGTTCTTATTCCCCGCTTTACAAGATGAAGATTCTCGACCGGCAATAATTACTGTTGTCGGGGCCGGAGCAGAACCGCCTTTTTGTCGGTGCCTTCCACTTCCACGCTGTGGGTCTCCACATCGGGGTCGTCCTTGAGGGCTTGATGCACAATGCGCCGGTCAAAAGCGTTCAACGGCTCCAGTTCCACCACATCGCCCCAGCGGCGGACCTTGTCGGCCGCTTCCTTCGCCTTTTTCACCAACGCTTCGCGCGCCTGGGTTCGGTACCCGCCCACATCCACCGTCACTTTGGGGGCGCTGGGGCTTTGCTGAAATAAGATGCGGTTGGTGAGGTATTGCAAATCCGCCAGCGTCTGTCCCTGGCGCCCGATCAGCCGCCCCGCGTCATCAGCCTTCACGTCCAGCAAGACACCTTCGTCCATCTGATGCTCCTCCACCGTGGACTGGAAGCCCAGGGACGTGAGAATCGTTTCGAGAACTTCTTTCGGTTGTGACATAAGGTTATTTTTTAGATTTTAGCCGCGGCGTCAATTCCGGTGTCGCCGCCGGATCCTTCAAATTCCGCGTCAATTTGGTTTGCAGTATCGTCAGCAGATTGTTGACCGTCCAGTACAACGCCAAGCCGGCCGAATAATTGTAAAGGAACAACACGAACATCGCCGGCAGCCAGCGCATCATCTTTTGCTGGGTGGGGTCCATCCCCGGCGAGGGTGGTGCCAGGTGCGATTGCCACAACATCGCTCCACCCATCAGCAGCGGCAGCAAATTAAGCGGCCATCCCTCCGGCGTGCTGAACGGCAGGAACGTCAATCCCGGAATCATCAGAATCGTGTCCGGTTTGGTCAAATCCGCCACCCAGAGAAAGTGTGCCCCGCGCAATTCAAACGCGCTGCGGATCATCGTGTAAAACCCGATGAATACCGGCATTTGGATGAACATCGGCAGGCAGCCGCTCAGCGGGTTCACCTTGTGTTTCCGGTAAAGTTCCCATTGTTTTTGGGTCAGCTTCTGCGCGTCGTCCTTGTATTTCTGTTGCAGCGCCTTCATCTCCGGCTGCAGTGCCTGCATTCGCTTCATGGACCGCGTGCTCGCCGCCGTCAACGGCCAGAAAACGACCTTGATCAAAACGGTGAACAGCACTATCACCCAGCCGTAACCCAGCCCGGTCACGTCGTGCAGCAAGTTCATCGAGACCAGCAGCAGTTTCGCAAAAAAGGTGCCCACCCCCCAGAAACTAAAATAGCCCTTCCCGAAATTCATCGCGTCGTCGGCATGGTTTTGGAACTGTTCCGCGATGTTCGCCAGCGTGCGATATTCCTTTGGCCCCGCATACAGCGTGATTTGCCACTCCACATTGGAGTTCGCCGTGATTGTCTGCGGCGGGTACATCAACCCGGCCTGGATCCCGCGCGGTAACGCCGTGTCCGGGCTTTCCTGGATATTGGGAAAGGGTGGTAAGGTGACCGGAATCCCGAGAACTTCATCCACAGGAGCTTTGGGCATCGCCAGCAGCACAAAAAATTGGTTGTATGCCGCCGCCCAGACCACATTATTGTTCCCGGCCTCAAATACCGACTTGGGAGTTCGGGCAATAATTCCCAGGTACGACGTGCTGGGATTGAAATAGGAAAGATTGATGGGAAAATTGTTTGTCCCGTCATACCACATGATTCCGCCGTAATATCCGAACTGCTGGTCATCGGGACCCATCGGCGTCGCCGTGCCGATGACGACCTCCTGCGCCGGCAATGCCAGTGGCTTCCCGGTGGTGTTTTGCAGCCAGATTGTCGCGTTAACGAGGTAATTCGAGCTGAAACTAAAATCCTTCACCACCCGCAATCCATCCGGCAGCAACTTCTCGGCGCGGACGCCCTTGCCCAACCGGGTGATCGTAAAATTTCCATCTTCCACCAGGTTGGTGTCGCCGATAATGGACAGCACCGGCAACGGTGCTCGCGTATTCAACGAGGCCACTCCGGAGGCGGTATTGGTGCCCACTCGCTTCCACCGGGCCGAAACCGTCTCCGGAACATTAAGCAAATCAACCTGCTTCAGCCCGCCGCCGCGCGAGGTGAAGGTAAAACGCTCGGCGTCGTTGGTGACCACAATCAGGTTCTCGGGAAGGTTGGTGTCAAAAAGGGTCGGGGTTGCCGAAGTGACCGGTGCCGGGGCCGGCGTGGCCGCGGGTGTTTGCGTTGAGGCAACCACGTTGGTGGCCAAAAACTGCTGCTGCCGTTCCGCCTGTTGCGTCTGGATTTTCTGTTGCTCGAACACCCAGACAAACAATGCCGCCACGCAAAGTGAAATTATGATGATGCCAGTCTTATCCATTAAATTTTAAGCAAATGGGACGGGTGGCTCTCCGGTTTCACCGGCACCGGATCATGCCCGCAATCCCCAAAAGGGTGACAACGGCAAACGCGTTTGGTTGCCAGCCAGCTTCCCGTCAGCGCGCCATGCCGGCGCACCGCTTCCATCGCGTATTGCGAACAGGTTGGCGTGAACCGGCAGCCGCTGTCGCCCCCAAAAAAATAAATCTGCGCCGGCGCAATCACCAAACGGTAGGCGCGAATTGCCAAAATCAGGATGTGCTGGACCAGGTTCATCAGTTCTTCCGCAAGCCCGCCCGGCTTAATGCCGCCAGAAAATCTTTTTCCACCTCGGCAAAGGTTTTGCCAGCGATGGAATTGCGCGCCACCAGCACCAGTTCCACCGGATGCGAAAACTCGTGCTGGTGCAACCGGAAACTCTCCCGCAGCAGCCGGCGCGCCCGGCTGCGCGCGATGGCGCCGCCAATTTTTTTGCTCGTGACCACCCCCAGTTTGGGCCGGGCGCCCTCGGTCAGCTTGTTCCAATTGGCAATCAAGCAGCCCTGCGCCAGCCGTTCCCCCCGCTGCCGGACCCGCGCGAAATCGCGGTTTTGCGCCAGCCGCGTGTCGCGGTTGAAGCGCAGGCGTTTCGGCGGTTCGTCACTCATCCGCGGTTTAAACCGGCGTCAGGCGTTTGCGACCGAGACGGCGGCGGTTGCGCAGAATCGCGCGCCCCCCCTTGGTCGAACTGCGGGCGCGAAATCCGTGCTGCCGCACACGGCGGATTTTTGATGGCTGGTACTGTCGTTTCATAAATTCACTTCGCTTGCGCTCCAGCGCGAAACGAGCAGCGGAGCATAGCAATCAAACCCCCACTGTCAAGGCGCGTTTCCGCATTTTCCCGTGGTTAAAATTTCCTTCCATGCACAAAAGGAAACAGCGCGGCAGCCGTGGCTCGGACAATCGCTTTCTCCCGCTACGCGGATAAACCGTTGCAAACAAAAGGGAACTCCCCCGTTCCCGCCCGGCTTGCTTTACGTTGGCATTGGCATTGCTAAAGGCACGGTAACGCGAATTGACAGGCCAATGCGCGGGTAAATTACATCAAAAAACTATGAAGAAAATTGAAGCGATCATTAAACCGTTCAAGCTCGAAGAAGTAAAGGACGCCCTTAGCGAAATCGGCATCGAAGGGATGACCGTGAGCGAGGTAAAGGGGTTTGGCCGCCAGAAGGGCCACACCGAAATCTATCGAGGCAGCGAGTACACCGTGGACTTCCTGCCCAAGATAAAAATTGAACTCGTCGTCGGCGACGCCCAAACGGACGCCGCGGTCGGGGCAATCATCAAGTCGGCCAAGACCGGCAAAATCGGCGATGGAAAGGTCTTTGTCTCCTCCGTTGAACAAGCCGTGCGCATCCGCACCGAGGAGAAAGGGGAATCGGCTGTTTAAGTCCGTAAACCAACTTGAACCCAAAAAATAAAACCATGAAACGAATTCTTTTAACCCTCGCTTTAATCGCCACCACGGCGGCTGGCCTCATGTCCGTCCGCGCGCAATCCAACGCGCCGGCCATGACCGATACCAACATGCCGGCGATGGCCAGTACCAACACACCCGCAATGGCCGGCACCAATGCCCCCCCTGCGGCATGGACCACCAACGCGCCATCCTCGGAACAACGCCTTGAATCGGTTGAAGCGTACTTTCAAAACACCGACCCCACGGCCACGTATAAAGATACCAATGGCAACTGGACGGTGAACTTCGGTCTGGGACCGTCCATCATCAACACCAACCTGCTCAACAGCCAGGGCAACTATGTATCCTACCCTGGCGCCGGTCACAACGCTTGGTTGCTTACCAGCACGGCGTTGGTGCTGTTCATGACCCTCCCCGGCTTGGCGTTGTTCTACGGCGGCCTCGTTCGCAAGAAGAACGTCCTCTCCGTGCTCGCCCAATGCTTCCTGATCACCGGCTTGACCACCATCTTGTGGATTATCTGCAGTTACGGCATGATCTTCGGCGGTGACGGCACTGTGAGCGGGCCGTTGGGGATGACCCATGACTGGATCAAAGGCATCGTGGGCAATCCCGGTGTCTGCTGGATGTTCAAGGGGGTCACGTCCGCGCCTAATCCGGGTTATTCGTATTGGGTTTCGGAAAACGTCTATTCCATGTTCCAATTGATGTTCGCCATCATCACCCCGGCGCTCATCATTGGTTCCATCGCGGAACGCATGAAGTTCAAGGCCATCTTGGTATTCATGACACTGTGGATTCTGCTCATCTACAATACCCAAGGCCACATGGTCTGGGGCGTCAACGGCATGATGAATGGTTGCTGGAACCCGGCGGCCACCATCCACGGCCTGGACTTCGCCGGCGGCACCGTCGTGCATATGTCCTCCGGTTGGTCGGGGTTGGTACTGTGCATCATCCTTGGCAAACGTCTCGGCTTCGGCAAGGAAAACTTCACGCCGCACAGCATCGTCTTGACCTACATCGGCGCTTCGATGCTCTGGGTCGGTTGGTACGGGTTTAACTCCGGCAGCGCCGTCGCCGGTGACGTGATTGCCGCCAACGCCTTCACCACCACGACCATCGCCACCGCAGTCGGCTCCTTTGTCTGGCCGATGTGGGAATGGATTGTCAAGGGCAAGCCCAGCGTGCTCGGCTTTTGCTCCGGCGCGGTCGCGGGACTCGTGCTCATCACTCCTGCTTGCGGTTACGTGTTGCCCTCCGGCGCCATCTGGATCGGCATCGCTTCCGGAACCATTCCGTGGTTCTTCTGCTATAAAGTCAAAGGCTGGCTCGGTATGGACGACGCCTTGGATGCCTGGAGCGTTCACGGCATCGGCGGAACTTGCGGCGCACTGATGACCGGCATGTTTGCCCGTCAGGAAGCCAACCCCAACCTGGCCACCAACTTGAGCAAGTACGTCACCGACAATATCTTCCAACCCCAATTGTGGGAGCAGATCAAGACCATCGGTGTGTCACTTCTGCTCTTCATCCCAGGCACCATCGTTTGCGCCTACATTACGAAAATGCTGGTCGGCCTGCGTCCGAGCGAGGAAGTGGAAATCGCCGGCCTCGACATCAACGAACATGGCGAAGAGGGCTATCACAGTTAATCCGGTCTTTTGATCGAATCCACGCGGCGGGCAGCGAAAGTTGCCCGCCGTTTTTGTTTTTCCTACTCAAGCACCTGCACTACCACTGCCGTCGTGTTGTCCCGGCCGTCATTTTTCACCGCCGTCTCCACCAGCTCACGCGCCACATTGCCATCCAAACCGTTGAAGTCGGGCGAACGCAAGTGACCCGCCAAATGGCCGTCATGTAACCCCTCCACCAAGCCGTCCGTGCAGAGTAAAAAGATGTCGCCCGCGCCGCACGCAACACTCCCCACCTGCGGATCGACGAATTGATTTCCGCCGCCCAGCGCTTTCTGGAGCACATTCCGTCGCGGATGTGTCCGCGCTTCATATTCGCTGATTTTTTTATTGCGCAGCAGCCAGCCGATGTGCGTGTCGTCGTGGCTGAGTTGCGTCAATTTCGTCCCGCCTGCCGGCAAATGATAAATCCGGCTGTCGCCAATATGCCCGAAACACATCCGGCCCGGCGCAATCCAACAAAGGCTCAAAGTCGTCTCCATTCCCACACATTCATCATAGCTGCCGCCCACGTAAACCAACGCCCGATGAATCTGCTTGAACAGCCCTTCCAGCACATCGGCAAAACCCGCCTCGCGCCAGCCGCCGGACCGTTGATTCAGATGCGGCAGAAGCGTGATGATTTTTCCGACCGCAATCTGGCTCGCAAACTCTCCCGCCTTGGCTCCCCCCATGCCATCGCTTACCGCGAAGGCGTAATTCATTTTGTCCAGTGATGCGGTCCCGATTTTTCCCAATAAATGCACCTCGTCGTCGTTGAATCGCAGGCCCAAAAAGGCATCTTCATTTTGGGACCTGACCCTGCCGCGGTCGGTCCATCCGCACCATCTCAACGAAGAGGCAGGGGAAACGGATTTCGGACGTTCGATGTCAGCATTTGCTTTCATTTTGCGTGGGTTGGTCACCGGATAAGATGGTCGCAAATTCAAAATCAATCACGCAAAATCGTCCATCCGACTGCCGGTACGTCACGTTGCGCAGGTCCGGATCGTCATGCCGAACGCCGAATTTCTCCAATTCCGCAAATAATTCGTGATTGCGCTCGGCGTCCAGGTGCTCCACCCGGCTCCCGCAATTCGTCGTCACGATCCGCAGCCGTTTCTCATCGGCATCCAGCAGGCGCGGAACAAAATTGCATCCCGCCTTTTCCAGGTGGCGCAACACCCGCACTTCGTTGGTAAACCGCTCATGCGCTTTTGGCCCGTGATAGGCTTTGATCACCCTGCCATCGTATGTCAGATGCACGGTTGAACGGAGGGTGTCTTTTACTTTCAGCATGATCTCGCTTCAAACCTCACTATCGTCGAACTTGCCCGTCGATGCAAAATTGGTTTTTGCGAGGATTGATTTGAGCAAGGCGGATAAAATACGACATCATTTTTTGTTTCACCGCGCTTGTGAATAACCTATGAATCCCCAGAAACCCTTTGTTCATAAGGCCCTATGACGATTTGTCGAACAATCCATTCTATTAATGTTGCGATGTGGCACTCCTCCTGCTCAAATAAAGGAACGCAGGCTCAGTCAGAGTTACGTGCTTTTTGAATTGTGCCTGTTTTTCAAAACCGACAACAACATCAATACTCAAATGGCTAAATACAAATTAGAATACCTTTGGCTGGACGGCTATGAACCCGTCGCCAATCTTCGTGGCAAAACTCAAATCAAGGAATTCGCGAAATTCCCAAAACTTGAAGAACTTCCAATGTGGGCTTTTGATGGCAGTTCCACGCGCCAAGCCGAAGGCAAAAGCTCGGACTGCATTCTCAACCCCGTCGCGGTTTATCCTGACGCCACCAAAAAGAACGGTGCGCTCGTGATGTGTGAAGTATTGTTGCCCGGCACCAATACGCCGCATCCGAGCAATTCGCGCGCGGGAATACTGGACGACCCCGGTGCCTGGTTCGGTTTCGAGCAAGAATACTTTCTTTACAAAGACGGCAAGCCGCTCGGTTTTCCTGATTTCGGTTTTCCGTATCCGCAGGGTGAGTATTACACCGGCGTCGGTTACAAAAACGTCGGTTGCATCGCTCGTGAAATTGTGGATACCCACCTCGACCTTTGCCTGGAAGCCGGCATCAACCACGAAGGCATCAATTCCGAGGTCGCCAAAGGCCAGTGGGAATTCCAGATTTTCGGCAAAGGTTCCCGGAACGCCGCCGACCAGGTGTGGGTGGCCCGTTACCTTCTCATGCGCCTCTGTGAAAAATATGGCGTGGATGTGAACTGGCATTGCAAACCGCTCGGCAAGGATGTTGACTGGAACGGTTCGGGAATGCACACGAACTTTTCCACGGAATACATTCGTGAAGTGGGCGGCAAGGCCTACTTCGAGGCGCTCATGGCCGCGTTTGACAAATACAAGAACGAGCACATCGCCGTTTATGGCCCGGACAATCATCTGCGCCTCACCGGCCTGCATGAAACGCAGTCCATTGACAAATTCAACTACGGCGTGGCCAATCGTGGCGCGTCGCTCCGCGTTTCGCAGAAGTTCATTGACAGCGGCTATCGCGGATACTTGGAAGACCGCCGTCCAAACTCGCAGGCTGACCCCTACAAGATCGCGGGCCGCATCCTCCAGACCATCGCCACGGTGCCGACGCCCAAGAAGGGCAAGAAATAATCCATTCGTCTAAAACACGAGCGGCGCGAACTTGAAATTCGCGCCGTTTTTTACTTTTGAAAACGCCGGGAAATTATTTTTACGCGAGCCACGCAACTTACTTCCGGCTGCCCGCGCTCATCGGCAAAACCAGAAACTCCGGCGTATCGTAAGCATGTTGGCATTCCTGACGGAAGCGCAATTGACGCCAGCGACATTTCTCTTCATTATGAAATCGGCAATGGGGTTTGCCATCCCTCATCGGGGAAAACCGCCGGGACTGTTTCCACGGCTGATAACTCCTGCGGCGCGCTGGGCGCGTTGCGGAATTATCATGTCAAAGTCCGGCGAAAAAACTGTGTCTGCCAAACAGCGGTTATCACCCTTTCCTGGTGGCGCTGTGAGGCGCATTGTTTTTCCCGTCATGCTTTCCGCGAGCGGCTGGTGCCATTGCTGTCAGAATCCGCGGCTTTTTGAAATTCAAATAAACCAAAAATGAACACCTCCAAAAACAGTCCTGCTTCGACCAAGAAACCAAATTCGTTGCGTCCGCACTCCAGCATCCTGCTCGACGGCGATGAGCGCGCCGCCGCCCGCGCCATGCTCTATCCGGTCGGCTTCAAGGCCGAGGATTTTCAGAAACCTCTTATCGGCATCGCCTCGACGTGGAGCAACGTCACGCCCTGCAACATGCACATAGACAAACTCGCGCTCGAAGCCGAAAAAGGCGCGAACGCCGCCGGGGGCAAGGCGATCATCTTCAACACCATCACCGTTTCCGACGGCATTTCGATGGGCAGTGAAGGCATGAAGTATTCGCTCGTCTCGCGCGAAGTCATCGCCGACTCGATTGAAACCGTCGTCGGCTGCGCGGGCATGGACGGCTACGTCGCCATCGGCGGTTGCGACAAAAATATGCCCGGCTCGCTTATCGCCATCGCGCGCATGAATCGCCCCGCTGTGTTCGTCTATGGCGGCACGATTCTGCCCGGCTGCATCACCGGCGACCCGCGCAAGCTCGATGTGGTCTCCGTGTTTGAAGCAATTGGCGCGCACGCGAACCACAAAATCTCCGACGCCGAATTTCAGGCCGTCGAACAATGCGCCATCCCCGGTGCCGGTTCCTGCGGCGGCATGTATACCGCCAACACGATGGCCAGCGCCATCGAAGCGCTCGGCATGAGTTTGCCGAATAGCTCCGCGCAAAATGCCGTTTCACCGGCGAAAATGGACGATTGCAGCCGCGCGGGCGCAGCCGTCGTGGAAATGTTGCGGCGCGGCATCAAGCCGCTCGACATCCTCACCAAGAAAGCGTTTGAGAATGCCATCACCGTTGTCATCGCGCTCGGCGGTTCGACGAACGCCGTGCTGCACCTGCTCGCCA
>JBKQUF010000222.1:0-8438 GCA_052140285.1 Limisphaerales bacterium | reverse complement strand
AGTCATTATTACATAATGTATGCAGATAGCAACAAGTGAATACATTCTGTAAAACCTCCAAATGAAGGGTTTTTATTGGACAAAATGCACGGAAGTCAGTCTCAAGGACTAGCTTCCTTCCGCATTTTATTCAACCTCCGCGGTGATCACGCCGAGGATTTTTATTTCGCGGCGCTGGAGCAGGCGGCCCAGCGGAGCGAGCGTCTGCCAATAGAGAATAATCATCAGCCCGCACAGCAGCGCGGAAACGATAAGGTTGACCGGCACCACGTCGGGCAGGTCCAATCTGCGCCAGAGCATCTCCAGCAACGGCCCGATGAACACCGGCGACATCATCACGAGAAAAGCCGGCTGGCAGAGCATCAACAACAGCATCGTCAGGCCGGGCATTTTGGTCGGCTTCATCGAACCGGGCTGGATGCGGTAGGGCATGAGGATGGAAAGCAGGTTTCCGGCAAGGCCGGCCATCAACAGGAGGCTGGCGAGTTGAAACAGCGTCGCCAGGACCGTCAGGATGGGCGGGTGCAGGCGCACGGTGGTGAGGAGGATCAATAGCAGGCCGAAGACGGCGGCGACCGGCAAGGCGGCGACATTCTTGCCGAGCAAAATCAGCCGCCGGTCCACGGGCGAAAGAACCAGGGAGCGGAATCCGTCGCGGTCAAAGCCAAACTGGTTGTTGAGAAATTGGGTGAGAAAAAAAATCGGGAACACGATCGAGCCGGTGGCAAGGAAGGGTTTCATGGTGTCGGACAGGTTCGTCGTGGCGCGGAGAAAAAACGTCGCGCCGAGGATGATTGTCACAAAGAACGACGACGCCAGCGCCATTTTCACTTCCGGCGCGCGGAGGAGCGAGCGCAGCGTGGCCAGCGCGAGGGCGGCGGATTGTTCCGGCACGAACGGGAGGGAGAGTTCGAGAAAGCCCCGCTGGTTTTTGTCGCGCGGGGTGGAAATTTTTTTCGGCTCGCCGGAAATTTTGGCCACCGCTTTTCCGCCGGTTTCGCCGTGATAAAACCTTACGGTGCCGCGATAGGCCCGCCGCAGTCCGAGCGCGCCGAGGCCGAGACAGCCGAGGGTGCCGAGCAGCGCGGGCAGCGGATTTCCCACGGCCAGCGCCCGCGCGCCGACCGGCAACCACAGCGGCGGAACAAAGGGCTGCACCGCGATCAGGTTGTCGAACATTTTCCTGGTGGAGGCAGTGCGGGCCGCGTTCTGGGAATGCCATTCGGCGCTGGTGGCGGGTTTCCGGAACGAGTTGCGATTTTGAAACACGTTGAAGTAAAGGTTCGGCCCCTGGCACAACAGCACAATGGAGAACGTGATGCACATGATGACCGTGCGGCGGCGGCGGGGATTGGACATCATCGTGGCCAGCCAGCCGCGCAGGCAATAGGTCCAGGCGGTGACCATGAAGACCATGCTTAATGCGAGCGGAACCAGCAGAATCATTTCCGGTCCGCGGGCAATCGCCAGGCCGATGCTCAAACCGAGCATGACGGGCACGACGAAGATGATGCTCAGTGTAAAGTGCGACACGAGATAGTTGATGACGAACATCTGGCCCAAGGCGACGGGCAGGTGCATCAGCTTTTGCAGGTCAATCGTCTCGGAGCGTTGAAGTTCGGTGAGCAGCCCGATCATCCAAAAGAAAAGGAAAAAGACGGTAACCCCGGACCAGATTCCCATCACGACCAGCGGCGACATTGTGCCCATGCCAAATGCCGCGCCCAGCAACGCGCCCGCGAAAGACAATACCCCCAGGATGATTGCAGCAATGACGACGATAACCGCGATCACCGCGCCCAGGCCGCCGCCGCGCCGCGATTGATTGCGCATGAGCCGCCAGCGCAGCCAGAGAATCGTTTTGAGTTGTTCCCGGTTCATTCCAGCCAGCTTAATTTTTGCGCCTCATGCCCGTCCTCGCCGACGACCGAGACAAATTTATCCTCCAGCGAAGAACCGTCGCGCCGCAAATCTTCCATCGTGCCCTGATGAACGAGTTTTCCCCGCGCGATGATGCCGACATCCGTGCAAAGTTTTTCCACGATCTCGAGGACATGCGACGTGAGAAAAACCGTCGCGCCGCGCCCGACGCATTGCCTGAGCGTATCGCGCAATACGCGGGAGGCCAGCGCATCCACGCCCTCGAACGGCTCGTCGAGGAAGAGCAGATCGGGATTGGGAATTAGCGCGGCGGCGAGGGCGAGCTTCTTTTTCATGCCATGGGAAAATTCCAGGGTCAGTTTCTTTTCCTCGTGCGCCAGTTCCATCATGGCGAGCAGTTCCTCGCAGCGGGCGCGCACGGTGTCAGCAGGCAAAAGATACATGCGCCCGATGAACGTCAGATATTCCCGCGCCGTGAGATTGTCGAACAGCGCGAGATTTTCCGGCACGACGCCGATGCGCCGCTTCACCGCGAGGGCGCGTTTGGGATCGCCAAGGTCTTCGCCGAGAATGCGCATGGCGCCGCCGCTGGGCGCGAGCAAACCGGTGAGCATTTTAATGGTCGTGGATTTTCCCGCGCCATTCGGGCCGAGAAAACCGTAAAAACGACCGGCCTCGACCCGCAGGTTCAATTCATTCACGGCGCGAAACTTCCCGAAATCCCGCGTCAGGTTGGAGGTCTCGATGGCTGCGTTCATGAGTTGCGATGGATCGGAAACTACCGGGCGCCGGGGGTGAGGGCAATCGCAAATAAAACCGGTGGATTATTTTGAAAATAAAAATATCCGCGAAGTCGGATTGTTTATGCCGCCGGGTGTGAGATACACTATGGTGGCGCAGGTTTCCAAACCTGCTGTATCGCCGATTTCCAAATCGGCAGGCCGTCGAATATCGAAACGCCAGCGGGTTGGGAAACCCGTCCACCCTCCGCAGTGCTACGGAGGACGGGCGATCCAGCCGACTTGGAAGTCCGCGCTACGGCATGTTGTCGGCTATCCCATGACTTGACCGCATACGTTGCGCTTTATGACGCACGTGGAATACAGCAAAGACCGATGGAAAGACGAATTATGAAAACACTAACGCAACAACAAAACCGGCGTTTTGCCAATCACGCGGACATTCCCAAGACCTACCGCGAATTGTGTGAGGTTTATCTGCCGCGCCCGATTCATAATGACGTGGAAGATGAGGAGGCCACGGCCATGATGCTCGGGCTCGCGGTCTTCTCCCGGCTCAACGCGGAGCAGCGGGATTATCTCGACGTGCTGACGGAATTGGTGGACGAATACGACAAGGGCAAGAAAATCCGCCGGCCAAAAGTCACGGGCTTGGACGCCTTGCGGCACTTATTGGAAGCCAATGACATGAGCGCGGCGGACTTGGCGCGGTTGTTAGGCGTTCACCGCACGCTGGGCGCCATGATTTTGCGCGGCGAACGGCAATTGACGCTGGCGCATGTCCGCGCGCTGGCCAGACGTTTCAAAGTGTCCGCCGATTTGTTTTTTCCGTAAAAGCACCGGCTGCGCATCGCTCATGAATCTCAAAACGCCGGAAAGGTGAAAAAGCCAAACGCTTTTGATTCGATGTACGGCAAGGCAAATGGTGTTTGGAGCTTTTACCGGTTCAAATGCAGAATTGGTTCCCCAATGGGTCGAGGAATCGGAAGTGGCCGATTTCGCACCTGGGAATCGTCTTCGAAGTATTGGTTTAAAATTTTACTTGGAGTTTTCATGCGAATCAAAAGTTTCTCCAACGCTCGCGGATAAATATGCCGCTTGACGTGCTCTACTGTGCAACTTTCCTTTGGAAACTTTTTCCGAAGATCAGCGAGGTCCCGATAAACATACAAATCAGACAGGCACCGGTCCGCGGCAGAAGCGGTCTTAAAACCATTCAAATATATGACAACAGAACCCAATTCACCATTTTTTCCGAGATTTTCCCAAAGACACTTTTCCAAATCTTTCAGTTCTTGTTTTTTTTGCATTTCGGCAACTTTGCCCAGTTCGCAATCTTCATGACTGACCAGCACGAGATTTTTCCCTTGTTCCACAATTGTGTATTTGGCCTCACAGTTGCCGCACTCGATTTTATCTTCACGCCATGTTTGCCTGTCGTGTGCGTATGCGTGGTCAGGACTACAAAAAGTGACTGTAATGCGCCCCTTTCCGCATAAGCAGGAAATATTGCGTATTTGGTTTCTCTCTGTTCCCATGAATTGAATTTACTCGATCAGCGGTTTCTTGCCAGCGCGAAAAAAAAGATTAAGCTCGCAGCATGAAAATCAAACGCGGTTTTTTGATGCTTGTTTTGTGTGTTGGTATCCAGTTGCACGCACAGACCTTGACCACGTTGGCTTATTTCACCGGAACCAACGGCTCAGAACCGAGTGCCATGTCGACGCTTGGCGGTGACGGCAATATCTACGGCACTACGAGGGGGGCGGCAACCTTAATCTCAATGGTGATCACGGCAGCGGCCTGGGGACGGTGTTCAAATTGACAACAAATGGCGTGTTGACCACACTGGTTTCTTTTAACGGAACCAATGGGGTAAATCCGACGCAACCATTGATTTTATTAAACAACACACTTTATGGGACGGCGGGTGTGTTACACTGGCGGCACAATCTTTTCCGTCAATACGAACGAGTCGGATTTTACGAACCTGTATGATTTTGATATTAACGATACCCTTAGTGATCCGAATGGTTTAGCTTTATCGGGCAATACGTTCTATGGGACAACGTATAGCGGCGGTGGTTTGAATGCTGCAAATTTCAATCTGCAAACCAGTCCTGATTTACTTAATTGGAGCAATATCACCACTGGAATAACCACGTTTGGCAGCAATTATACGTTCACCAATACAATGAACGGCCAAGCTGCATTTTTTCGACTACAAACTCAATAAACTTCCCAATCCGTACCCGCAACATCTTGCCGCCACTCCAAATATCCAAACCCAAGCTGAATTTCCTTGAAAATCAGGCAGCTTCTCATCGCAATTAAATCTTTCCAATTAATCGTGTTTGACAAAGCGGGCCGGTGAATACAAATTGTATCTGTGCGGATTATTAAAGAACCGTTCCTTGTGGCGGCAGGACGGGAATATCCGGCGGCGGCTCGTCACTTGGACGTTTGGCGCAAGATGGTCAAGAAGGCGGCTTGGCGCAATCTGGTGGAAGTGCGGCAGACCTGTCCGGACACAGACGCCGTGAAAGTCCGCAGCGGACGGACGGTGTTGGTGTTTAACATCCGCCGGAATGATTTCCGCCTGATTGCGGCGGTGCATTTCAACCGCCAGATCGTCTATACGCTGCGCTTTATGACGCACGCTGAATACAGCAAAGACCGATGGAGAGAAACATTATGAAAATGACACGTGGACAAATCGAATATTCGCGGCTGCCGAAAGATTACGCCGGACTGTGCCGCTTGCTCATCCCGCGCCCGATTCATGACCGTCTGGATTATGAAAATGTCACCGAAATTTCCGATGCCATGGCCGGTCACGACCTGACGCCGGATCAGGAAGATTATTTCGATTTGCTCTGCCGCCTGATTGAAGATTACGAAAAGGAGCAAGGCTTGCCCACGCCAAAAGTCACGGGCTTGGACGCCTTGCGTCACTTATTGGAGGCCAATGACATGAGCGCGGCGGACCTGGCGCGGTTGTTGGACGTTCACCGCACGCTGGGCGCGATGATTTTGCGCGGCGAACGGCAGTTGACGCTGGCGCATGTCCGCGCGCTGGCCAGACGTTTCAAAGTGTCCGCCGATTTGTTTCTTCCGTAAAAGCAGCGGCCTTTTCAGTCAAAGGGCGCTTCTGATCGCGGTGAGCGCATTTTCCAGCGATTGGATGCGCACCGGTTTTATCAAGTGGGTGATAAAACCAGCGGCCCTGCCGCGCTCAATGTCTTCTTCCATGCCATAACCGGTGACGGCGATTCCTTTCAAACCATAGTCTTCGCGAAGCTCGTTCATCAGGTCGTTTCCGTTTCCATCGGGCAACCCGATATCGGAGATTAAAAAATCAAACTTGTTCTGCCGGGCGATTTCCCGCGCTTTGCCAATGGAATCGGCGCTGATAACCCGGTAATTTCTGCGGGTCAGAAGCTGGCTCAATACCACGCGGGTGGTCTCATGGTCTTCGACCAATAGAACGGAGATGGGGGAAATCCTTTCATCCGCACCGTTGGAAACCTGCGGCCGGTCTTCGACGTTTTGGCGGGGCGCCATTTCCCTGGCCAGGGGCAGTTCAATCGTGAAGGTGGAACCCCGGTTCCGCCCGGCGCTTTCAGCAACGATGGTTCCGGAATGCAGTTCGACCAGGTTTTTGGAAATGGCCAGCCCCAATCCCAGCCCGCCAAAACGATGAGTGCCATGAGTGCCGGCATGGTCGCCTTGCGCAAAAGCCATGAACACCCGCGCGAGTTCGTCCCCAGCCATGCCGATGCCGGTGTCGGAAATTTTGATCGCCAACCGGTCATCTGGTTTGACGCCGCTTTCCACCGTAATCATGCCTTCGGCGGGGGTGAATTTCACGGCATTCTTCAAGACATTCCAGAAGACCTGCTGCAAGCGAACGGCATCGGCATTCACGGCGCCAAGCCTGGCGTTGAGATTTAATACCAGGCGGATCTTCTTTTTCTGCCGGTCATCCTCCACGGTCTCCAACGCATCGATCAGGATGTTATGCGCGTCCAGGCATTCGCAATGCAAGGCCATTTTGCCGGTGGTGATGCGCGTCAAATCAAGCAGGTCATCGATCAGGCGCGCTTCCAATTCGATGTTCTTGCGGATGGTTTCGAAATCCAAACGCACCGCTTCGGGCAATCCGGAGTCGGCGGCGGCATCGCTGGCGATCAGCAACGCCGGGTTCAGCGGGGTGCGCAATTCGTGCGAGAGCGCGGCCAGGAAATCGTCCTTGGCGCGGGAAGCCGCCTGGGCTTCGTCGTGGGCGCGTTTCAACGCTTCCACGGAATCGCGCGCCTGGTATTGCCGTTGTCGGGCGCGCAAGGCCATCTCCACGGTGCTGATGAGGGTGCTGGGGCGAAAGGGCCTCTCCAAAATGGTGACATTCCCGCCGGGGCCAAAAATTTTGAGGCGTCGCAAACGGGTTTGGCCCACTTCACCGCCGCTGGTAATGAGAATGACCGGAATGTCCGACCACGATGGCTGGCCGGCAAGTGCCTGGACCAGCTTCATGATGGAATGATCATTCAACGCTTCTTCGGCCAAAACGATCACGCCACATCCCTGGCCGACCTCGTCGCATAATTCCGGCACCCGGAAACATACCTGCGGGGACAAGTTGTTTTTTGCCAGGAACCCGGACGTAAGCCGGGCGTCATTTCCCGTGGGGGCAAAGATCAAAACACGGCGTTCGAACCGGGACGTGGTCTCTGGGGGCCGGTTTTCAATTTCAGCCGGGGTTGAGGGAGGGTTACACATTACGACCTTTGCTTTCAATAAACGAAGGCACGCCGGTCAGCACTCCCTGCAAGTCGGACAATGGCCGGCCGACGACCAGCCCGTTTTTGCCCAACTCGATTTCACGGATGGTCCGTTCGTGCAGTCCGCTTCTTTTTTTGATGACCGCCAGCGCCTGTTTTACCGCCCCACGCTGCTCGAAATAACGAAAGGTGACCACGGTGTCGGCCAGGTAGGTCAGGTCCACGGTCGATTGCATGTTGCCGATGAGGCCTTGCTGGGCCAGCACCATGATGGTGATGACCCCCTGCTGGTTGAGAAACGCGAGCAATTCGTGCAATTGCAGGCTCAAATAATTTTCCGCCGGCATCGCATTAAGATACCCATTGATGCTGTCAATGATCACCAGACGGGCGCCCCCGGAAACCGCATGTCGAATTTTATGCGCCAATTCCCCCGGTGAAATCTCGGCGGGATCGATTTGTTGCACATTAATCAACCCTTCTTTGGCATACGGCTCGATCTCCATCCCCAACTGGGCCGCCCGGTTCATCATCGTCCCAATCGTTTCATCAAAGCTGAAGATCAGGGATTTTTCCCCGCGCTTGGCGGCGGCGATTGCAAAGAGAATGGCGATGGTCGATTTGCCGGAGCCTGGCGGCCCCATGAACATGTTGCTCGTGCCGCGATCCAATCCACCGCCCAGCAACGCGTCCAATTCCCCGAGGCCGCTGGAACAGGTTTCCCGCTTGAAATGGGCGTGATGCTCCGCCGCCACCAGGCGCGGGAAGATCACCAGGCCGCCCTTTTCAATGATGAAATCATGATTGCCCTCGCGGAATTTGACGCCGCGAACCTTTTGGACCTGCAATTGGCGGCGGGCGATGCCGTATTCGGGCGACGAACGGTGGAGGGTGATGACTCCGTGCGCAATGCTTTCAATCTGCAGTTCCCGTCCGCCCCCGGTACGGTCGTCGAGCAACAGAACCGTGCATTTGCGCCCCGCAAAAAATTGTTTCAACTGCAGGATCTGGCGGCGGTAACGCAAGGGCGTTTCCG
>JBKQUF010000221.1:0-10049 GCA_052140285.1 Limisphaerales bacterium | reverse complement strand
GTGGGAAGCGGCTGTCACCATTCCCGCGGTGCCGGCGATCTGGCGCGTATGGAATGAGGGTGGGGCGATACCGAAAAATGTCCGGCTGGCGATTTCCGCGGGCGCGCCGTTGTCGGTGAAATTGGAGCGCGCAATTTTGGAGAAGGACGGTTTGAAAGTGCATAACTTTCTCGGCGCCAGTGAATGCGGCGGGATTGCTTTCGACGCCGATTCCGCCCCGCGCGAGGATGACTCCGTGGCGGGGACGCCGATGCAAAATGTTGGGCTATCGATTGCCGGCGACGGTTGCCTGGTTGTCCGGAGCCGTGCCGTCGGCGAGAGCTATTGGCCGGAGAGTGCCCCGGCCCTCGGCCACGGAATGTTTCGATCCAGTGATCTGGCTGAACTGTCCAATGAAAAGATTTTCCTGCTCGGGCGAATAGGGGATTTGATCAACGCGGCCGGACGCAAAATCTCCCCGGAGACGATTGAACGCGAGTTGTTGAGCCATCCGAAGGTCCGGGAATGCCTGGTTCTGGGCCTGCCGAGCCGGGACGCCGAGCGGGCGGAGATTATTGCTGCGGTCGTGGTTTCCGAGGCGACGGAGGCGGAACTTCGGAAATTTCTTTTGCAGAGATTGCCGGCGTGGCAGGTGCCGCGGGAATGGCTGTTTGTCGAATCGATTTCGACCAACCAGCGCGGGAAGGTGTCACGCGCCGAATGGCGGAAGCAGTTCATATTCTCCGGGCTAACCAAGCGCTAGCCCAGATATTTCACCCGCAAGGCCGGAGCGCCGGTTGCAACCGGCTTTTGGCATCCGAAAGTCCCAGGCCGACAACATGTCGGCGCTCCGGTCTGTCGTCGTTTCAAGCGCAATATGAGAACGCCATCAGCCATTGCCGCCGCTCAAGGTCAGTTCCGCCGTCAGCACAATTTCATCGGCAACCCGCGCGGCCGCCTGCGCCTGAATCAAGGTTCCCATGCGGCCCACAATTTTTGCTTCGAGCGAGATCGTTTGGCCCGGTTTGGCCGTGCCGAGGATTTTGACGTTGCGCAGCGCGGTGAGTTTCAGGTTCTTCAGCGGAGCAATCTGGGGATCGCATTGCGCGACGGTTCCGGCCAATTGCGCGGCGGCTTCCACGAGGAGGACGCCGGGAAAGATCGGCTGGCCGGGGAAATGCCCGCGCAAGAATGGTTCATCGCCTTTGACCTTGTATTCGCCCTCACCGCTTTGGCCGGGAACAAGCGAGATGAGCCGGTCAAGGAATCGAAATTCCGCCCCATGCGGCAACAAATTCAAGGCCGACTGCAAATCATCCGCTGAATTCATTGGGACAATGGATTGGCCACGGTGTAGTCGGACGGCGGCGTCCAGGCAAACAAGGCTTTATCCAGCGAAGGGTTTAAGACGATGTTCGTGAAGTCATTTCGCAGGCTCGAGCCGTCGGCAAAAACCAATTTGGTGCTGGCGAGGGAATAATCCGTCGGGGAGAGGCCGATTTCCATCTGCGACATCATTTGCCGCGCGGCGGAGCTTTTGGGCTGCAACGTCAACACCCAATTGCCATTGGTCTGGTTGAGTGAAACCACGTTGTATTGGGAATCAAACTCCGCGCGGCTGCGGGGAAATCCGGCCTGCAACAGAGAGAGCGCGGCGCGCAATTGAGCGGGGGCGTTCGCGCCCATCGGGTACAGTTCGGCCCGTTTGAGGCGCGGATAGACCACGTACATGGTGTCCGCATGGCGCACGGCGATGGTTTGGGCCGGCTGGCCGAGTTCCCAAAAAAAGTCGGACGGCGCGGCGAAGAAGACGCGGCCGTGGCCGATCAGCGGCTGGGTCAGGCTTTTGAGCGAGCGGGTTTGGGTGAAATCCGCCGACCAGGTCTGGATTTTTTGTTGCGCGGCGAACCAGGAATCCAGGACGGAATTGAGATCGGCGGCGCGCGCCGTTTGCAGGGGGACCGCGCCGACCAGGATGGACAAGACCAGCAATAATCGTTTCATAAATTTTCTTCAGGCCAGATCGGGACGAAATGATACCATTGCGTAAGGTATTGGCGAATACCCGGCTCCAGCACGCCCACGATCTGCCGCGTCAATTTAATCCGTTCTTCGCGATTGCCAATAGCCGCGCGGTCATATTTTATCGCGGGGAAAATTTGCGCATGGTAGCCATGGTCATGCCGTACGATGTAGGAGGGAAGAATGGCGCAACCGGAGGCGCGGGCGAGTTCCGCGGCGGCGATGGACGCGGGAAATTGTTTGCCGAACAGTTCAACCTCCACGGCGGTCGTCTCGGGCGGCCGGTCGATCAGCAACGCGACGGTGGCGCCCTCCTGAAGGCGCTTGATGATTTCGACGAACGCAAACGCGTCCTTTTGACCCACCACCAGCGTTTCGATGCCCCAGTGCGCGCGGGACGCTTCGCGGATGGCGGTCAACTGGTCATCCGGCTCGGGCTGGGTCAGCACCAGCAATTTGCAGCCATGCTGCATCAGGAAAGCGCCGCCGAGTTCCCAATTGCCGAGATGCGGCGTCACGAGCAAAACGCCCTTGCCGTGGGATTGCGCCGCGGTGAAATTCTCCCAGCCCTTCCAATCGACGAGCCATTTTTCGGCCAGGACACCGCCTTCATAGCGCCAGAGGTCGGCGAGTTTGAGGGCAAATTCAGTGAACAATTGGCGCGCGGCTCGCCGGGCCGCCAGCGGGTCGTCGCCCAGGGCCGGGGCCAGATTTTGAATGACGAGTTCACGCCGGGCCAGCGCGAAATGCCAGTAAATCGCGGCGACAAATTTTGCCAGCACATTTAGAACCGGCCCGGGCAGGACTTTGGCGAGCAAGAGGGCCATTTGCCAAATCCGCGCGGAATAA
The DNA here is from genome assembly GCA_052140285.1 of Limisphaerales bacterium. GTDB lineage: Bacteria > Verrucomicrobiota > Verrucomicrobiia > Limisphaerales > UBA11358 > UBA11358. Next base: position 7,199 of record JBKQUF010000221.1, on the reverse strand, counting down.
AATCGCGACGGCGATTTCAACGTCTTCGGTTGAATTCTGATGACCTTCCACCAGACGGGCAGGAGCAGGATGGAAATCAGCATGTTGCAGCCGATACCGATGGCGCAGACACGTCCCAGGCTGGACATGCCGGCATTGCTGGAAAAGCCAAGCGAGCCGAATCCGGCGGTGGCCGTGCCGCCACACAACAAGAGCGCCCGACCGACGGAACGGTAGGCCATGGAGAGGTCGCCGCCATAACGCCGCAGGGCCAGTTGCATAAAAATGCTGTAATCGACCCCGGTGCCCAGGATGAGCGGCAGCGCCATGAGATTCAGGAGGTTCCACGACCAGCCCGCCAGGCGCATTGCCGACAACAGACACGCGCCGCTCAAGAGCAGGACGGAGATGCTGAAGGCGATTTCCGCCAATCGCCGGAACGCCAGCAATTGCGTCAGCAACACCAGCACTACCATTGGCGCCAGCAGCTTCCACATGTTGCGTTTCACCTCGGCGAGGACTGTTCCACCGAGAAGTTCCCAACTGGAAAGCCAGACGCCCGGCGCCGCCACTTGCGCGTCGAGCTTTTCCAATGACGCTGGCGTCGCGCCGGGTGATGGATAGAGCAGCGCCACGGCGAAGAGGTTGGTGGGCGTGCGCGCGATGAGTTTGTCGAAAATCCAACTGCTTAAATGGTTTGTCGGCCAAAAGATATTGGTCGAAACCGACGCGCGCTGCCACGTGTCCAGGATTCCGTCGGCGAGGCCCAAGGCGGAGGGGGAAAAGCCGCCGGCGGTCGCGTCGGTGTGCATGGCGTTGCGTTCGGCGATGATTTTTTTGGCAATCGCGATATTTTCGATTTGGAAATTCTGCCGCGGCCAGAGCGGGGCGGGCGAATTGAAACCGGCCAGCGTTTTGTTGGAGACGGAGTTTTCGAGGGCCGGCTCGATGGCGTCGAGCCGTTGGGCGACGTCATTTTCGTTGGGGGCGCTGACGATGATCCAGATGGGCTGGCGCGGTTGGTTCAGATTGGTTGAAATCGTATTCAACGTGGCGTAAGCGGGGCTGTTGCGGGGTTGAAGGGCGTTGGCGGTGGCGTCCATTTTGGGAAGCCCGGAGCAGAGCACAATGGCGCAAAAAAGGGTCAGAACGGCGGTGACGGAAAACACGAGGGTGACTCGCGCGCGCGAGGGTGGGGCGGGGGACGGCTCAAATTTTTTAAAGACGCGGTCGGGCGGCGGCTGCATTCGCCACGGAAACAATGGCGGCAGATAGGCAAAGATCATGACCATGGCGGCCAGCGCCACGCCGATGGCGACCAGCGTGCCCAGTTGGGCCAAGCCGGGCAAACCGCCCAGATTCAGCACGAGGAAGGACGAAATGGTGGTGACGGCGGCCCAAAAAATGGCGGGGGCGATTTCACGGCGGACTTCGGGAATGGTGTAATCGGGATGCGCGAGGGCTTCCTGATAATGAACGACCGCATAATCCACCGCCAGGCCAAGGAGGATGGCGGCAAAGCCCATGCTCAACACGTTGACGGCCCCGAAAATCAATCCGCCCAGCGCCAGCGTGACGGCGAGAATCAGCGCGAGCAACGTCAGCAGCCAAATCATGGGTTTGAACCGGCGATGAGCCAGCCAAAAGAGGATGGCAATGATGGCCGAGGTGCCAATGACGGAGATGCCGATGTCGTGCTTCATGGCCCCGGCCATTTCGTTGACGAAGACCGGACGTCCGGTGTAGCCGACTTGGATATTGGAACCGGCGGGCAGGCTGTTGGTGACGATCTCACCAATGGAGGCCATCCACGCGGCGCATTGGGTGTAACTTTTCAACGAACTGCGCGCTTCGATGAAAATGATGCGAAACGTGCCGTCCGCGGAGGCGAAGATTTGTTGCCCCTGCGCGAAATTGGGCGCGGCGGAACTTTGCGGCAATTGGGTGAAGCCCAGCGGATCGTAACTCAAGCGCGCGAGGTCGTTGGGCGAAAGAGTGTTTTGCAACTGGTCGCGCGTATCGGCGAAAAGATTGGGCAGATTGGTTGCGGCGAGCTTGTTGGCCAATTGAGCGAAGACCGGCGGCGGTTGATTCAGCCAGAGATAGGCGACCAATTCGGCGGTTTGGTCCGGATTTTCCTGCCAGGGCGGCTGCCAGGTGGCGTCGGCCACCAGATTCGTCTGCGCGCGCAAATGGTCCGCGATGGCGTGCGCGGTATTTTCGGAATCGTCGGGGTTCGGCGATTTGACGGTGATGATCAGTTGGCGGGCATTGGCGAAATGCTCCTGGAACATTTTCAGGCCCTGGACCGCGGTGTTATTGCCGGGGAGCAGGTCGAGGACTTCGGTGTCAAAATGCAGCCGGGAAATTCCGAGCAGGACCGGGACCAGGAAAAGCAGCCACCACCAACGAAACCATTGGCGTTTCATTGAAAAAATTCACCCTCCAGACTCTCGCCAGTGTTGGAATTTTCAAACTGCCAGCCGTTGGTCGAGGACTGGTACTGCCAAACCGGCGCGATGGTCGCGCCCGAAAAGGCGCGGGGCAATTGGAACCAGACGAAACGGTTGGGCGGAGCGCCGCTGCCGCGCCAGGAGTATTGGTCGTTGCCAAATTGAAGTTCCCAGTGGCCCGCCGCGATTTGCGCCGTGGCCAGGGTCAGCGGAGTTTTGGAGAACTGGATAAAACAATCGCCATTAATGTTCGTGGCCATGATTAAATCGCCCGCAATCTCGTGTCGATTTTGGGTTGGCTTCCAGACGGCCTGGCCCTGCTGGATGGTCCAGCCGGGGGCGGAGAGGTTGGCCGGGGGCAGGGGAGCGGTGGCGCAGCCGGCCAAAAGTGAGAAAATGGTTGGCAAAAGGAAAAGTGCCGAAAAGCGGCGGAGCACCGACGCATTCCCGCAGGCAATGACCTTGGCGTCATAGATTTTGAAATCCACGCCGGAAAAATAAGGGAAAGGCGGTGAAATGCAAGTTTGCGCGGGAAGCGTGAAAAACCGCGAATTAACGCTAATGGACGCGAATGCGGTCAAATGCAAATCGGCACTCCGGCGCTAAACGGAACAATTCAGTTGAACAATGGCCTCACGCAAAGGCCACAAAGTTCGCCAAGGGATAAAGAGTTTCAAACAAAACCTGACCAAAAGGTGCGGGTGTCTTTTTGAAAGAACCTTCTCTTCCCATTTCTTCGCGGTCTTGGCGAGCTTTGCGTGAGATTGAACCGCATCGTTCCGCAAGGCGCGGAATTGACGCCGCCCGGTTTCCAACGCACAATCAGTCCAACATGCCGACCGGGTTTGACAGCGCCTTGGCGCGAATCAGAGAACTGGTTGCCGATTTCAGGGCCAACGAGAATTTCTCTTTCTTGCCCGCGGGAGAGACTCCCCCGAAAGATTCGCGCCTTGACCCCCTGCACCCCAAAAGTTCCTTGACGCACCCAATCGCGACTTCCCTCTCCCCTCAACGGGGAGAGGGATTGAGGGTGAGGGGTGAGAATTATATCCGCGCTTCCCTATCGTTCCTGGAGGGGCAGGGTGGCCGCAAGCCGGCTGATGGATGTCGGGAGAAAACAAACTCCTGCGCCCTGGCCGATATCCTTTACACCCTCATCCCCACCGAAATCCAAATCGTGGAAGGAACGCCCAAATGAAAAAGCAGCTAAAGCATTTAATTTTTTAGATGCAGGGCTGGGATAGACAGCATTTGTCTCGCACTGTGAAATAAAATTGAGCACATGAGTTTAGGATTGGAAAAACAACGCGACTTTCTTTTCCAAACATACTTCGGTGTGAAAGGAGATGAACTCGACCTTTTCATTTCTCGCGCTTACCGCGACATGAATCGGACGTTACATGGAATTGGTAAACTTAAAGAAAAGCTTAAAAACGAAGTTCTCACTCAAGCGAAGGGAGTTGTGAAACAATCGTTTACGTCCTTGCGCAATACAACTACCCCTGATGAAGTCCAGAAGCTTCGAGCCGAGTTTGACGATTGGCATAGCGAATCGTGCAACACCTTAGAGCGTGTCTGAAAAATGTAGCGGCAGGCTTCCCGGCCTGCTCCCGCGATTGCGGGACCGGCGCTTCCAGCCCGGCGGACCCCTGCATAGATGACGTTTACGATATGAGATTTATGAAAACGAACAGAAGCAACAATCCATTGATAACGATGCCGACAATAGCTGGTGCTAGAATGCCCTTTGTGCCCTGCTTGGAAATCCCAAACAAAGCTACGATGCCGAGAATAAAGCCGACGACTATAAGCAAAAGCATGGATAAACCAACCGCCGCAGTCTTCTTTCGTACGACAATTTGCGAAACAATCTGTCTGTCAAATATCAAAAGCTCGAAGACAACGATGGGGATCATGGGGCAAATCCAGCTCAACCTGGCTGCCAGGTGCGCGAACGATGTCTTTTTTTGTGGTGCTGGCGTTTCCATGTTCGTATGTGAAGGCGGAGGATAAATCGCCCCTTCAGATTCGACTCGCAACTTGCGCGGCATGACATCTACCGTGGCAAAATTCCAAAAATACGTCAATCGTCATCTCTGGCCCGTTCACGTTCACGTCATTGGCCAAGCCGCTGTTTCCGTGCTTTTTAAGAAATTCCCAAAACGCGTGTCTGAAAATTGTGCGGCAGGCTTCCCAACCGTTTCATCGTCTCCCGCGCCGCCGGTCTGGGACCGGGCGCGACGGCGCCCCGCGCGGAGGCCCGTTCCAGCGACCGGCCTGGGTCCGCGCCACCGGTCGGCGATCTTCCGTCAGGCGGAAATCCACCTGCTTTTTGAACGAGTCCACCTTCGCGACCTGCACCGTCAACTCGTCGCCCAGTCGAATCATGCGGCGCGTGCGGCGGCCCACGAGATGATTCCGCCCGGCGTCGAAGACATAAAAATCATCCTCCATCATGGACAACGGCACCAATCCGCTCATCGCCAGACCGGCCACCTCCACAAAGAAGCCGAAATTGCGCACGTCCGTCACCAGCGCGGGGTAACGCTCCGGCAGGCCGGATTTCAACTGCGCCTTCAGAAAGGCGAACAGCTTCACGTCTTTGCTGTCACGCTCGGCGTCGGCGGAGTTGCGTTCGGTCACGGAAATGTGCTCGGCGATTTCCTTGAGCCTGGCTGGTGAAGCCGGATTTTCGGCGAACAACGCCCGATGCACCACCAGGTCGGCGTAGCGGCGGATGGGCGAAGTGAAGTGCGTGTATTTTTTCTTGGCCAGCCCGTAATGTCCCAGCGGTTCCACGGCATAACAGGCGCGCATGAGCGATTTGAGAAAGCCGATCTTGAGGGCCGGGCCGATGGGCAATGTGCCGAGCCGGTGCAACAATTTCTGCACCTCGCCGGGCTGGACCAGGTTGCCGCAGGGAATCTGCTGGCTCAACACCTCCTGCCGGTATTCCTGCAACCGCCGCTCCTCCGGCGGTTCGTGGATGCGATACAACGCCGGCGTCCGCTGGCTCATCAGCCGTCCCGCCACCGCCTCGTTCGCCAGCAACATGCACTCTTCGATCAACTGGTGCGACACGTCGTTCACGGTCTTCTCGACCCGCAAAAAGTTTCCGCGTTCGTCCAGCCGGATTTTCGTTTCCGGAAAATCCATCTCCAGCGAACCGGCCTTGAAACGCAACCGCCGGATGCGCTGGGCGAGTTCATGCGTTTGATGCAACATCTGTTCGATGGGATCGGACGCGGGTTTGCGTTCGAGAACCTTCAGAACCTCGCCGTAGGTGAAGCGCCGGTGCGAATGGATGATGGCGGAATGGAATTTTGCGTTCAACACCCGCCCGTCGTTCGATACGAGGATTTCGACGCACTTCGTCAGCCGATCCACGTCTGGCTTGAGTGAGCACAGCTCGTTGCTCAACGCCTCCGGCAGCATCGGGATGACGCGGTCCACCAGGTAGGTCGAATTGCCCCGCTGGCACGCTTCCGTGTCCAACGCCGTGCCGGGCTTTACATAATGCGACACGTCCGCGATATGGACCCATAACCGCCATTGCTCCGGCGAAACGCGCTCGAGGCAAATCGCATCGTCAAAGTCCTTCGCGTCATCGGGATCAATCGTCACGACCAGATGCCGCCGGCAATCCACCCGGTTCGCCGCGGCGTGCGCCTGGACCGTTGTGCCGATGGCCTGGGCCTCGTGCAGGACGTTCCGGGGAAAATGCAGCGGCAAATCGTATTGGCGCAGCACCGAGAGCATGTCCACGCCTTCCCGATCCGGCGCGCCCAGCACCTCGACCACCTCGCCTTCCGGGTTCATCTGGCGCGATTCCCATTCGCGCAACTCGACCACCACCTTGTCACCGACACGCGCGGGCTGGCCCAGGTCGCGGGGTTCCGGCACATAAATGTCGTGCGGGATGCGCGGGTCGTCGGGAATCACGAAGAGAAACTGGCGTCCCCGTTGCAACGTGCCGACGAACCGGGTGCGCCGCCGTTCCAAAATGCGGACCACGGTGCCGGTCTCGGCCGCCTCATCACCGGCACGGAAAGGTTTCCGCCGCACATCGCGTCGCACCAGCACCCGGTCCTCGTGCAGGGCGGTGCCCGTAGCGGATTCCGGCACCGCGATTTCCTTCAGGCCGGTGTCATCCGGCTGGAGATAGCCGTTGCCCGCGCGGTTCATGCGGATGCGTCCCGGAATCAAGTCCGCATCACCGGGCTGGATGAACCGGTGGCCCTTGATGCACACGACCCGTCCGGATTGCTCCAGCTTTCGCAGAACGGCCTGTAATTCCTGCTGGCGATTGGGGGGCAACCGGAGGCGGCGAAGCAGCTCCGGCACATTCGCCGGGACATAATCCCGTCGTTCGAGTATTTTTAAAATTTGTTGCTCCATAAATGTATTACCGGCTGCAAAGAGTATCTTCCAAAGGTCCGGGTAAAGGGAAGGCGTTTCGGTCCGGTTTTTTTTGCGGAAGAGTTTCAATGCTCACATTATCCCGGCGCCGCAATGGCGAAGAGACCAACCGCAGCAGCGCGGGACTATTTGGGCGGCCATTCCACGCCGGCGAGTTCCTTGGGCAGTTGCTTTGGATCCACGGGGTAAATGAGCGAGAGGTCCATCCGGGATTTTGAGCCTTGCAGAAATTCCAGTTCTTCCGGCGCGCCGATGATGAGCCAGAGCGCCTCGGCGTCCGTGTCGTTGAACACCTGGCGCAACTGGTCCGGCCCGACGAGGACGCCGCCGTAGCGCGGCACGGTCAAG
>JBKQUF010000220.1:0-3150 GCA_052140285.1 Limisphaerales bacterium | reverse complement strand
TGACACGACATTGCACGCGCCATGAAACCAAAAACCAGCAAATCCAAAACAAAATCTGGCAAGACAAAAGCTGCACCGATATGCCGCTGGCCTTCCGCCGGATGCTTGGCGGCAATTCGCAAGCATCGCCGTGCTGGCCGTGAACGGCCGGTGATGATGATATCATCCTCGGTTTTCGGGATTGAGCCGTTGCTCAATCAGATTGAGGGAACGCTCAAGTCGGTCGGCTGGGATGTCTGGATGTCAAAAGCCGGGAACATCGAGGTAAGTTCAGACTACTCCGCCTTGGGGAATTGCATTAACGCTGTGGAAGATTGCGACGCGCTTCTCGGCATCATCACGGGCCGATACGGCAGTGGTAAAGATCGGTATGGCATTTCGTTCACCCACCGGGAAATGGAACACGCTATTAAATTAGGTCGCAAGCGCTGGTTTCTTGTGCAGCACGAGGTCGTGGTGGCTCGTTCGTTGTCCAAGGCGCTGGACAAGGTAAAACCCGGACTTCGGGCTGCCGTGGAAACGGCCAATGGCTTGAAGAGTAATCCCTATCTCGATAATTGGCGGATTATTGACCAATATGATATGGCCATCAAGGATGGCGGCGGGCCGCTGGAGGATCGCGCCGGGAATTGGGTTCAACCCTACCGGACGGATGACGAAGCCATGCTCTATGTGCGCAACCAGCTTTTGAATCCTCTCCGCTTGTTTCCCCAATACATACCCAAGATTGTGAAAGGAGCACTGCGATGAAAGATGACTTTATAAGCGAGTTGGTTCGGGCCGGCGAAAGCCAGAACATTGAATTTGCCGCCGCAATTGCCGACGTTGAAAAAATCGGCCGCACCGTCTGCGGTTTTGCCAATGCCGAAGGCGGCACACTTATCGTCGGTGCGAAGCAAGGCAGCGTAAACTTCACACCCAATTTGATTCCGAATTTACGCCAGGAATTGTTGAAGCGGATTTCCCCGCATATCGCCTTTGCCATCCGTGAAGTAGTCTTCCAGCACCGTAATTTAATACTGGTGGACGTGCCGAGCGGTTGGGACATGCCCTACACGTTCGACCGTGAAATTTTTGTCCGCGTCGGCGAAGAGACGCGGCTGGCGGACGGCCTCCTCGTGCGCGAGTTGTTGGCAAAACGGTCCGCCCTTGGTCCGCGCTGGGAACGTCAGGTTGCCGCCGGGGTCAGTCTCCATGATTTGGATGCTACGCTCCTGCTGCGCGTTGCCACTGAAGCCGAAGGCGGCAAACGGTTCGTTTTCAGCGGGCCGCACACCGCCATTGAAATTTTACGCGAATTGGATTTGGCCGAAGGCGATTCGCTGCGCAATAGTGCGTTTGCCCTGTTTGGCCAAAAACCGGATCGCCGCTTTCCGCAGATGCGCGTTCGCGCCGTCGCCTATCGGGGCAAGGATCAGGAAAGTTTGAAAGACAGCCGCATGATTGGCGGCAATCTTTTCGAGATATTAGATCAAAGTCTGACGTTTCTGAAAGACCATGCGCCTATCAGTTCGGAGATTCCCCGCGAAGGGTTGCAACGGCAACAAAAAGCGCCGTTCCCGTTCGTCGCCGTGCGTGAGGCGTTGCTCAACGCCATCATTCACCGCGATTACGCCCCGTCCGATGGGAGCGTCAGTATCTCCATTTTCTCCGACCGCGTGGAGATTTGGAACATTGGCGGATTGCCGGAGGGCATGACCATTCACGAGTTGTCGCGCGTTCACGCGTCGCGCCCGCGTAATCCTGACATCGCCCACTTGTTCATGCTGCACGGCCAGATTGAACGCATCGGCTCGGGCACGCGCCGCATTTTGCGTGAGTTCCGTTCTGTCGGTCTGCCCGATCCAAAATGGCTTGCGGTTTCGGGTGGCCTCCTCTTGACGCTCCCGCGTGAAAAACTGGCGGGCGCGGCCTCGTCCGGTCAGGACCTCAACCCGCGCCAGCGCGCCGTGCTGAAGAACCTCCAGGTTGACGATGTGATCCGGCTGGCTGATTACTTGGAGCGGTCGCCGGACGTTCAGGAACGACAGGCCCGTGCCGACCTCAAAGACTTGGTCGAGATGGGCTTTTTACGCAGGCGCGGGCAGGCCCGCCAAACTGAGTATGTGCGAACCGAAAAACAATTTGATTGAATCCGGCAGTATCCGGCAGGCGCGGCCCCGCCGGATTGTGCCGGATAATGCCGGATTGGCCGGTCGGTATCCGGCAGCATCCGGCAGCCGGTTTATTGCCGGATGTTGCCGCATTGTGCCGGATTCTGCCGACTTGGAGGCCAAATTTACCCGCGCGTTACCCGCGCGTTACCCGCGCGCTACCCGCTCACGACCCGCTCACGACCCGCTCACTGATCATTCGCCGTGCGCTCGTCGGCATGATGGCCGGGTAATCGGCCGGCCGGCCACCGGCACCGGCACCGCCGCCGTCACGGCCACCGCCACCACCACCACCGCCGCCGGCACCACGATGATGACCATCAGCATGATGACGATGAGCAGCATGATAACGAACGGCACCGGCACCAGCACGAGCACCGGCAACAACATCATCATCGGCGTCACCTCCAACACCGCCGTCACCATCACCCCACCGGCAGCAACGGCAACGGCAACGGCACCGTCATCAGCATCGGCGGCAACGTCAACCGCTGGCCGTATTCCCTTTCGCATCACTAAAAACTTATGAGCACTAATGCTATTAAACCGTGGGTGGAAGTTGTCTCGCTTCACCCGGATGTCTTGTCGCCGAACTTTTCGGAAGAAATTTTCGCCCTCGATCTCGGCCCGCTGGCCGACGGCAACCCGCAAGTGCCAAGTGTCTATCGCGACCCGGAACATTTTTTCCGCGCCTCGTATCTGACGAACGGCTTGCGCCTGCTGCTTCAGGATGTCCTGTCGCGACTTGAAGGCGGCGCGGGCAACCGCGTCTTGAAACTCATCACGCCTTTTGGCGGCGGCAAATCGCACACGCTCGCGTCGCTCTACCACGCCGCCCGCCACCGCGCCGCGCTCGACGTGATTCCCGAAGGCAAGGCGCTGCCGAAACCCGGCATCGCCCGCACCGCCGTTTTCGACGGCCAGTTTTTCAGTGCCGTCGGCGGCAAGGAAATGCCCGGCACCAAGAAAAAAGCAAAAACGATGTGGGGCTGGATTG
>JBKQUF010000219.1:0-10600 GCA_052140285.1 Limisphaerales bacterium | reverse complement strand
GTTGAAATAACGCGCGCAATATCAAGGCAGTAAGCGGGCACTGGCTTCATTGATCTCCCAGTATTTGCCGGCCAGCATGAAAATTCTAATTTTCAGTTTGCCGTTGCTGCCCATAGCTACCTTGCGGACACCAAAACGGACACCAAAGGAGTTAAAACGGGTATAGTCGGGTTAAGCTGATTTATGTTGTATAGCTTTTAAAATCAATGATAATGGGCCTGCAAACGCGGGGTAAATCGGGCGATTCCGATCCTCGCCTTTAGCTCTGAATCCTTTTGGTTATACGGCACGCTCCCGCCGTCAAGGTTGTGCGCCGTGCATCCGCCGCCTCCACCTTGACCGCGTTCGCTCCGTCATCGGATGGCACTTAGCCGTAACGATGCAGTTGGACTAATGCCACCGTTTGTGGATTGATTATTTTTGTGAATAAAACCAGTCCATCAGCGGGCACACGCCCGACTCACCAAACGGTGGCGTCGAAGATTCAATTCCAAAGCGCCAATAAGTCCATCCCAATCGAGTTTACCGACCAAAAGCTCAGCCCGCCTGCCGGGACGGCAACGTTCTGGTCGTTTTTACATGGGAGCGGGTGGATCGGCTTGCTGGAAAAATGCCTGCCGCATCCGCTGCCCAAATCCAATAATTGTCTGCAACCCTGATGCAAGGCTTTGGGATTTATCCACGGACTGCTCTGCGGCGCAAAAAAGCTGACGCCGGTGGCGTATCTGCGGCGCGATCCCCTGGTTCCGGAAATAGTGGGGATCAAGCGCGTTCCCAGCCAGTCGGTTCTCACCCGATTTTTTCAAGGATTTTCCAGCGCGGGAGCCAACCTGGGTTGCTTTCGCCGTTTGTTCGGCTGGTGTCTGGAACGCTTGCCCAGTCGCAAGGGAGGTTACGCGCTGGATTTGGATTCGACACGGCTGCTGCACGAGGACGGACATCAAGCGGGGGTGGAAGTGGGTTATACGCGCCTGGGAACCAAACCCTGCTTGCATCCGCTCTTGGCCGTGTTGAGCGAAGTGCGTCTGGTCGCCAGTTTCTGGCTGCGACCGGGGGACAGCAGTTGCGCCAATAATCACCAGAGTTTCTTCCTGGATTTGTGGGAGAATCTGCCAAGCCACATCCATCTGCGGGTAGTGCGGGCCGACTCGGGCTTTTGCGTGGGAGCCCTGTTGATGCTGTGGGAAAGCCTTAAACTGAAGTTCGTGGTGGCGGCGCGCTTGAGCCGCCCGCTTCAGGGTTTCATCAAGAAAGAAACCGCTTGGCAGGCCACCGAAATCGAAGGGACCCAGATGGCCGAGTTGGATTATCGGGAAAGAGACTGGCCAGCCACCGCGCGCCTGATCGTGATCCGGCATCGCACCCAGGACAAGGCCGGGCGCAGTGGGGGCAAACGGCTCTTCGATTGTCCGGGCTATCTCTACCAGGGGTTGGTCACCAATTTGCCGCGCACGCAAAAACCGCTGGACGTCTGGCGAGAGTACAATGGCCGGGCCGCCTGCGAAAACATCATCAAGGAACTGGATGCGGGCTACGGGTTGCCTGAACTGGCCTGCCGGGATTTTTGGGGGACCGAAGCAGCCTTGAGCCTGGGCGTCTTGGCGCACAACCTGATCGTGCTTTTCGAGTGCAAGCTCGGATGGCTGGAAGCGGTCCCCATCGGCACGCTGCGTTACTGGCTCTTCGTTACCGCTGGGGTGATCAGCCGTGCGCAGGGCCAAATCGTCATCAAATTGGCCGTGCGTCAAAAAGAAAGAAATTGGTGGCAGCGGCTCTGGGAGAAACTTTTGTCGCCTTTTCCCAACTGCAATGCAGTAGAAAACCGGCCTGCCTTACCATAAGCAAATCATGGAAAAATTACCCAAAAAATCCAATCCCAACTGCATGGTTACGGCTTAGAACTAACACCTTGATGACGCCTTCACGTTTCAAACAATTTATTTCAAAACATCGCAACGGGCTTTCCAATGGTGTTTGCGTGGTTGATACCCGGCGCAGCTCGTTCCCCGCAACGCCGGGCTGAATGATTGCAATCTGGGCTTGCTGCGCAAAGTAGGGGCAAGTTCTTCCACTAAATATGAGGTGCAGAAACCATGATCGCGACAATTCTCACGACAGTTTGTCGCGAGGCGAAATCCTTTCCTCCGCGCTGGCAATTCTCGCGACAGTTCTCGTGACATTTTGCCGCGAGCGGCCAAGTGGTTTTCCAAGCCCATGCGAAACGGATGAAGGCGGTTTACTCCCTTTGTCAACCGGTGTCAATACGGTGGACATACGGTGGACAACCCCTGGTCATTTTGACAAAACCCACGTTGGGGGTTTGATGTTATTTTGGCGGTCACCCGGTGTAGGGGCGTATCTCAGTTATTATTCACGGAATATGCCACCCCTAACGGGGTTTTTATTTTTTCCGGTGCGTTTCTACAAATATTTCACCCCTACGGGGCTTGGCTCGTTTCGCAGGCTGGAATTGAAACGCGCCGTTGGCGCTGGAAACGATTTCCACCCATTTGAAACGTCGAGGAACCAAAAATCCACATCGCAACCTCTCCCTTTCAAGGGAATGGTTGCGCCTTCGCGTCAGGCGTTTGCCAGCGCGTTTTGCTTCGGCCCGGCAGGGCGTCGTTAATGCGAACTGACGGCCCCGTTTTCGACGGGTTTCTCGTGGCCGTTGGCGCCGAGGAATTCCGTGATATTGTAACTGTCCAGGGCGATCCGCGTGAGCCGGACGTTCATGTCGGAGATTTTATCATCGCCAAAGATGATCCGCGCCACTCCGCGCGCGATTTCATCGGTGTTTTTCGTCCCCGCAACGTTGTAACGTTCCAGGGCGATGCGGGTCAATCTCACGTTCATGTCGCTGATGTTATCGTCTCCGAAGATGATCCGCGCCACTCCGCGCGTCGCTTCTTCGAAGGTTGGTTTGTTTTTTGTTTCCATATTTATAGTACGATGTTCTGGTTTGGAATCGGTCGGGAAAGGAATCACGTTGGAAATTGGCAGCGGCTCGGCCGCCGGCGCGGGCACTGTTGGCACGGACGGGGCGTCCGCCTTCGCCGGTTCTTCTGCAACTTCCGCCGCCTTGAATTCTTTTGCCGGGCCACCGGCTTCTGCCAGGGCCGGCGTCTCCGGTTTCACGGATTCGTGCGGGCCTGAAACGCCCATGAGACGGGTCAATACATCCGTACCCGTAGTCCGGGGCGGAATGTTACTGGCGTCAACCGCCGGAACTTGTGTTTCCAGCATCGGCGGAGGGGCGTCGAGGAGTTGGGATGGCAAAGGCGTGGCCGGAGAGGTTGCGTCCCTGGAACCCCCCTCCATCTCCGGGGTTTTATCTTTAACTTCAAAACTCGCCGCTTTTTCGGGGTCAGGCCGGTCGCCAGTACGCGCAGCCTGCTCTAATTCAGGAGCTTTGATCGAGGCGGCAATTTCGGCAGGTTGGACCAATCCCGTTTCTTCCTCCGAAGGCGGGGCCTGATTTGCCGCCCCCATTCTCCCATCGGGGATGAGCGGTTTCTCCAGTGTGAATGGGATTGGAGCATTTTGAGGAGAACCGTCTAGGGAAGAGCCATTTTTCATGACGGGCGGCAATCCCCGGTTCGGTTCCGATGATTCCGCTTCGGGGGCGTCGGGCTGTAACAAGCGCATGGAAGTCTTGAGCACCTCTGCCAGCGCGGAGGTCTCCGCCCAGGCGCCCTGCGGGCGCAACAAATGGAGGGTGATTTTCAGAACCAGTTCGACCGGGGAAACCGGTTTTGGAATCAGATCGTTGCCGCCGCTCAGGATGCCCCTCGCCCGGCTTTGAAAATCAGCGCTGGAAGTGACGAAGATGATGGGGGTCACCCGGTACTCGTGCATCTGCCGGAACTTTTCACACAATTCGAACCCGCTCATGCCCGGCATGCTGATATCCAGCAACACGATGTCGTAAAGTTCCGCCGACGCCATCTCCAGGGCGCGCGAGGCGTCATCAACGCACACCGCTTGCAGGTTCGCGCGTTTCAGCGCGGCCAACATTGCAAGATTGCAGACGGCATCGTCATCCACGACGAGGATTTTGGCGCGCAGATTCAGCTCGCCCGCCTCGAAATCGGTTTTCTGGAACAGCCGTTCAAGGCAATCCACGGCTTGGGCAATCGTTTGGGACGTTGAAGGGGTGGCCCGTTCCGGTTTGTACAGCGATTCATAAAGCAACGCCTCAAAAGCGCTGGCCAGGATGGCCAGGCCGCCGCAACCGGACATTCCCGCGCGCGTGGCAAAAAAACGCACCAACTGATGGAGATGATTCAGCGGTTCCCGTCCCGCCGGGGTGCCGGTCGCCTTGATATAGGCCAGGGAATATTTGCGGATTTTGACGATCTCCGCCTTCGTTTTTTGAATGAATTCCTCGCGGGTCTTCGCGAGCGCCTTCTCGTCTTCCAACGCAAACTCGGCCGCGGCCGTAAATGCTTCGATTTGGCTCTCGAACGACTGGGGGTTGTCCGAAAGTTCAAAGCAGGAAACATAACCAAGCATGTCCCGAACCGTTTCGACCAGCTTGGCCGGCGTGCATTCCGATTTCAACATGCTCCGGGTGGCCCCCGATTCCATCGCTCTCTGGGTCAACTCGGTGACATAGGCGTTGGAAAGAATCAGCACCGGAACGTCCTTGAGTCCTGGCTCGGAACGGATGTGTTTCAGGACCTCGGCGCCGCTAACCTTCGGCAGCATCAAATCGAGGACCACCAAATCGGGACGCCCCCGCGCGAGAATCTGTAGCGCGAGCTCCCCGTCTTCGGCGAACGAAACGTCAAACCTCTCGCGCTTCAACCGATTTCCATAAATCGTTTGAGCGATAGGCTCGTCTTCGACAAAAAGTATCTTCTTAGGGGTTTCATCCATAATTGCCGCGTGGAATCAACGACACAACAACCCCGTCCCCACAGCATAAATGAGGCCAACTTATCTTATCGAAGAGTCACCGGCTTTAGTCCTTGGCAATCAAACAATTGTCGCGAAAGTGTTCAGGACTATACGGGCCATGGGGAAAAAATTTCTGTCAAGCGGGTGGCCATTTCAGCCGTCCAGCCGTCAAGAATATGGACAGGCGGAGGGGCGGCAGGGAAACACCTTATAGCCGTCAAACAGTTCGCCGCCTACTATGAATGCCACAAGAAGGAAATGATTCAAAACCAAACACACTTTATGAAACGGAAACTGCAAATCATTGCCAGCGCGTCCGCCGTTTCGCCCACTGAGCTGCGATATAATGCGGAAGATCACACCCTTCAGCTCGACTGGACAAAGGAGATGCTGGCCGGTTCCCCGAACTTCCAAGCCCGCGATTAAGCCCGTATCTGAGAAATCGCAGGAGCCGACATGAGGAGGCTCATTCTCATCGAATTCATCGTGCTGTCCTGAGAAATCTGAGTCTGGTGATCTCGGCCACCATAAAATTTGGATTTTTCGACATGCTCCAAGCCGGAACGATGCAGTTGAAAAATGGCCTCACGCAAAGGCCACAACGTTCGCAAAGGAATTTTCAAAAAAGGAGTTTCAAAAAAGCCCCACCAAAAGGTGCAAGCTGTGTTCTTGAAAAAACCTTCCCTTCCATTTCTTTGCGGCCTTGGCGAGCTTTGCGTGAGATTGAACTGCATCGTTCCGGCTAAGCCCGATTCCAATCACGCCGCATTGTAACGTGCGTCGTAAAAGATCGGTCCATGTTTTATTACAGTTCACGCCGGGATATTCAATGCGCAATTGCCGGGGCATGGCTACGATTTGATCAGTTTCTGTAAAGACTGAAAAGGGTGTCGGTCATTGTAGTGAATCTGATGCCGGTTTAATTTCGCCGATGGTTTTTTGGACACTTTCTTGAATGCCCGGATCACTGTCGGACCTGGCGAAATCCGCCAAGCAAGGAATAAGGGATTGTGCTGCCGGACCGGCCTCTCCAAGAATTTCCAGGGACAGACTTTTGTAATATTCGTTCGTGCGGTCGTTTGGGCGTTGAAAAAGCGCATGCAATGCGGAGAAAATTTTTGGATTGTTTCCACCTTCACTTTTGACCAATGCCAGCGCTGCGCGAAATTGCGTGTCAGGATCGGGGTCGTCCAACAAATTTTCCACAGCTGGAAGATATGGCTTTGCCGCCAGTAGGTTCGTTTCAATAAGTTCCGAAACGGCTTCAGGAACTTTCCCAGTCAAAATATTTTCGTCGCAAACTGGGGATGAAATTAAGTTGGCCAGCGCCGGGATGTCCTTTACCTGGAAACCGATTTTTTGGAGGGCGGCAAACGCCATCCAGCGATCACTGCTCTTTCTTGATGGAGAATGAATGACTTCCCAAAGAAATGGTGTGACTTCCGGAACCGATTTGCCCAATTGCCCCATTCCATAAATCGCGCCCGCACGGACAAAAATATTGATGTCAATAGCCCTGCCGGCATTAAGGAGCATATTCGTTTCGTTGCTGGCTGCTTTGAGAATGGTGAAAGCCGCTTCGCCATTCTCACCAAATGCTTGAATTGCATTTGTGATTCGGCCCGAATCAAAGAGTTGAAGTGTCGTTGGCCGGGTATGCAAAGCGGTTACCAAATGCGCCTTTTCACTGCGCCTCGAATACCAAGGAAACAGGATAAGCGAAATCAAAAAGAGACAGGCAAAACCGACGACTGCGAGTTTTTTCACGTACTTCTGCTACCCAAGGGTCGCAGTTATGTCAAGGAGTACGTATTATCCTGAAAGATTGGCTCGTGCCGGTCGGCGATGAATTGGCAACCTTAACACCTCCACCATTTTGCGGGCAATCAACTGTCGCCGCTCTTCCGTCACATTGCCTTTTCGGTCATCGAATCGCACCTTGGGCAACAAATGAATTTTGTCGCAGCGAATCATTGTCTTCCAATCCAACCCGTCCGCTACGTCCAATACTTCTTCAGTGGATTTCGGTTCACGGTTCACTTCGGCCGAGGTGCAAAGCAACGCATTGACTTCTTCAATGTCGGGATTCTGGCAGGTTTCGTCATTGGAAATGATGACGGCGGGATGCCGCCTTTCCTTGCTGAACGGGAACATGAAGATATCCCATTGTTTCATCGGCGCCATTATTCAAGGTCTTTGGGAGCGCGGACCACGGAGGCTTTGGCGAGGCGGTTATCCTCTTGAACTTCTGTCCGGCTGTAAGTATTGGCAAAATAACCCGCCGGACGCATGGGGATCGGCTCAATTTCAGGAACTTCCTGCAAAACAAACCGGCGCCGGCCGGTCACGATATACACCGTCTCGCCCCGGCTGACTTTTTCCACCAAACGGCCCAAATAGGTTTTGGCATTGCTCAACGTGAACAGTTGCGAACGCAGATTGACCTTCGTTTTTTTGGAGCGGGCACGAACGGCAACTTTCACAGGCTGAACGTAGCCTTCATTCAGGCTGTTGTCGAGCAATGTTGTAACATCATCAGGGGTGAGTTAATGATATTGCCATGTTTTCTGAAAAGCGGCACAAAATTTCGCGCACCCGGCAAATTTCCAGTGTTTCGTAGGAGCCGGGGAAATTGACCGGGAGGCCCTCTGAACTCAATACCGGTAGTGCTCGGCTTTGTACGGGCCTTCCACCGGCACGCCGATGTACTCCGCCTGTTTCTTCGTCAGCTTGGTCAACTTGACGCCGATCTTTTCCAGATGCAACCGCGCCACTTCTTCGTCCAGTTTTTTCGACAGCCGATAGACGCCCACCTTGTAGCTGTCCTTGTTCTTCCACAAATCCAATTGCGCCAGCACCTGGTTGGTAAAAGAATTCGACATGACAAAGCTCGGATGTCCTTCGGCGCAGCCCAGGTTCACCAGCCGGCCTTCCGCCAGCAGGTAAATGCTCCGGTCACCCGGCAGGTCGTAACGGTCCACCTGCGGCTTGATGTTGGCCTTCCTGACCCCCTTCGCGTTGTTCAACCGGTCCACCTGGATTTCATTGTCGAAATGGCCGATGTTGCACACAATCGCCTGGTCTTTCATCTTCAGGATGTGTTCCAGTGTAATGACCTCGCAGTTGCCGGTCGTCGTCACGTAAATGTCCGCTTCGCCCAGCGTGTCCTCGATGGTCGTCACCTTGAATCCCTCCATCGCCGCCTGCAACGCGTTGATCGGGTCAATCTCGGTGACAATGACGCGCGCGCCGAAGCCGCGCAACGAATGCGACGAGCCTTTGCCCACGTCGCCATAACCGCACACGCACGCCGTCTTGCCGGCAATCATCACACCCAGCGCCCGCTTCAACCCGTCCGCCAGCGATTCCCGGCAGCCGTAGAGGTTGTCAAATTTCGATTTGGTCACCGAATCATTCACGTTGATCGCCGGCACCAGCAATTTGCCCGCTTCGAGCATCTGATAAAGACGATGCACGCCCGTCGTGGTCTCCTCGGAGACACCCTTCCAGTCTTTGACCGCCTGGGTGAACCAGCCCGGACGCTCCTTGGCGCATTTTTTCAACAGGTTTTTCACCACGGCCACTTCGTGGTTGTCGCTCGGCGTATTCACCCAATTGTCGCCGTGCTCCATTTCATAGCCCTTGTGCAACAGCAACGTCGCGTCGCCGCCGTCATCCACAATCAGTTCGGGTCCCTTGCCGCTGGGATACGTCAGCATTTCCAGCGTGAAATCCCAGTATTCTTCGAGCGTTTCGCCCTTGAACGCAAACACCGGCACGCCGGTCTTCGCAATTGCCGCCGCGGCATGGTCCTGGGTCGAAAAAATGTTGCAGCTCGCCCAGCGCACCGAGGCGCCCAATTCCACCAGCGTCTCGATCAGCACCGCCGTCTCAATGGTCATGTGCAACGACCCCGAGACGCGCACTCCTTTGAGGGGTTTGGATACGCCGTACTTTGCGCGGCACGCCATCAGGCCGGGCATTTCCTGCTCGGCCACTTCGATTTCGCGACGGCCTAAATCCGCCAGCGAAATGTCGCGGACATAATAATCTGGTTTGGCGCCGTTGCCATTCGTTTTGGCGGCCGTGCGGCGGGAGGGGGAAAGGGCGATTTTGGGCATAAATAAATAAGTTCTCAGTTCTTGGTTTTCAGGTTTAGCGGAAGTGAACGGAAACTTATGCGCTTATCCTCGCGGCACGCGCGACATTCGCGGTTGCTGACGACACCGATTTAACTGGCCGAACCGCCTTCTTGAGCGCCTCCGCCTTGTCCGTCTTTTCCCACGTGATGTCCGGGTCCGTCTTGCCGAAATGGCCGTAATTCGTGGTCTTGGAATAAATCGGGCGGAGCAAATTCAATTGCTTGATGATGTGCGCCGGCTTGAAACTGAACACCTCGCAAACCGCGCGTTCGAGATCCTCATCCGGCACTGCTCCCGTGCCGAACGTGTTCACGCACACCGAGACCGGATCGGGATAGCCGATCGCGTAGGCGAACTGGATTTCCGCGCTGGTCGCCAGGCCCGCCGCCACGATGTTCTTGGCCACGTAACGGCCCATGTACGCCGCGCTGCGGTCCACCTTGCTCGGGTCCTTGCCGCTGAACGCGCCGCCGCCGTGCCGCCCCATGCCGCCGTAGGTATCGACGATGATCTTGCGCCCCGTCAACCCCGTGTCGCCCTGCGGGCCGCCCACCACGAAGCGGCCCGTGGGATTGATCAAATACTGCGTGTTCTTCGTCAGCATTTCCTTGGGAAGCGTCTTCTTAACGACTTCCTCGATGCAAAATTCCTTGATCGTCTTGTGCTTCGCGTCATGCGCATGCTGGGTCGAAATCACCACGTTCGTGATTTCCACCGGTTGATCGTTCACGTAGCGCACCGACACCTGCGATTTCGCGTCCGGGCGCAGCCATTTCACCTTGCCGGTCTTGCGGATTTTCGTCAGCGCGCGTCCCAGCAAATGCGCGTACATGATCGGCGCCGGCATCAATTCGGGCGTCTCATTGCACGCATAGCCGAACATCAGGCCCTGGTCGCCCGCCCCTTGTTCGTCCGTTTCCTTGCCTTCCGCCTCGCGGGCGTCCACCCCTTGCGCGATGTCCGGCGATTGCGACGTGATCGCGTTCAGAATCAGCACTTTGTCCGCGTGGAACACGTCGTCGTCGTTCGTATAGCCAATCTCGCGGATCGCTTCGCGCGCGATCGAATTGAAATCCAGTTTCGCCTTGGTCGTGATTTCGCCGCCCACCACCACCAGGTTGCTCTTGGCGTAGGTCTCGCACGCCACCCGGCTGTACTTGTCCTGCGCCAGGCAGGCGTCCAGGATCGCGTCGGAAATCGTGTCGCACACTTTGTCCGGGTGGCCCTCGCCCACGGACTCGGAAGAAAAGATGTAATTTTTGCTCATAAATTAACGTATTGACGTATCAAGATTTGATGATATAACATTTTCACCGGGCGTCAAATGGAATCTTTAAAAATTTGGCGTCATCGTAAAATCATCGCAAATCATGCCGGCCATGCTCAAATCACTGCGCGTCCTGTCTGATCCGACGCGGCTGCGCATTGTGGCGCTGCTGGAGAAGGACGACTTGTCCTTGGCCGAACTTCAGGAAATCACGAGACTCGGCGAATCGCGCATTTCGACGCACTTGGGGCGGCTTGCGGATTGCGATCTGGTCCAGTCCCGGCGCGAG
>JBKQUF010000218.1:0-4788 GCA_052140285.1 Limisphaerales bacterium | reverse complement strand
TCAAAATAAAAACTTGGGATCGTCGTCTCTACGTAAATTTTTGAAACAGTTCTGATTTGGCAGGCAAATACCCAAATAGATGTCTTTAAAAATTTACGTAGAGACGACGATCCCAAGTTTTTATTTTGAAACCCGTAGAAATGTAGAATGTGTTTCGCGGCGGAATTGGACTCGGCGCTGGTGGGATGACCATCGCCACGAACATGAATTGGCAACCAGCCTTGTCGTTCGCAATGAATTAAGCGACCCACGATATCCCGAAATAAAGCGCCGCAGCGCGCTTGCCTTGCTCGACGAACTTCCCTTGCTCGATCTTGGCGCGGAAATTGATGGTATTGTTGAATCATACATAAAAAATTTATTAATGCCTCAACAACCGGTGGCTGACGCTATTCATTTGGCGGTCGCATCATTTCATCAATGCGATGTTCTTTTGACATGGAATTGCATTCATCTGGCCAATCCCAATAAATTCAGGCATATTAATGACATTAATCGGCAACTTGGACTGACTGTGCCGGCGGTGATAACCCCGCTTGAATTGTTGGGAGACATGCTATGAAAATAAATCAGGATGAAGCGGTGGCCGAAGTGCGGGCCGCCCGCAAATCGCTGTGCGATCGTTTTGAGAACGACTCGCGCCGCTTGCTGGCATATTTGCGCGCCGGGCAGCGCAATTATCCGGGGCGAATCATCAAAAATTGGTCTGAACTTGAGTCTGTTTCATCCTTGCATGACAAACCTGCCAAACGAAAGTAGCCTTTCCTTTTCTCTGTGAACACATTCCAAATTATCTTTACACCGACCGCCGCCGCCGAACTGGCGCGGATGCCCAAGGAATTGCAATTGCAAATCCTCGGCGATTTTCGCGGGTTGCCCCAGCAGGTGGTGGGGACGGAATTGGACCAATTCGGCAAGCTCATCCAGGAAGGCCGCGTGCTGCACCGGTTCCGCATCGGCGATTACCGCATTTATTTTGAGCGGCACGAACTCGGCGTGCTGGTCCATCGCATCCTGAGCAAGAACTCCCTCAAGGATTTTCTGTTCCGGTCCGGCCTCAAAACTCCCGAAGACGAAGCGCTCCAGGAAAATCCCAAATTCTGGGAATTGATCGAATCCGCCAAAGGCAAATGACCGTCTCAGACGTCTTCGCCCAGTTCCACGTTCCAGTAGGCCAGGTCGATGAAATGTTTCCAACTGTCGTGGCGATGCAGGGTGAAATTGACCTGCACAAAAGGACGCCACTTCGGCCGCTTCGGTTTGCGGATGAGATGCAGTCCAGCCTCCTGCGGGGTGCGGTTGGCCTTTTGCGTGTTGCACTCGATGCAGGAGCAGGCAATATTCTCCCACGTCGTCGGCCCCCCCCGGTCGCGGGGGTTGACGTGGTCCAAATTCAAATCTTTCCGGTCGCAAACCCGTCCGCAGTATTGGCAGGTGTTCTTGTCGCGCTCAAAAATGTTATGACGCGTGAATTTGACTTCCTTCTTCGGCAACCGATCGTAAATCAACAGCAGAATGATGCGCGGCACGCGGAGGCGGAAGGAAATGGCATGAATCGATTCCTCATGGGGCGCATCGGCGGAGATATGGCGCCATTCGCTGAAACTGAACGTGCGGAAAGAGCCGTCTTCGGCATTGACGACAACTTGGGCCTGCCCTTGAAAAAGCAAAGTCAGGGCGCGCCGGGCGGTGCAGACATTGACGGCCTGCCAGAGCCGGTTTAACACAAGCACGTGCTGATTGAGCGCGGTGTTCATATCAACGGTCGAAAATTATCAGAACTGATGCCGGGGGTCAATGCCGTCCAGGTAACGGAAATGTGGCAGTTGGGTGACGGCATTGCCTGCAAACCGGTTTGCCAAGTGCCGGCCCTTTCGCTATTTTGCGGACATGAAATATTCCGCCTGGCTGGCAATCTTGATTTTCGCGGTGTCTTTTTCCGCCCGTGCCCAGCAAAATCCCGACGACCAATACATCATCATTTACAGCCTGATGCAGCAGGCCGACTCGCTCCAAAACACCGGCCAGCCGCAGCAGGCGTTGACCGAGTTCCAACAAACCCAATCCGACCTCGAACGGTTCCAGAAAGTTTATCCGGATTGGAACCCCACCATTGTCAGTTTCCGCCTCAAATACATCGCCGGCAAAATTGCCGGACTCACCGCGCAATTGCCCGCCGCCGCCACCAACGCCCCGGCGATGACCCCGACCAATCAGGTGGCCGCCTCGGCCCCCGCCTCGCCATCGGATTTGCAGGCGCAAGTGGATGCGTTGAAGCTGCAAGTCCAGCAATTGCAGTCTGAGAACCAGTTGCTTCAGGACAAGTTGAAAGAGGCGTTGAGCGCCCAACCCGCCACGGCCGATGCGCAGGCCCTGGCCCAGGCGCAGGAACAGGTCCGTTCGTTGATGAAGGAAAACGACCTTTTGCGCATCAACGCCGCCGGCCGGACCAATAATCCCATGGCGCAGACTGAATTGCTGAACGTCCAGCAGGCCCTCGCCGATGCCAAACAGAATCTCGCCCAGCAAAAGGACCGCATCAATGATCTCGAGGCCCAAAACCAATCGCTCCAATCTCAATTGCAATCGTCGGCGGCCGCGGATGCTTTGAAAACGTTGCGCCAGGAAAACGCCATGCTAAAAAAACAATTGGCGCAGTTGCAATCCGCCCCTCCCGCCGCGGACGAAAGCGCGCAACTCGCCCAGGCGCGCGCCCAGATCGCCGAATTGCAATCCGACGCCGACATCAATGCCCTGGAAAAGGAAGCCCTTGAAAATCGCCTGCAACAGTATGAATCGGCGTCCGCCAATTCGATGGCCGCCGTCAATAACGGGGAAATCAGCAAGTTGCGCGCGCGACTCGCCGTGGATGAGGCGCAGGCGGTGCCGTACACCCGCGCCGAATTGGCCCTCCTCAGTTCGCCGTCCCCGGCCCCCAATACCAACGCGGTTCCCGCCACCGCCGCCCCTTCCACTGTCTCTAGCGCTGCCTCCGGCGACGTATCGCTGCTCGTCGCCGAGGCGCAGACCTATTTTGATAGCCACGACTACACCAAAGCCGAGGCCGATTACCAAAAAATCTTGCAGCAGGATAAAAATAATAGCGTGGCGCTGGCCAACCTCGCGGCGATTGAATTGGAGGAAAATAAATTGGGCGACGCGGAATCTCATCTTCAAGCCGCACTCGCCATCAACCCGAACGACGCCTACACGTTATCCACCTACGGCTACCTGGAATTTCGCCGGCAAAAATTCGACGACGCCCTCGACGCCTTGAGCCGCGCCGCCAAACTTGATCCCCAAAATGCGCAAATCGAAAATTATCTGGGCGTGACCCTCAGTCACAAGGGCCTCCGCGAGCAGGCGGAGACGGCGTTGCGCAAGGCGATTGAATTGGACCCGGATTACGGCGAAGCGCACAACAATCTGGCGGTGATCTATCTCAACGAAAATCCGCCGTTGGTCGAGCTGGCCCGCTGGCATTATCAAAAGGCGCTCGCCGACGGCCTGCCGAAGAACCCCGACTTGGAGAAGGTGCTGGCGGAAAAAGGCGCGCCGGTATCACAATAAATTTCGCGACGATTCCATGCGTCAAGATTACCATGAATTGACCATTTCGACGCGGGGCAGGGGACTGTACGATTTCACGCTCGAAGTTGAGAAATGGATTAACGCGAACCATTTCCAGGACGGCCTTCTCACTTTGCATTTGCGGCACACATCCGCTTCCCTGCTTATTCAGGAAAATGCCGACCCCGACGTTCGCCGCGACCTGGAGGCCTTTTTCCAGCACCTCGTTCCCGACGGCGATCCGTTATTCATCCACACCACCGAAGGCGCGGACGACATGCCCGCGCACATTCGCACCGCGCTGACCACCGTGAATTTGAGCCTTCCAATTCATCGCGGCCAGATGGCCCTTGGCGTCTGGCAGGGGATATATCTCTGGGAGCATCGCCATCACGGGCATTCCCGGCGCGTCGTGCTGCATTTCATTGGAGAATGATTTTTTCTGTGCGGTCGTTCCGAAGGGGGAATGGCGCTTACTTAGCCAATAATTCAGTTGAAAAATGGCCTCACGTCAAGGCCACAACGCTCGCCAAGGAATTTTCAAAAAAGCCTCACCAAAAGGTGCAAGCTGGTTTCTTGAAAACCCTTCCCTTCCTATTTCTTTGCGGCCTTTGCGAGCTTTGCGTGAGATTGAACTGCATCGCTCCGGCTTAGCGTAACTATTCCTTCTTCATTTTCCGCTGTCTTCCCTGAAAATTTGAAACTTAAAACCGAAACTTGTCCCTTCGCGGATTTGGAAATGGCTTGCCCTGGACGCAAATTCCCATGAGAATTTATTTTGCAAACGTCCGGCGGGAGAGATGGCAGAGTGGTTTAACGCGCACGCCTGGAAAGCGTGAATACCCTAAAGGTATCGGGGGTTCGAATCCCCCTCTCTCCGCCACTTTGACTTTTCGTGACTCGTGGTGACAAGCTGTGTGTCACAATGACTTTCGCCAGTGGTTACAGGGCTATTTTTAGTTTTCATCGCCCCAATATCGGGAACAGAAGGTGACACGGTTTGACCCGTCGGGCCTAAATTTCGGGAGTCTATTCGGGAGTCAGCGCGTTCACCAAAACCCGGCAAACCATCCATCACTTCGCGCAACGGCAGTTGCCCGGCGTCCGTGTAGGTCTTCATCGTCAGCCGCATATCGCTGTGCCGCGCCAGTTCCATCGCCAAGCGTGGATGCACTTTCATGGTCGAAAGTCGGGTGATAAACGTAGTCCGCAACGCAT
>JBKQUF010000217.1:0-6444 GCA_052140285.1 Limisphaerales bacterium | reverse complement strand
CGCGTTCGATTCGCCGACCATTTTCGCCCGCCTCCTCGACCATCAACGCGGCGGCTTCTTCCAAATTGCGCCGGTCAGCGGAGAATTCAGGCGTCGCCAGCGTTATTCGCCGGACACGAATATCCTGCTCACCCGGTTCCTGGGCGACAACTGCATTGTGGCCATTTCCGATTTCATGGCCATGCAACATCTCGGTAATCAGCATAATCTTGTCCGCCGCGTCAAGGCGGTCCGCGGCGAAGCGGCCATCCGCATGGGGTGCGCTCCTAAATTCGATTACGCCCGCTGCGGTCATTCTTTGACGCAAAAATCCGGCGAAATTATTTTTATTCCCGACCGGAAACAATTCCCCTCGTTGCGGCTGCGGGGCAGCGTTCCGATGCGCGTCGTGAACGGCGAAGCCGTTGCCGAATTCAAATTGCGCGCGGACCAAACGGCATTTTTTATCATCGAAGAGGTGAAAGACGGGCAATCGCCGTCCGTCAACGCCGATTATGTTTCCGACGCCTTCAAGGAAACGATGAATTACTGGCTCGCGTGGGTGGCCCAATCACAGTATCAGGGCCGCTGGCGCGAAATGGTGAACCGTTCCGCGTTGACCTTGAAACTCCTCACCTCCCGGCCGCACGGTTCCATTGTGGCCGCGCCGACCTTCGGCCTGCCCGAAAGAATCGGCGGCGAGCGCAACTGGGATTATCGCTACGCCTGGATCCGCGATGCTTCCTTCACCCTCTACGCGTTGATGCGCCTGGGCTACACCAGGGAGGCAAAGGCGTTCATGCTCTGGATGGAAAAACGCTGCTGCGAACTCAAACCCGGCCGTCCGTTGCAGGTGATGTACCGCCTCGACGGTGGACACAATTTGCCCGAAAAAATCCTGAGCCATTTCGAGGGATACAATAAATCCAAGCCCGTGCGCATCGGCAACGCCGCGTCCGGCCAGTTGCAGTTGGACCTTTACGGCGAGCTGATGGATTCCGTCGCCATTTATGACAAGCACGCCGACCCCATTTCCTATGATTTCTGGAACAACATCACGACTCTCATCGAATGGGTCTGCCAGAATTGGCGCCAGCCGGACGAGGGCATCTGGGAAGTCCGCGGCGGCGCCCGCCCGTTTCTGTACTCGCGCGCCATGTGCTGGGTGGCCATTGACCGCGCCATGGCCATCGCCCGGCGGCGCTCCTACCCCGCCCCTCTCGTCCGCTGGCATCGCACCCGGGATGAAATTTACCAAAATATCCACAAAATGTTTTGGAACAAAAAATTGAATGCCTTCGTCCAGTATGCCGGCGCCGACAACGTGGACGCCGCGTCCCTGTTGCTGCCCCTGATGAAATTCATCAGCCCCACCGATCCGCGATGGAAATCGACCATGAAATTGATTCAAGACCGGCTCGTTGAAGATTCGCTGGTGTACCGTTACCGCCCCGGCAAAGCTGCCCCGGATGGGATGTCCGGACGTGAAGGCACCTTTTCGGTCTGCTCTTTTTGGTATGTCGAATGTCTGGCGCGGGCCGGTGACTTGAAGCAGGCGCGATTCATCTTTGAAAAAGCCCTCGGCTACGCCAACCATCTCGGTCTTTATGCGGAACAACTTGGTTCCTGCGGCGAGCATTTGGGAAATTTTCCCCAGGCGCTCTCTCACATCGCGCTCATCAGCGCGGCGTGGTGCCTCGACCAGCGCCTGTCACAGAACGTTGGTTCCTTTGGCGCGTTTGAAGAAATCCTGTAGCCATCGGGAAGCGGCGCCGTCGTTCGTTTATGCACGAACACGCGCTTGGAGCTTGCAGATTGCACCATCGCCATCCGGTTTGCCTGTCAGAGCGACACTCAAATTGAAATTCCTCTCGTGGCATTGCTATTGCTTAAGCGCAATTATGAAATCAATGATTACCGCACTTGTGTTCGCCGGGGCGGTGGCCTTGGCCGTCGCGGCCCTCCCCAGTGGGGCGGCCCCGGCGACTGGCAATGGCGCGGCCCCCGCAGGCGGCAGTGGCGGCGCGGCTGGCAGCGGCGCCGGAGCGCAGACGCCTCCCGGCCCCGTTCAATCGCCTCCACCCGCTCAATCCGCGCCCGCGCCATCCTCGCCGCCGCAAGTGAGCACCGCTCCAAATGATTCAGCCTCCGTGCCCGGCAGCGCAACGACGGCGACCGGCGGCGCCAACACGGTTCCCGGCAGCGCCACCTCGGTTCCCAATAACCAATCGACGGTCGGCGCCGAACCGGTCCCGGGCGGCGGCAGCCTCACCAACGGCACGTCCCCCGGCATCACCAATTCGTTGAATATCTCAACCAATCTCCGGGGCGCCTCGACAAATTACAACAACATCACCACCAACCATCCTTGGTGGCATTGATTAAGTTCCGGAGCGGAGGCCAGGACCCGCCCGCATTTTAAAACGCCGGCGGCCAGCGAAATGCCCGCAACTTTTATCGGAGAAAAATGAAAATTTCGGCGATCCATCTGAAACGTTACAAGGAAATTGCCGCCTTGTTCTGGAAATACGGGCGCTCGGACCTCGTCCACCAATTGAACCTGGGCGATGAATTCGACGCGGAACTTCGCGAACTAAAAATTTCCGGGAACGGCAAAGCCACCCCGGAGGAACTGGCGAACGACCTCGAGGCGATGGGGCCGACGTTCATCAAGATCGGCCAGATGCTTTCCAGCCGGTCCGATCTTTTGCCGGATGTTTATCTGGACGCCCTGGCCCGATTGCAGGACAACGTGAAACCCTTCTCGTTTGAAGAAGTCGAACAGATTGTTTTGTCCGAACTGGGCGTTCGCGTTTCCAAGGCCTTTTCCGATTTCAATCCCAAACCCATCGCCGCCGCTTCCCTGGGCCAGGTCCACGCCGCCGCGCTGCGCGATGGACGAAAAGTCATCGTGAAGATTCAACGGCCTGAAATCCGGAAACAAATCGCCGCCGATTTCGAGGTGCTCGCGCAAATCGCCGACTTTCTGGACGGCCACACTGATTTTGGCCGCCGCTACCGGTTTGTCAGCACGCTGGAAGAATTTCGCGTGACCATTCAGCAGGAATTAAATTATGAGCGCGAGGCTCAAAACCTGGCGACGCTCGGCGAAAACCTGAAGGAATTTAAACACCTCCTCGTGCCGCAACCCGTCCACGATTTCACCACCCGCAGCGTCCTGACCATGGATTACGTGCCGGGACGGAAAATCACCGCGCTTTCGCCGCTGACGGGATTGGAGTTGGACGGCGAACCGCTGGCGGAGGAGCTGTTCAGGGCTTATCTCAAACAAATCATGGTGGATGGGATGTTCCATGCCGATCCGCATCCGGGGAATGTGTTTCTGACGGATGACGGACGGATTGCGCTGCTGGACCTGGGCATGGTGGGGCATCTCGCGCCGGGAATGCAGGAGAACCTCATGAAATTGCTGATGGCCGTCGGAGAGGGAAACAGCGAAACCGCGGCGGACCTCGTCATTCATATCAGCCACATCACCGGCGAATTCAAATCGGTCGAGTTCCATCGCCATATCGCGCAAATCATGTCGCTGCAACAAAATCAAAGCCTGGAACATCTCAACACCGGGAAGTCGCTGATGAACGTCAGCCGCGCCGCCGTGGACAGCGGCCTCTATGTGCCGACCGAACTGACCCTGCTGGGAAAAACGCTGCTGCAACTGGATGAAATCGGAAAGATCATCAATCCCGCCTTCGACCCGTTCGAGGCCATCCGGCGCAATGTTCCCGATCTTTTTGCCCGGCGGGCTGGAAAAACCATGACCCCCGGCAACGTTTTTGCATCGTTGTTGGAAATGAAGGATTTCATGGCCGGCCTTCCCCGGCGCTGCAACCGCCTGATGGATGCCCTGGCCGGTTCAGAATTGGAATTTAAAATAAAAGCCGTCGATACGAAATCGCTGGTTGAAGGTTTCCAAAAGATTGCCAACCGCATCACGGCGGGAATTCTCCTGGCCTCCTTGATCCTCGGCGCCGCCCTGTTGATGCAAGTCCAGACGAGCTTCCACATTTTTGGGTATCCCGGCCTGGCGATACTGTGTTTTCTCGCCGCGGCGGCGGGCGGGGTGTGGCTGCTGTTCACGATTTTTTTCCAGGACGAAAAAATCAAAAAGAAAAAATAGCCCCGAGTGCTTAAGGGCATCTTCATTTTCGGCGGATGGCCATGCGAATGTCGCTTCTCACGAAGCCTGCGGGCATCTTTGAAACGGCCTGCCCGCGCTTCCAGCGCCGTAGGTGCGGCCTATTTGTAGAAAACCGAAAAATGGTTTTCAAGCTCCGTTAGGAGCGACATATTCCGTGAGCAAAAACTGAGACGCCCCCACGTTCTATTCCCCGCGATAAATCGCCCGGGCGGTGCAGGTCTCGGCCACGACCACTTCCACCAGCAGCGGCAATTTGGGTTTGGCCTTTTTCCAAATCCAGGCCGCGATGTTCTCGCTCGTCGGGTTCTCCAAGCCGGGCACTTCGTTCAAATAATAATGGTCCAGCCGGTCCAGGACCGGCTTGAAGGCCGCCGCGATGTCCGCATAATCCATCAGCCAGCCGAGCTTCGGGTCGCACTCGCCCGCCACGACCAGTTCCACCTTGAAACTGTGCCCGTGCAATCGCCGGCACTTGTGCGTTTTGGGCAAATGCGGCAGCAGATGCGCCGCTTCAAATTGAAATGATTTTCGCAATTCCATTTTCATAATTCCAAATCCGTCCAGGTTATCAGGTCGCCCAATGCCGGACGACCGTCGTGCCGCCAGGCCAGGGGAGGATTTTGCATCCGCCCCAGCGGGCAGACACGCGTGGCGCCCCACCGCGCCAACGCCAGGGTCAGTTTCCGCATTTCCTCCTCCGGCGCCGCCACGCCCACCGTCGAAACCTGTCCGCGAATTGAATCGGCGCTCTCCAGCATTTTCCCGGGGTCGGCCACCGGCTTCACGTAAATGAACCGGTTCAGACAGGAGCGTTGAAACCGCGCGTCCGCCTCGAATACCACGCTCCATGCCGTCGATTCCCGGCTGAACCAGTGTTGGGTGTGCTCGGGCGCATGCGCCGCCCGCACTTCATAGACGCTCCGCCGCGACGCGATGGCCGCCGCTTCTTCTGGTGAAATCTCCCCGCGCGGCTCCAGTATTTCACGCTTTTCCAGCTCTTCCGCCAGCAGCTGTCCGAAATGTTCCGGCGCCACTTCGCCGCCTCGTTGCACGTAAATCACGTGCGGGGAAAGGCAGCCCAATTGGTTCCAGGCCACCACGTCGTCCGCTGCCGCCGCGACAATTTTCTTCGCGCGCGCGCCGTGCAAAACATCGGCCGCGACATATCCAAAACTCACGCGATGGCCAGACCCGAGGAAGCGCGTCTTCAGCGGCAATCGTTTGCGGATGGCCTCCAGCGTTTCATCGTCGCCGGTCACCGTCACACAATTGGCCTCGGCGAACAGCGCGTCTTCCAAATCGGTTCTGCCTCCGGGCCATTCGGCAATCTCCAAACACGCGCCCAGCTTCCGGTCGGCGTCATAGATGGAATGCGCAAAGAGGCGCGGCAACAGCGAACCACCGCTCGAACACTTCAAAAACTGCGCGGACCGGGCGAGCAAACCGAGAATCACGCTCATCAGCGTCGGATTCGGAATGTTCCCGGCGCAAACATGAACGAGAAATTCCGGCGCGGTGGCCACGGCTGCCCGCGAATTTTTTTCCTCGATCGGCGTCGCGCCCGCTTCGTCCAGCCGTTTGGCCCCGCCCAGTTCCTGCGCCAGCAGCGCGTGAAAATGTTCCCGGGTGAGTTGCTTGAAAAAATTGTCCAGTCCGCGTTCCAGCGTCGGGCGGGAAAATCCCGTGGCTTTCGCGCTTTCCACCGCCAGCTTTCGGAACGGAAATTCCGGTTCCAGCCAATTTTCGGCCAAGTTGCTCAACAAATGCACCATGCTCTGCGTCGAGCGGTTCGCGAGGTATTGCTCGCGGTTGCGCTTCAACGTCTGGCACGCCTCGGAAATCATCACCGGCGAGAGCGTGGCTTCCGGGGGCAAATCGGCGAGAAAATAGTTGGGGAGGTTCATGGTTTTGTCAGATCGCCATCAGGGAACATCCCCGCGGCTCGGAAAGTTTGGCGCGGCCAATCAATTCAAACCCGTCGCCGCGCCGGACCCCGAAGTCCTCCGTTTGGATCGCGCTCACCGAAAAGACATTGGCCAAATCAAAGATACGGATTAATCCGCTCTCGCCCTCACGAACCTCGCGGCCCGTCTCCGGCGAGATGATTTGCACTCGCGCCCACGGCGGAAAATGGAATACGCGCTCCGAAAAATTCGCGCCTTGCCCCCCAGAACCGGCCGCATCCTGTCGGGCATTCAAGCGATAGCCCCCATCCGCCTGCCACCTGTCCGCCGTAGCCTTGGCGAAGGCGGATTCCCTCTCCGCTCCCATCGGATGGGAGGGGAGAGGGCCAGGGTGAGGTG
>JBKQUF010000216.1:0-2750 GCA_052140285.1 Limisphaerales bacterium | reverse complement strand
CTTTTACGCTCACCAACGCCGCTGACTTTTCGCAGCGGTATTTCAGGGCGGCATATTTCCCTTAGAGCGTGGCCTCGAAGTAATGCCGCCCGCGCACGTTGTGAATCACGGCACGGCATTTTGAATTTTGAAAAACATGGCCGGATAGTTCGCCGGAATCGAACCGCTGAAAACCGTGAGATTTGTGCCAGCCGGGAGGTTCGTAACAGTCCGCCAGCCGCCTGCCGTCAGCGTCGGCGAGGTTTGGACCTGAATGCCGGAGCCAGCGATGAATCCTCCAACGGAAAACCGCAGTTGGCCGCCGGTGGTTGACGCATCGTAAATGACCGGCACGTTGGACTCCAGCCCGGTGAGTTGCAGGGCCGCCGCAGTCAAGTTGCTGGAAACGATATTGGCGAAAACCCGGTCCAGTTCGGCGGATAAGATGGCGTTCGTCGCCCCGAATTCTTTCCGCAAATTGTACTGCCGCAAGGGAAGGAGCAGATCGTTCGTCTGGAATGGGAAGTCCGCGTCCGGGTATTGACGCCGCAAATTCTGAATGACACCGAGGTCGCGATAGCCATATTCCACCGTCGGCTCGACGACAGTCCCCTCGCCAAAATCATTCCACGTAACAACCTGGACGAAACTCGAGGCGTTGGTCATGGCGCGAGTGAGCGTTTCCTCAAACGTCGCTCCGTTTTGATCATCCAGATAGCCAAAGGAGGGTTCAACTCCCGCCTGCGCGTAAATGTCATGGAAACGCGGGAATGCGCTGCTGATAAAAGCCGGCCACGACGCTCCTTCCCCGTCGAAGCCGGCAAGATAACCGTTCAACGCCGGGCCGCTCAACACCGGTTCTGCGGGAGACTGGGCGTTCGTCCGGCTCAATTCCATGGGGGGCCAATCAAATGCGCCCGCGCCGACCGGGGCCAGCCGATTGTTTTCGGTGAAAAAGGCCGGCTCGTTGGTTGCATTCAGGACGGCAAAAATGGAGGTCCAGGCGGAACTGTTGGTGAAGTACTGCGGGCCAAAATTAAGCAGTACCGGCAACGATCGCCACCGGAGAAAACCCGGGTCCGAAAAGAAATTCGACTGCGCATACAGCAGGGTCTGTTGGGCGTGACCGACGGCGTTGGCGCCGGTGATGAAGCCGCCGTTGATCTCCTGTTTGACGGTCGCATCCTCGTAGCAAAGAGAGAACTTCAAGCCCGCCTTGCGCGCATAATTGAATACAGCCAGCGTCCGCGCGTTGTTGATCGCGTAATCGTTGTAGTTATCCGTTCCATACCAATCCACGACCACTCCGTCGATTCCGCTCAATTTCATCAGGAGGACATGATATTCCAGCACGGCCGGGTCGGCCGAATCGTACGGCCCGATTAGCGGGTAATACCATGAGGCTATTTCGTGTTCGCCGTTTGTTGGATTGACACTGTTCGGGTTGAAATGGTTCATCGTCCAGTGCCATCCCCACGAACCGCTGTAGGGTTGCGAGACAAACCACGGCATATAATGAACCATGACGGTCTTTGCGGCGCCGCGCGTGGCCGCCAACGCGCCCAAAAAAAGCGATAGAAACACCCCCGCCGTTGAAACTGCTCTGAACTTCATAATAATCGCCACCATGAACCTTGAGGGTGTCTGGCGACATCAAAATCCCGCGAAGGCCGCTCCGCCGCACTTTGACTGTAATTGCTTCCGTCCGCTTTTATTGTGCGGACATCCGAAGGTTGCCCTGACACCCACTGCGGCGGTAGTCGCATGAAGTGACCGCAAGGCCGGACGGGATTGTATATTTCGCGAACCCAAAAAAATTGACTTTTAACATAAAGCTGTAATCATGCGCGTGTTGCATGGCAAACCGATACTCGATTGCGGCTCTCGGCGCGGCGGAGGCCACCGCTTGCGCCCCTGTGCATGGCCAAATTCACGCTCTTTTAAAAAACAGCAAGACGCTGAAATACTGCGTGCCAAATGAGTTTATCTGTGCGGAAATTGGTCGTTTTATGGGGCTTCCCATTCCACCCGGCGGTCTATGTTATCTGAAGGGCAGCGATCCAGAAGACTGGTTTGCCTCAATGAATTTCAATCTTTTATCAGCCGTCCTCCCGCCAATCGATCCCGCGCTCTGTGCCAAGGAGATTCCGTTTGAATCGACCGGCCTTATTCTGTTTGATATTCTAATCGCGAACGATGATAGGCACCGAGGCAACTTGAATATCGACTTGTCTCGTTCTCCGCCCGTAATGAGCGTGTTCGATCACAGTCATGCACTCTTCGGCCATGTGGACGGGAGGGGCCAGGAAAGATTACGAGGCAATATGGACGCATTTTTCATCGGCGACCCTCGCCGACATTGCCTTTTGGACGCCATTTCCACAGATAAATTTTTCCAAGAATGGATGGCCCGCATCGAGGGGCTTCCAAATTATTTGATTGATCACGCCTGCGAGGCTACAGTTCCTTTAGGGATGATCTCCGTGACGGAATCGGTGGTCGCAAAGCAGTTTTTGAAACATCGAAAGGAAAAGATAAAAGAGATAGTGAAGAGCAATAAAAAGGAATTCACGAAAATCTCAGATTGGAGTTTGGTATGAGTTCCACACGTTATATATTGGCGAAGCATGTTCCGAATGTCTTTAGGAAAGAGCCAAAGAACATCGGAGTAATTGTTTGGTCTGAATTCGGTGTCGCCACAAAATTTTGGGGCGTGGACGCAAATGGCATACTTGACAAAAGGCAGGTTCCCCCATTTGTTATTTCTTCCG
>JBKQUF010000215.1:0-3301 GCA_052140285.1 Limisphaerales bacterium | reverse complement strand
AACCGGGCAACTGTTTTTGTCCGGGGAGCGCGCCCGCCTCGGGCGCCGTTTCCAGCGCCCCCGCTGGAAACAATTTGGCGTCCAACCTGATGGCCGCGCCCAAAAACAGAGAGGCGTTACGGCCTGTCCCCCCTATTTTGATTACCGCAGATAATAATCGGTCATTTGGCGATTCCCTTCCATCCACCAAGCGAAGTATATCTTCTGTACAAATAGTATATCCAAAGGATAAATTAGATATGTTTTTATATGCCTTGCCTCTATGCTTGTTTCGTGTTCGGATAAACTTAATACCATTTCGACAGGTGATGAGGCGAAAAATTTGGGTGGATGCAAATAATGGAACATTATTTATTTATCAAGGAAGTTGATTATCAGCATTCCGGCAAAAGCAGGGGCATTGTCCCGCCGTTTTGTACGTTGCCCGTTTTGGAAATGAAGGGTGGCGTTTAATGTGACCGATCGGCAAAGTGCAAATCCAGAATTTTCAAATGCCGGTCGGCGAAATCGTCCCAGAATTTGACGGCAAATTTGCCGAAGAGATGAACATTCACTCGGCGTCCGGCAGAGTCGTGTTCAACAAAATCAGAAAATTTTGATGGAAACGCGGCAATTTCACGGAAACGATTGAGTAAATCACGCTGTTCGCGTGACGTCAGCGCACGGAGGAAATCAAGAGCGTCAACGGCGATAAACAGCCGCGAGCCGTTCATTTGGAATCAAGCCCTAATTCGCGCTCACACTGTTCGGGTGTCAGCCAGTGGCCTGGCGATTGATCATCAATTTTCCGCGCCAATTCATCCGCATAATCAGGCCGGTTGCGATCTTCGAGCGCCACCATAAAAGCCATGAGCTTGCGGCGCTGTTCGGACGAAAGCGCACTAACTTCGGATTGAAGCACTTCAATGCTCATGCTCAAAAACTACGCCCGCTTGGGATTCCGGGCAAGCCGGAATATTCCGATACGATGGAAAGCGTCTTCGTTGCCTTTGTTTGCTTCTGTTTAATTTTCACACCAAGAAAACAAAGAACATTCCCCTGCTCCGCCATTGAAGATTATGTTTCCCAGCAACATTACACTTTTGGCATTTCGTGGTTAAATCGGCGCCATGAGCGCAAAATCACATGCCAAAAGCAAAGGCCGGAACCCCGGGAACACTATACTTAATCACGCTGGCGAAGCCGTCGGGCCACGCCTGGAACGATTGGTCGCGGCCTTCGGGAAGTTGTCGCGCGGAGAACAGCGGCAGTTTGCCAATGCGTTGTTTTCCGATGGCGGCCCCACCAACCCCAAACTGGCCAATCCCTCCCAACAATCGCGCGGGGCGTACGTAACGCCGGCGACGAGCCGGTTTGGGGAGGATGGGCTGTCGCGCGGCACGCGCAATCGAGCAACCGGGACGGTTGCGCTCCCCAAAGAGGAGGATTATTTCCGCCAATCGCGCAATCGCCAGGTCCGTTATGCCGCCGAGCCGGATGCCAGCATCACGCCGGAGCGCGTGACGTTGTCGGTGCGGATGCGGAACAATCCGATTCGCGGCCTGACGTTCGAGCGCTTGGTCACTTATCTTGACCAATGGCGCCTGGGATTTTATCGGATGGCCGGCATGGCCTGGGACACGATGGAGCGGCGCGATTACCAGTTGCAGATCGCGCGCCCCAAACGCATGAAAAGCGTGGCCCGCCACGGCTACGACATCCTGATCCGCGACGACATTGCCGCCGGGCAAAAGGAATTGGCGCAGGCGCAGCGCGATTTTCTGAACCATTTCTACGGCAATTTGACGGCGACGAACGCGATTAATCCGGATGAAGAAGGCGGTTTTTCGTTGCTGGCGCGCCAGATGATGGATGCGGTGGGAAAATACTACGCGGTGCATGAGATTGTTTGGGTCGTTACCAACGACAAGGCATCGCGCCCCTCCGGCGGGGCGCCGGCAGGCGCGGTAGATAATAACCCGACAAATGCAACCCAAGCCGCCGAGGTTGCCACGATAGCGTCCGGGATAAGGCAGGCTGGGAAACCTGCCGCTACAGGGATGGGATTGACGGCGAAGTTCATTTTTTGCCCGATCTGGTGGTTTGAAGGAACGCGCGGGAAGCTGCGGTTTCTGCCGAGTGAATTCCAGGTGTACGGCAACGAGATGCAGCCCGGCGACTGGCTGGTGACGTGCGGCGACGGCTTGATGGAGGCGTGCAGCGTGCTTTACCTGATGAAGGCGATGTTGCTGAAGTCGAACCTCGCGTTTCTGGACAAGTTCGGCCAACCGGGGATTCACGGCGAAACGGACGCGCCGAAAGGGTCGGTGGAATGGAACAATTTTGTGGAGGCCGTCCATGAGTTCGGACAGGAATGGTCCACGATCACCAATCGCGGCGCCAAGATCAGCCTGATTGAAGCGCAGGCGCACGGGGACGCGGGATACCAGGCGTTGCTGGAGATTTTTGACCGGGCCGTCACGCAACTGTGGCGCGGCAGCGACCTGGGGACCAAGAGCGCCCAGCACGCCGCCGGCGCAAGTTTGCAGGAGGACGAATCGGAAATCCTGGAGACAGATGATTGCAAGTTGATCGAGGAAACGCTGGATGCGAAGGTGACGCGCCATGCGCTGGCGTGGAAGTTCGGGCCGGAGACGCCGGCCATGGCGTATTTGAAGTTGCGAACGACCCCGCGCCGGGACCTCCAGACGGACATCGCGGTGGATACGTTCCTGGCCGGATTCGCGGACAAAAACGGGAAAGGCCTGCTGGGAATGGCGACGACCCTGGAACGCTACGCGCGGCCATTGCCGAAACCGGACGAGGAAACCCTTGGGGCGAAAGTAACCCGCGAAGCGATGGGAGGAAAAACGAATGGCGATGGAAGCGGTCCTGTCAGCGCCGTAGCCGCGACCTATTGGTAGAAATCAGGCCAGGAAGATATTGGAGCTTCCGCCGGGGCGGCCTATTCAGCCATTTACCATCCCCAAAATATCATCACCCATTAAGACGGGTGACACCTATACGTTAGAGCGTGTCTGATAAATGTAGCGGCAGGCTTCTCAGCCTGCCGTAGAGCCGGCGCTTCCAGCCCGGCGGACCCGGCGCTCAAATTGGAAAACCGTGGAAAATCAAGCGTTGGTCCGGGCGGCAAGATGCCGCCCCCTACGGCAGACAGGATGTCCGCCGCCACGATCCCGGCGCTGTTTGAATTTTCAGACTCGCTCCAACACTCAAACCGGAATTGAAAATTGAATCTTTCCGTAATGTGCGTGTCCTTGTAAAGGTTGATGTTCGTCTCGAAAAAGTTCGGCCCGCGGAA
>JBKQUF010000214.1:0-7824 GCA_052140285.1 Limisphaerales bacterium | reverse complement strand
CCTTTAAGATGAATATTTTGCCGTCGCCGAACACGCCCTTGGCCCCGGTGCGCGCGGATTTCATGATCGTTTCCACCACCAAATCCTTGTCGCTGTCCGGGACCACCAGCATGAGTTGCTCCTTGGGCAATTCATCGTAAGTGATCTCGCCGATCTTGAGGCCGCGCTGCTTGCCCCGCCCGAAGACGTCCATTTTCGTGACCGCCGGAAAACCGGCGTCGAACAGGGCTTTCATAATTTCGTGGACTTTTTCCGGTCGCACGACGGATTGGATCATGGTGGGCATAAAATAATTCAGTTATAGAGGCCGAATTCCATGAGGAGCTTTTCCAGCTCCGGCATGGGCAGCGGCTTCGGGATGACGAAATTGGTGTTCTGATCGATCGCCTTGGCCAGGGCGCGGTATTCGTCGGCCTGGCCGCATTTCGGATTCCACTCGATGACCGTCTTGCGGTTGATCTCGGCGCGTTGCACGTCATTGTCGCGCGGCTCAAAATGAATCATCTGCGTGCCCAGCACTTTGGCGAACTGCTCGATCATTTGCTTTTCGTTGTCCACCTTGCGGCTGTTGCAGATCAGGCCGCCGAGCCGGACCTTGCCGTTCGTGGCGAATTTGAGGATGCCCTTGCAAATGTTGTTCGCCGCATACATCGCCATCATTTCGCCGGAGCAGACAATGTAAATCTCCTCGGCCTTGCCATCGCGGATCGGCATCGCGAACCCGCCGCACACCACGTCGCCCAGCACATCGTAAAAAACGTAATCCAGATTCTCACTCGCGTCGTAAGCGCCGAGTTGTTCCAGCATGTTGATCGAAGTGATGATGCCGCGGCCCGCACAGCCCACGCCGGGTTCGGGACCGCCGGATTCCACGCACATGGTGTTGCAAAACCCCCCGTTGCGGATGTCCGACAGTTCCACGTCCTCGCCCTCCTCGCGGAGCGTGTCGAGCACGCTGCGTTGCGACAGGCCGCCCAGCAGCAGGCGCGTGGAGTCCGCCTTGGGATCGCAGCCGACGACCATGACTTTTTTGCCGCTCTCGGCGAGGCCGGCAACGGTGTTTTGCGTGGTGGTGGATTTGCCGATTCCGCCTTTTCCGTAGATTGCAATTTTTCTCATAAATGAATTCGTTTTATTTGCTAATCCGGCGGAAATTTCCGACCGGAACGACTATTCCCTTTGCAAGCGTCATGCCAAGGAAAAAAATCCCTTTAATTCTGGAGCCTGGCGTCAGGAAAACCATTGGGAACAAAGGCGAAAATGCTTCTCCATTAACGCGGCACGAAAACCAGCACACCCGAAGGAGGCTACATTTGCGTAGGAACAGGGCGGGAAGCTACGTGAATGTGACCTTGGTGGACGGCGGTTGGGGGACCATCAGCAGAGCAAGGTGCGCACGCTGTAATATCCACCCAAAACCAGATATTCGGATTCTCCCGCAAGCAGGGATCTCGGCAACAGACCGCTGAAGAAGACGATTTTGGGGAGCGGCACTTCCACCTCCCACGCGCTGGAACCAAATTCCCAGGCCACTTCCGGGTCGGAAGTAAACGAACTCAGGTTGTTGAGCTGCACCAGCATAATGCGCCGGCCCGCGCCCTGGCGGTTCTGACCACGTATGGCATATTCTTCGGGGTCGTGAGTGCCGCGATAGAGGGTTTTGCACAGAGCGCCGGGAAAGCGGCGACGAAGTTCGTCCTGGCAAAAAGTGTAGAGGAGATCGAGTTGCATCAGGACGCCGATGAACCTGGCCGCGCCGCGTGTCCGGTCGAGCAGGAAGGCTTCGCGCGCAACAGCATCATCGGCCAAACGCCCGTTGTGGTAGGTGGCCAGGATGCCAAAGCGGCTTTCCACCCAAGCCTTGAGAACGGCGCCCGACTGCCGGTTGCTGTCCGCTCCCCAGGCATTGAGCAAATGCACATAGCTGTAAACCGTTTTCGACTTCCCGTCGGCGTCCCCGGCTTGGTCGTTGAGACCAAATTTGACACGGACATAGTCGTGAAACAAGCGGCTGCGCTCCGCGGCATCGGCGATTTCTTCCAAGCGGTGAAACAGCGGTCCGTTGGTGGTCCGCACGCCATCAATTTCAACGGGGAGCGGGCTGGCCTGAAATTCCTCGGAGCCGATGATCCAAGGCGAGAGATTGCAGCGATTGAGCGAGCAGGACGAGCGCGAATGGTCCTGGGTGATGTTCTGATGATATAAATTTTCTGGCGGACGCATTGAATTCCGGGGCTGTTTCGAAAGTTATATCACGAAATGGAAAGTTTGAGAAGCTTTGGTGTTTGGATGTAAATGGCGACGGTGACTTTTGGGTCGAGTTTCTTCAGCCAGCGGACCGGGATGCCTTGAACGCCATAAAGCGCGCCGGCAAGCTGCCCGGCGAGCGCGCCGGTGGTATCGGCGTCACCGCCCCGGTTGACGACTCGCACCAGACATTCCTCGAAACTGCCGGTGTTAAAAAAGCCGTCAAAGACCGTTTGAACCGTATCCACGATGTAGCCGCTGGTTTTGCCGGGCCACGGTTTGAAATTGAAATCGGGATGCCGGGCGACCAATTCGCCGGCGATTCGATCACAAGCGGCTTGTTCGCCCACGAGCAGGAGCCGCCGGGTCATGCAGGCCAGCGCCGCAATGGCGGCGTCGGATTTTGGATGGTTATGCGTGAGGTGCGCCTGCTCAATGCTCCGCTGGATGAGTAGCTCCTCGGATGCCAGGGAGGCCAGGACGGCGGGCAGGTTGCGCATGGCCGCGCCGTTGCCGCCATTTTCCTCGCCGGGCGGAACGCACAAACTGCCATTGGAAATATAATTACTGATGCCACGGCGGCAGGCGTTGCCAATATCAGGAGGATTGCCGCGCATCCAGGCGACAAAAGCGTCCGCGATGGCGCGCAGGTTCCAGCCGCCGCCGGCAATCAGTGCGGACCCGAGCGCGAGTGCCATTTCCGTGTCATCGGTGACGCACCCCGGTTTCAGGCGGAGCCAGCCTCCGCCAATGATTTGATTGTGAATTTTATATCGCGCGGCAATCTCCGGCGCCGTCATAAATTCCACCGTGGCGCCCAAGGCATCGCCAACGGCCAGTCCGAGGAAGGATCCCAAGGCGCGATCCAACAACAAGGGGTTCGTCTGTGATTGGGATGATTGGCCCGCGAAAATGGTTGTTTCCTCCTGGAGTCGGCCATTCGAAATGCGGTCAAATGGCGGCGGTTTCCCCGCGCCGAAAGCGTTTGAAATCAATCCCGAAGCGTTTCACGCGCAGGCCGATTTGGCGTTCGGTCAGGCCGAGTTTGCGTGCGGCGCGGGCCATGTTGCCATCGAACGCCTTGAGTTCGGCTACAATCATCTCATATTCAAGCGCGGACACTGCGGAATCGAGTGTGCCGGCGGTTCCTTTTTCCGACGGGTCCTTTTTTTGCAACGTCGGCGGCAGATGGTGTGCCTCAATGGATGGTCCCGGGGACAGTAGCACGGCGCGTTCGATGCAATTCTCCAACTCGCGCACGTTGCCGGGCCAGTGGTAGCTGACCAGCAAATCAATGGCGGCAGTGGAGATGCGACGGACTTTTTTCCCGCTGATTTTGCCGAACTTTTCCACAAAACAATCCGCCAGCAGCAGGATGTCCGACTTGCGGTCGCGCAAGGGCGGAACGTAAATCGGAAAAACGTTGAGGCGGTAATAAAGGTCGGAACGGAATTTTTCCCGTTCGATCATCTCTTCGAGATTTCGGCTGGTGGCGGTGATGACCCGGACATCGGAACGGATTGGTGTCTGGCTGCCAACCCGTTCAAATTCCTTTTCCTGCAAGATGCGCAACAGCTTGATCTGGGTGGAAGGCGAAATGTCGCCGATTTCATCAAGAAAAATCGTGCCGCCATCGGCAATCTCAAACCGGCCCTTGCGCATGGAGACTGCTCCGGTGAACGCGCCTTTTTCGTGGCCGAACAATTCGCTTTCGATGATGGATTCCGGCAGCGCGGCACAGTTGAACTTTACAAAGGCTTTGCCCTTGCGCGGACTTTGCTCATGAAGCGCGTGGGCCACCAGTTCCTTGCCGACCCCGGACTCACCGCGGATGAGAACAGTGGTGGCGCTGTTGGCGACTTGCTCGATGTGTTGATAAACCGAGCGCATCGCGGTGGAATTGCCGATCATGTTCGGGGGGCGCAGGCTTGTGCGCAATTGCTCCTGCAACCGCTCATTTTCCCGTCGCAAATCGTACAAGCGTTCCTCGGTAACGTGGTGGAAATGGACGCTTTGGGCGATGACGTTGGCCACGAGCGAAAGCAGCCGCCGATCCGCCGCTAGGCTGACCTCCGTCCGGCTCGGACGTTCCGCGCTCAAACAGCCCACGACCTCCTCGCCAAATTTCACCGGCACGCAAATGAGCGCCGTCTTCTCCAGGTTTTCATCCGCGCTCTTCCGCTTGAGCGACGGCTCCGCCGAAACATCCGGCACCACCACGGCCTGGCCGGTGCGTATCACGTCGTCAATCAGAGGACGGTAATGCTGAAGATATTCTTCCTTGCTGAGATGGCGCGGCAAGCCGACGGTTTCGGAAGCGGAAATTTTGTTGCTTTTGCGGTCGAGGATGGAAATCGTGCCGCACTGAAGCCCCATTCCCTCCTCCATTTTGAGGAGGACTGGACGGATGACTTCGCGCAGTTCGAGGCTGCTTTCCATGGTGTAGGAAATGTTGAGCAGCAGATTTAATTCATCCACCACCCGGCAACCCTTTTCAGCCGCCAGACTACACGCCCCCTCTTCCAGTCCGACACAACCGCGTTGATTTTCATTGACGAACGAATTCACAATTTTTTTTGCCGCATCCACGATGCCAATCTGCCACAGGTAAGAAACCGCAGCTATTCATCACTTGCCACAAAATGAACCAGTATTGCGTTGGTGAAATTTCATCATCCTGAGCGGTTCTCATCACCCGCCATTTCACCTCACCACCGCCGGTGAGGTGAAGCAAGAGCGCATTGGTCACGATGATTCCCACCTGCCTGTCATGTAAAATTGCCATGCCGCACAAAAACCGTTTGTTTATTTGACTGGTCGGGTATTGAAATCGGGCCTGCGCGAGTGCACAACCGGATGGGCAATTGAAAATGGCTGTCCTTGTGGCAGGAACAAAAAAATGTTCTGGTCGTTCGGCCACCGCACGTCCGTTTCATAGCGGGAAATACCTTAGGGCATGTTAACACTAATACGCAAAGCTTCTACAATGAGCGCCAAGACGATAAATCCAGTGAAAAGGACGTCGAGTTTATCAAAGCGGCAGAAAACCCGGCGATAGCTCTTGAGACGTCGAAAGAGTCGTTCAATTTCGTTTCGGCGACGATAGGCGACGCGATCCAGTTCCCAAGGGTTCAAGCGGTTTGGATTAGGCGGCACAATTGGCGTGTAGCCCAATTGACGCGCCAGTCGTAGGGTTTCATCACCTTCGCAGGCGCCGTCCATGAGCAACAGGCAATCGGGTGGTGCCGGGCCGCCGACTTCCGGCAATTCACGTCCTTGGGGTGCGTCCCCCGCCTGGCCTGGCGACAGTTTCAGCATCAACGCGCACCGAGCATTCGCGGCAACCAGATGAATTTTGGCGGTGCATCCGCCCCGGGAACGACCAATGGCCTGTGGGCCGTTTTTTTTAGCGCCCCGGTGCCGTCGGGGTGTACTTTGATGGTCGTGCTGTCCAAACACACGTGTTCGATGTGAATGGCCAAGATTTGTTCCTCTTGCAACCGGGCAAAGACCCGATCCAAAACCCCGGCTTTGCTCCAGCGATTCATCCGCGTGTAGATGGTATGCCAATTGCCAAAATGCTTCGGCAAACCACGCCATTTGCAGCCATGCTCAACGACATACAGCAACGAGTTGAGCAATTGCA
Source organism: Limisphaerales bacterium (assembly GCA_052140285.1). Taxonomy (GTDB): domain Bacteria; phylum Verrucomicrobiota; class Verrucomicrobiia; order Limisphaerales; family UBA11358; genus UBA11358. Next base: position 1,931 of record JBKQUF010000214.1, on the reverse strand, counting down.
AATTGGTCATGCCAACGTTGCCGCGTTGGCGTGGCAGGCAGTCAGCAATCCGTTGAAACTGGCTCTCGGTTAGCTCCATGCCCGGCAAGAATGCCTCAAATCCCTCATATGTCAATTAGTGTTAACAGGCCCTAGGGCATTTTTACCAATGACCTGGATTATTGCCATTGGTATGCCACACAATGGGCACTGCGGATGCTCGACATGGTGGAAAACTACAGCCCCGATTTCATCTACACCGACGGCGATTCCACGCAGCCCTTCAGCGGCTACGCGACCGGCACCGGCTACAAGTGCGACGCCATGCAGCGCGTCATCGCCCATTACTACAACCGCACGCTGGAGCGGGATGGCAAGCTCGACACGCTGGCGGTTGTCAAATTTCACAACGGCGACCACATCGGCACGACGTTTGAAAACGGATATTCCTCGACCATCAAGGAGGATCAGCCTTGGTTTGCGGAAATGGCCATCGGCGACTGGTTTTGGAGGCCTGGCATCTCCTATGACACCGGCGGCGCGATTGTGCAGTGCCTGCTCGAAGCGATTTCGCGCGACGGCGCGATGATGGTGAACATTCCCAACCGCCCGGACGGTTCGCTGGACAGCGGCGCAACCAATATGTTGCAAGGGGTCGGCCAATGGATGGCCGTCAATAGCGAAGGCATCTACGGCAACCGCGCCTGGGTGACGCCAACCGATGGCAATTTCCGTTTCACGGTCGGCACCAACGGCTGTCTTTACGCCTATTATCTCGGCATTCCCGCCGGCGGAACGCAACTGACCATTCCCTCGCTGGCAACGACCTCCAATCTGCTCGTCGGCGCGATTGGATCGGTTTCGTTGCTTGGCAGCGCCAGCGCGTTGAGTTGGTCACAGACTTCGACGGGTCTGGTCGTCACGTTGCCGCAACAATGCCCAGCTTGCCGTCGGGCACGGCGATTGGTTTGAAGATCGGCCCGGCCACGGCCGTCGGCAGCGCCACGCTGACGAATGTCCTCGCATTGCCGGGGACCAATCAAATCAACCTGTCGTGGTATTGCCCGTCGGCCACGGCGACCTTCAAAGTGAAACGTTCGCTGTCGCACGGCGGCCCTTACACGCCGGCGGCGACGAATGTCACGACGATGGTTTTCAATGACACCAACGTCTCGGCCGGCACACTTTATTTTTACGTTGTCACCGCCGTGGACGCGGCCGGTGAATCCGTCAATTCTTCCGAAACCTCCGCCTCGCTGCTTGCCACGCCATCGGGCAATTGGCTGACGGAGGACGTGGGAGCCGTGGGTGCCACGGGTTCGTTCAATCTCTCCAGCGGCACGTTCACGGTTCAAGGCTCGGGCGCGGACATCTGGGATTCCGGCGACGAGTTCCGCTATGTGTTTCAGGCGTTGAACGGCAATTGCTCCATCACGGCGCGCGTGTTGAACATGCAAAACACCACGGGGTGGGCCAAGGCCGGCCTGATGATCCGCGAGACGCTCGATCCCTCGTCAAAATACGTCATCAACTTCATGTCGCCAGCCAACGGCACCGCGCTGCAACAGCGCGACACCACCGGCGGCTTCGCCTCCGGCGTGAGCAACAACACCGGTCTGGCCGCGCCGTATTGGCTGCGGCTCGTGCGCACCAACGACATGTTCACCTCGTTCATTTCGGCCGACGGCACCAATTGGATTCAGTCCGGCACCACCACGGTGAGCATGAATGCCAATGTCTATGTCGGTCTCGCTGTGTGCAGCGTCAGTGATGGCACGCTATGTCAGGCGCAATTCGACAATGTTTCCTTTTCCACCTCGTCCGTCGTCATCTCTTCGCCGCTCCCGCCGCTGATCCACCGTTACAGTTTCAACGAAACCAGCGGCACGATTGCGCACGATTCCGTTGGCGGCGCGAATGGCACGTTGAATGGCGGCGCGATTTTTGACGGC
>JBKQUF010000213.1:0-3054 GCA_052140285.1 Limisphaerales bacterium | reverse complement strand
GAACCCGCCGGTGTCTTTTTTCCATGAGGCAACGGGGTTGGAATTTAGCAGACCCGAAGTTGGAAATTTCAAATTAGATTGCCCCGGCGGAGGTACAACTTTAATCTGACCCAAGCACATGAAAATTCTTATCACCGGCGGCGCTGGTTACCTCGGCTCGGTCTTGACGCCGACACTTCTTGCCCAGGGCCATGAAGTGTCGGTGCTCGACAACTTCTATTTCAATCAGAATTCATTGTTGGATTGCTGCCAGCACGAAAAGTTTAACGTCGTACGCGGTGATTGCCGTGACGAATCTGTCGTAAAGCCGTTGGTGGGTAAGGCTGATTTGATAATTCCGCTGGCCGCGCTGGTCGGGGTGCCTTTGTGCAATACCGATGCCATCGCCACCAAAACCACAAATCAGGAGGCGATTGAAATGTTGTGCCGGTTGGCCGGGCGGCAACAGGGGTTCATTATGCCGGTGACGAACAGCGGCTACGGTGTTGGGGAAAAGGGGAAATTCTGCACGGAGGAGACGCCGCTCAAACCGATTTCCAGTTATGGAGTGACCAAGGTCAAAGCGGAGGAAGCGGTTCTGGCGCGCGACAACAGCATCAGTTTCCGGCTGGCCACGGTGTTCGGCATGTCACCGCGCATGAGGGTTGATTTGCTCGTGAATGATTTCGTTTACCGGGCGGTGTATGACCGCGCGGTCGTGATTTTTGAAGGACATTTCAAACGCAATTACATTCATATTCGCGATGTGACGCGGGCGTTTTTGCACGGCATCGCCAATTTCGACAAAATGCGCGGCCAACCTTACAACGTCGGGCTGGATGACGCGAATTTGTCAAAGGTGGAGCTTTGCGCCGTTATTAAAAAGCATCTGCCGAAATTTGTATTTATCGAGGCCCCCATCGGGGAGGACCCGGACAAGCGCGATTACATTGTGAGCAATGCCCGGATTGCCGCCACCGGTTTTCAGCCCGAATGGAGTCTGGACCGCGGCATCGTGGAATTGATCAAAGGTTTCACGATCATCCGGAATTCCATTTATTCGAATGTTTGAATGCCCGCTGTGAGACTTTCGCCCGAACAAATCATGGCCGTGGTATTGGCAGGCGGATTCGGCAAGCGGATTCAACACCTGCTTCCGGAACTTCCCAAGCCAATGGCGCCGGTCAACGGCAAACCGTTCCTGGAATGGGTCGTTCGTTATCTCGCGGCGCAAAACATCCGGCAGGTGATTTTGTCCACGGGACACCGGGCGGAAGTCATCGCCGGGCATTTCAAATCGCAACCCGTAAAGAATACGCGGGTGGATTGTGTTTCCGAAAACAACCCGATGGGGACTGGCGGCGGATTTCTGAATGCGATTCGCGGCGCAAACGAGGGGCCGCCAGCGTGGCTGGTCCTCAACGGCGATTCGCTGGCGCCTGCGCCGTTGGAACCATTATTACGCTCGCTCGACAAGCCCGATGTTTCCGGCGCGATTCTCGCCCTTCGAGTAGCGGATGCGTCCCGGTTCGGCGCCATTTCGCAGAATTCGAGGGGTGAACTGGCCGGTTTTGAGGAGAAAAAGCCCGGCACGGGCATCATCAATGCCGGGGTTTATTTATTTCGTTCGGCGGCGATCGAAAAATTTCCGGCGCAAACACCATTGAGTTTTGAAGTGGATGTTTTTCCCGCCCTCATTGCGGCGGGCCTGCGATTAAAAGTTTGCGTGACGAACGCGCCATTTTTGGATATTGGAACACCTGAATCGTTGCCGTTGGCAGAAGATTTCATCCGCCAAAACGCGAACGTTTTTGAACCATGATTATCAGCCGCACTCCCTACCGGATTTCATTTCTCGGCGGTGGCACGGATTATCCGGCCTGGTATCGCCGGCATGGCGGCGCGGTGCTGGCGGCGACCATCAATAAATACTGTTACCTGACGTGCCGTTACCTGCCGCCGTTCTTCGAGCATCGCATTCGCGTGGTTTATTCCAAAGTGGAAACGTGCCAAAAGCCTGAAGAGATTGTTCATCCGGCGGTGCGCGAAACGTTGCGTTATTTGAAGATTGATCGCGGAATTGAAATCCACCACGACGGCGACCTGCCCGGCCGCAGCGGCATGGGCTCCAGTTCATCCTTCACGGTCGGGTTGCTCCACGCCCTTCACGCCCTGCAGGGAAAGGTCGCCGGCAAAAAGCAACTCGCCAAAGAAAGCACCCATCTGGAACAAGATGTTCTCAAGGAAACTGTCGGCTCGCAGGACCAGGTTTGCGCCGCTTACGGCGGCCTGAACAAGATCAATTTTTTGAGAAGCGGCGATTTTTCGGTCCAACCCATGACTCTTTCCCGGGACCGGCTGGACGAATTAAATTCGCACCTGATGCTCTTCTACACCGGCATCAAACGCACGGCGTCGGAAATCGCCTCCACTTTTGTCTCCGGGATGGAGAAGCAGGCGAAGTTGTTGGATCGAATGAAAAACAACGTTGAAGAAGGCTGCGCCATCCTGAACGGCCGCGATGACCTGAGGGTGTTTGGCGAGTTGCTGCATGAGGCCTGGCTGGCCAAATGCAAGTTGAGCGATAAAATTTCCAATTCACATGTGGATGGATTATATGCCGAGGCGCGCGCGGCGGGCGCCGTTGGCGGAAAACTTCTGGGCGCAGGTGGTGGCGGATTCGTCTTGTTGTTTGCCCCGCCGGAACGGCAGGCCAAGATCAAAAAGCGGCTCAATCGCCTCATCCAGGTACCTTTCCAGTTTGAGTTCGCCGGTAGTCAGGTCATTTTCTACGATCTCGAAGAGGATTATTCGAGGCATGACAAAGCCCGCGCGCAACGACGCCTTAAATCTTTCCGGGAATTGGACCCCAATTCGCCGCTGGCCTCGGTTTAAATAGTTCACGTGCGGATCACCCGGCCACTTCGTCGGCGGTTTAAAGCTTGAATCCATGTCGTTTGACGGTTATAAGGACGGCCCTTTGAACCAGCATTTTAGGGATAGTCTGATTTTTAGATGAGCAAAACCAACGTCAAGATCCAGCGCGCACTGATCACCGGCGTCACCGGTTCTGGC
>JBKQUF010000212.1:0-21498 GCA_052140285.1 Limisphaerales bacterium | reverse complement strand
ATGCGCGGAATTCGTGTTTTCTTTGGCGCTTCATGATTAAAACTGCATTGTTATTTGCGGGCCAGGGCGCGCAAGTCATCGGCATGGGCAGGGATTTGGCGGAGCAATTTCCACTGGCACGGCAATGGTTTGATCGCGCCAATGCCGCTTTGGGCTATGATTTGGCCGGGATTTGTTTCCACGGACCGGAAGCGGAATTGACGAAGACGGAGAACGCGCAACCGGGAATTTTTCTGGTGAGCTGGATTTGCTTTGAATTGCTCAAGGAGCAGGCGCCGAATTTGAAATTTAACGCGACGGCGGGGTTGTCCCTCGGCGAATTCACGGCGTTGACGGCGGCGGGCGCGATGAGTTTTGAAGATGGCCTGCGGGTGGTGCGCCAGCGCGGAAAATTCATGCAGGAAGCGTGCGAGGCGACCCAGGGCGGCATGGCGGCGATCATCGGCTTGGAGGAAGCGCTCACGCGCGAGGTTTGCGCCGAAGCGGGCGTGACACTCGCCAATCTGAATTGCCCGGGGCAGATCGTCATTTCCGGCGAGTCAGAAAAAATTTCCCAGGCAGTGGAACTGGCCAAGGCCAAAGGCGCCCGGCGCGCGATTCCACTGGCCGTGGCCGGCGCGTATCATTCGCCGCTAATGGCCGGCGCACAGCCGAAATTGCAAAATGAACTCGCGAAGATAAGAATTTCCCCGCCGGCCGTCCCGGTGATTTCCAACGTCACCGCGCAACCGCACGGCGTGGACATCTCCGCCAAACTTGTTGACCAGGTCACGTCCTCTGTGCTCTGGGAACAGTCGATGCGCTATTTGCTCTCGCAGGGATTTACGCGCTTCATCGAACTGGGGCCGGGAACGGCGTTGAGCGGGTTTATGAAGCGCATTGATAAATCGGCGCAAATGTTGAATGTGGCGGATGCGGCGAGTTTGGAAACGACGATTGCGGCGATGAAATAATTTACATTGGCGAATTACAATTTACGATTGCCTTGAGAAAATCATCCAATTAAAAACAGACCATAAACCATGAGCCAACTTGCCAACCAAATCGCCGTCGTCACCGGAGCGGGCCGCGGAATCGGACGCGCCATCGCGCTGAAATTTGCGAAGGAGGGCGCGGACGTAGTCTGCCTTTCCCGCACGCAGGAAAACTCCGAAAAAGTGGCGGCGGAAGTCCGCGCGCTCGGAAGAAAGGCGTGGGCCTATGCCGTGGATGTTTCGGATTCCAATACAGTGTCCGCCGCGGCGGAAAAAATTCTGGCGGAATGCGGCAAGGTGGACGTCCTGGTCAATAACGCCGGGGTGACGCGGGACGGCCTCTTGATGCGGATGAGCGACGCCGATTGGGACGCGGTGTTGGACACCAATTTGAAGGGGGCATTTTTGCTGACGAAAGCGTTCTTTCGCGTTTTCGCGAAGCAACGGGCCGGGCGCATCATCAACGTTTCGTCGGTCATCGGGTTGATTGGAAATCCGGGACAGGCGAATTATGCGGCAAGCAAGGCGGGCTTGATCGGCTTCACACAGTCGGTGGCGCGGGAACTGGCCTCGCGCGGCGTGACGGTCAATGCCATTGCGCCGGGATTTATTGAGACGGACATGACGGCGGAATTAAGCGAAGTCTTGAAGGCCAATATCCTGAAACAGATCCCGATGGGTCGGTTTGGCGCGGCGGAAGACATTGCGGATGCGGCGTTGTTCCTGGCCGGCGACCATGCACGTTACATAACCGGACAAGTGCTGACCGTTGACGGCGGAATGGTCATGTAAATCGTTAACGTTGCCCAAAAATCATTTGCCGGAAGTGGAAGAACTTGAACCTTGAAAAGCAGATTTTTTCATTCAAGACTTGACGTGTTTCAGATTCACGGTTAGGAACATTGCGAAATTATGGCTGACAAACCTATTGACCAACGTGTAAAGGACATCATCGTCGAGCAACTCGGCGTCAAACCCGACCAAGTGACCCCCGAGGCCAAGTTTATCGAGGACCTTGGCGCTGATTCACTGGACACCGTCGAGTTGATCATGGCGCTGGAGGAAGAATTCGGCATCGAAGTCCCTGATGAACAGGCGGAGAAGCTTCTCACCGTGGGTGACGTCGTCAAATACATCGAGGACAACCAAAAATAATTGCGATTATATGCGCTTGGGGCAGCTTGGCTGAATACAGCTCGAGCTGCCCTTTAATTTTTTTATGCCAGTCAATTGGACAGAACGTCGGGTGGTCATCACGGGCCTGGGAGTCGTGACGCCGGTGGGCAATGATCTCGAAACTTTTTGGAAAAACCTGGTTTCGGGATATTCCGGCATCGACAAGATTACCTCCTTTGATGCCACGCCGTTTGCCACGCAAATCGCCGGGCAGGTGAAGGATTTTGACCCCAAGGCGGCTTTTCCCTCTCCGAAGGAAGTCCGGCGCACGGACCGGTACTCGCAGTTTGGCGTGTATGCCGGACACCAGGCGCTGCTGGACTCGGGGTTGGAGCTGGACAAGGAGAATTGCGACGAAATCGGCTGCATCATCGGCTCCGGCATCGGGGGACTGGAGACGACGGTGGAGCAGCATAAAATTTTGATTGAGCGCGGCCCGGGCCGGGTCTCGCCCTTTATGATCCCCATGCTCATCAGCAACATGGCTTCGGGACTTTTCTCCATGTACAAACATTTGCGCGGCCCGAACTTCGCCACCTGCTCGGCTTGCGCCACGGCGAACCACGCGATTGGCGAGGCCTGGCGCGCGGTCAAGATGGATGATGCGCAAGTGATGTTCGCCGGCGGCGCGGAAGCGGCGGTGGTGCCCATCGGCATCGGCGGATTTTGCGCCATGAAGGCGATGAGCACGCGCAATGATGATCCCAAGCGCGCGTCGCGTCCGTTCGACAAGGACCGCGATGGCTTTGTGATGGGAGAAGGCGCCGGCGTGGTGGTGCTGGAGGAACTGGAGCACGCCAAAAAACGCGGCGCGAGAATTTATTGCGAGATCGTCGGTTACGGCAACACGGCGGATGCGTATCATTTGACGGCCCCGGCGCCGGAGGGCGAGGGCGCGGCGCGCTGCATGAAAATGGCGATGAGGCAAAGCGGGTTGCGGCCGGAGGACATTTCCTATATCAACGCCCACGGCACTTCCACCCCGCAGGGCGACGTCTGCGAAACGCAGGCCATCAAGACGGTTTTTGGCGATTACGCGAAGAAAGTGGCCGTCAGTTCCACCAAGGGCGCCACGGGGCACATGCTGGGCGCGGCGGGCGCGGTGGAAATGAGCGTCTGCGCGCTGGCCATCCAGCGCGGCATCGTGCCGCCGACGATCAATTACGAGACGCCCGATCCGGAGTGCGATTTGGATTACGTGCCCAACACCGCGCGGGAGCTGAAGATCAACGCCATCATCAACAATTCATTTGGTTTCGGCGGGCATAATGCGAGCATTGCGGCGAAGAGGCTTGATTGAAAGTCCATGAATTGTGGCTCGGTGTAAAATATGACCGGTTCCAAGATTGGATAATTTTCGAAAGCCATTACGGAAAACCCTGAATCCTGGCTCTGAATTTGGAAGCTAAGATTGAATATCAGTTGTCGGATGATCTAGCGGAGAAACTTGCCTTGGAACGAGCTTCTTTTCGCATGCCCGCACTGCGGCACACAAGATGGCTGCCTTGTGTCCTGTGGGGAGTTTTTTTCGCGATTGTATTCACTTACTTTTGTATTCCTGATTCCCACTCGGGATTGTCACAAGCCATCAAGCATGTATTTGAAGGCGTCGGGGCAATCAGTGGCTTTTGCTTCGGATTCGGGCATGCTTGGAAGTCGCAGATTTCTGCGCGAACAAACCTGCACCGGCAGGTCCAAAAACTGGTTCTATTCAGACAAGTGAAGTTTGGTACCGAACGAATGGTGTCCTGGAACAACGAATCATTTACGGTTACCTCCCCAATGTCGCAATTACAATTTAATTGGTTGATAATTGATAAAATAGTTAATGGCAAAGTTGGCATTTATTTGCTTTGCGGTGATGAAGTAATCTTTGAATTGCCAAAGGCTGTTATTCCAAAAGATACATCTGAGGACGAATTAATAAAAATTTGGCGCGGCTTATCGAACAAACTATCAAAATCACGTGAATTTTCTTTCGATAATCGAAAATAAGCGCGAAGGCAAAACTCTCGCGCCGGGAGACATCCAAAATTTTGTCGCGGAATTTACTTCGGGGAAGATTCCCGATTACCAGATGGCCGCGATGCTGATGGCCATTTATTTTCGCGGGCTGAATGCGGAAGAAACCCGCGCGCTGACGCTCGCCATGCGCGATTCCGGCGAAGTCCTGAAGTTCCCCAAAGATTCACGCCCGCTCGTGGACAAGCATTCCACCGGCGGCATTGGCGACAAGGTTTCGCTGCCGCTGGCGCCCTTGCTGGCATGCCTGGGTTTTCGCGTGCCGATGATTTCCGGGCGCGGCCTCGGCATCACCGGCGGAACGCTGGACAAGCTGGATTCCATCCCCGGATTCAAAACGCTCCTGTCGGTGGAGCAAATCGTCGCGCAAGTCCAGAAAATCGGCTGTGTGATTTGCGGGCAGACGGACAAAATGGTCCCCGCGGACAAAAAGATTTATGCGTTGCGCGATGCCAGCGGCACGGTGCCGAGCATCCCGCTCATCGTCGCTTCGATTCTTTCAAAAAAACTGGCGGAAAGCCTGGCGGCGCTGATTTTGGACGTAAAGTTCGGGAGCGCGGCCTTTATGCAAAACCGGGCGGAGGCGCGCAAACTGGCCAGGGCGATGGTGGCGTTGGGCAACCGCAGCGGGGTCAAGGTGCGCGCCATTTTGACGGACATGAACACGCCGCTGGGGCGCGCCGCCGGCAACTGGCTGGAAGTGAAAGAAAGCGTGGACTGCCTGAACAATCGCGGCCCGAAAGATTTGCGGGAATTGGTGCTGGCCTGCGCCGCCCATCTGCTGGAGCAAACGCGGCGGGCAAAGAATTTGAAGGCGGCGAAGAAAATGGCGGAAGATTGCCTGCTCTCCGGCGGTCCGGCGAAAAAGTTCCGGGAAATGCTCGCGGCGCAGGGCGCCGATTTGGACGCCTTTGACCGCAAACTCGCGCTCGATTCGACCGCGCCGATGGTGCTGAACGTAAAATCGGCCCGCTCCGGTTACGTTTCATGTTGTAATGCGCGAATCATTGGAGAGGTCATCCGCGACCTGGGCGGCGGACGCCTGACAAAGGAATCCGCCATCAATTATGACGCGGGCATCGACCGGATCGCCAAACCGGGGGAAAAGGTGGAAAAATCCGGGACGCTATGCCGCGTTCACGCGCCGGATTCAGGCCGGGCCGCGATGGCGGTTGGGCGGTTGGAATCCGCGTTTGAGATTCGCTCCCGGCCAGGAAAAATCCCGCCGCTGATTTCAGAAATCATCACGGCGAAATAAGTTCAGCCGGTCTTTTCCCATGGGGTCAGGTTTTAATGTAAGGATTCGAGAATTTTTTCCGCGGCCAATTTCGGGTTTTCGGCGGCATAAATCGGGCGGCCAATTACGAGCCAGTTTGCGCCGGCGGAAATTGCCTCCCGCGGTGATAGCGTTCGTTTTTGATCGTCGGCTTTTTCCACTCCGGTGCGGATTCCAGGCACGACCAACTGGACCGTGGCGGGAAGGGCTTTCCGCAAGGCGGCAATTTCCAACGGCGAACAAACCAGCCCGCGCAGCCCGGCCTTGACGGCGAGGTTCGCGAGCCGTTGCACGTGTTGTTCCACACTAACATCCAGGCCGACTTCGCGCAGGGCGGTGGCGTCGAGGCTGGTCAGGACGGTCACCCCGAGGACCAGGGGCGGAGTGCGTCCGAGTTTGGCGGCGGTTTCCTGCACGGCGGTTTCGGCGGCCTTGAGCATTTCCGCGCCGCCGCCGGCGTGGACGGTGAGCATCTGCACGTCCAACCGGGTGGCGGCGGCCACCGCCTTGGCGACCGTGTTGGGGATGTCGTGAAATTTCAGGTCCAGAAAAACGAGCGCATCGGTGGCGCGAATTTTCTTCACGATGTCCGGTCCGGCGGCGGTGAAGAGTTCGCTGCCGATCTTGAATCCGCCGCAAACCGGCGTGAGTTGGCCGGCAAGTTTCAGGGCGGCGTCGGCGGTTGGCGTATCAAGGGCGACGAGGATCGGATTGCGCATGGCGGAAGAAATTTAACCACGGATGGCTGCGGATGCACACGGATTTTTAAGGTGGTGCATGATGAAGAATCGCTCATTTTGACTTGGGGACAAATTTTTCATAACCTGTACCGGTGAAAATTGTCCGTCATACCGAAGCGAATTTTGCCGCCAAACTCCGGGAAATCACCGCCGCCAGCAGCCTCTTCAATGAGGAAATCGAGCAGAGAACGCGCGAGATTTTGCAGGGCGTTTTTGTGCGTGGCGATGATGCGCTCCTGGAATTCACCGAAAAGTTCGACGGCGCCAGACTTTCGGCCCATCAACTGGCAGTAACGCAGGCTGAACTGATGACGGCTTCGCTCAAGGCGGATGACGCGCTGCGCCAGGCGGTGAGCGAGGCGGAAAAGAACATCGCCGCGTTCGCCAAAAAATCGCTCCGAAAAAATTGGGAGATGAAAAACTCCCATGGCGCGCGAGTGGGCGAGAAGTTCGATGCGTTTCCGCGAGTCGGCGTTTATGTCCCGGGCGGGACCGCGCCGCTGGTTTCGACGGCGCTGATGACCATCACGCTGGCGAAGGCGGCCGGGTGCAGGGAAATCGTTGTGGCAACGCCCTGTGGCCGGGACGGCGACATTAATCCGGCGCTGTTATTCGCCGCGCGGACGGCGGGCGCGACGGAGATTTATCGCATGGGCGGCGCGCAGGCAATCGCGGCGATGGCGTACGGAACCGGCACGATTCGCCGCGTCCAGAAAATTTTCGGGCCGGGGAATGCCTACGTGGTGGCGGCCAAGCGGTTGTTGGTGGGGCACGTGGCGATTGATTTGCTGCCGGGGCCGAGCGAAGTGCTGGTGCTGGCGGACGAAACGGCCAACCCGAAATTCGCCGCGGCGGACCTGCTGGCGCAGGCGGAACACGGTTCGGGCCACGAGCGCGTCTGGCTGGCGACCACGTCGTCGAAGATTTTGCGCGCGGTGGAAAAGGAAATCGCCCGGCAATTGCCAAAACTGGCGCGGCGGGATTTTATCCGGCGTGCCTTGCAAAACAACGGCTGCCTGATCCAAGTGAAATCGCTGGACGACGCGGTGGCGCTGGCCAACCAACTGGCGCCGGAACATTGCGAGGTAATGACGCGGACGCCGCGGAAAATCTCCGAAAAAATCCTGACCGCCGGCGCGATTTTCCTGGGGACGCTTTCGCCGACGGTCCTGGGCGATTACGTGGCGGGACCGAGCCACACGCTGCCGACCGGCGGCGCGGGTGCGTCCTTTGCCGGTTTGACCGTGGACCAATTTCAACGCCGCACGAGCGTGGTGGAATATGATCGCCAGTCGCTCAAACGCGCGTTGCCGGCGGTGAAGAAGTTCGCGGAACTGGAAGGATTGGGGGCGCACGGCCGTTCGGCGGAAATTCGCCTGGCAAAATGAACCCCGCGAAGTTCATCCGTCCGTTGGTGCGCGAATTGCATCCTTATGTCTATGGCGAACAGCCGAAAATCAAGGGGCTGATCAAGCTCAACACCAACGAGAACCCGTTTCCGCCGTCGCCCAAGGTATTGCGCGCGATGAAAGAGGCGGTGGACGGGCGTTTGCGGCTGTATCCGAATCCCACGGCGGAGCGGTTGCGCGAGAAGCTGGCGCGCCTGCATCATTGCCAGCCGGAAAATATCATCGTGGGCAACGGCTCGGATGAATTGCTGGCGCTGGCGGTGCGGTGCTTTGCCGAACCTTGCGCCGGGTCCGCCGCCGATAATCCGAAATCGAAATTGGCCCGCGCGACGGTCCAGTATTTCACCCCCAGTTACTCGCTGTATCCAGTGTTGGCGGATATCCATGGCGCGGCGAAAAACCCCGTTCCCTTGAAAAACAATTTTGAACTGCCGCCGCTGGCGGAGTTGAAGCGCGGCCGGCTTTGGAAATTTGACGCCGTGCTGACCCTGGTCACCACTCCGAACGCCCCGAGCGGGCGCGGTTACAAAACCTCCGAACTGGAGAAGCTGTGCCGCGCGCAACGCGGAGCGGTGGTCCTGGACGAGGCCTACGTGGATTTCAGCCGGGAAAATGCAATGGCACTGGCGATGAAATATCCGCACGTGCTGGTGGCCCGGACTTTTTCCAAGGCGTATTCGCTGTGCTTTCAGCGCGTGGGCTATTTGGTCGGGAACACGGAATTGATTTCGGCGCTGCACAAAATCCGGGACAGCTACAATGTGAACGGCCTCGGCCAGATTGCCGCGGAAGCGACCTTGGATGATCTGGGTTATTATCGCGCGAATTTCAAAAAGATCATCGCCACGCGCGAACGGCTGTCGGACGCCCTGGCGCAATTGGGATTTCACGTTTTCCCAAGCCAGACGAATTTTATCCTGGTGGAACCGCTGGAATATCCGGCAAAAATCTGGCAGCAGAAGTTACGGGCCAGGAAAATCCTGGTCCGCTGGTTCAGCCATCGCGACGTGGAAAAGTATTTGCGGATCACCATTGGAACGCAGGAGGAAGCCGCGGCGCTGGAGGAGGCGGCGCGGAAAATCGCGGCCAGGGATTAAAGCGAACCGCGGTTCAATAAAACTTTGGTTGGCAACGGTCGGTCAATTCTGGTAAAAGCGTGGCGTGTATCTTGAGTACTACGGCTTAAAACAGGCGCCGTTTGACCTGACTCCGAACCCGCGATTTTTGTTTCATAGCGGCAAGCATCGGGAGGCGTTGAATCATTTGCTTTACGGCATCCGGGAACGCAAGGGCTTTGTGCAATTGACCGGCGAGGTGGGCGCGGGCAAGACGACGCTGTGCCGCGCGTTGCTGGAGCAATTGGACGGAAAATTTTCGACGGCCTTAATCCTGAACCCGGTCCTGAATGCGAACGAACTGATGAAGGCCATCGCGACCGAGTTTGGATTGCAGGTGAACAATTTGGATCGTTTGGACACGCTGGCGGCAATCAGCCAATTCCTGATTGCCCAGGCGGAGGCGGGCAAGGAAACACTCCTGATCATTGATGAGGCGCAGAACCTGACGGAGGACCTGCTGGAACAAGTGCGCCTGCTCTCGAATATTGAAACGGACGACCGCAAATTGTTGCAAATCATCTTGTTGGGACAGCCGGAGTTGCGGGAGCGCCTGAACAGCCCGCGGCTGCGCCAACTGCGGCAGCGCATCACGGTGCGTTATCACCTGGCTCCGCTCACGCGATTTGAGATGTCGCAGTATGTCCAGCACCGGCTGCATTTTGCCGGATCGCGGGGCATGCCGACGTTTACGCAGCCGGCGTTTTGGCGGATTTACCGGTATAGCCGCGGCATCCCGCGCCTGATCAACGCCGTATGCGACAAGGCGTTGCTGGCCGGGTTTGTGGAACGGAGCGACCGGATCACGTTGCGGATGGTGGGACGCGCCATCCGTGAACTCGAAGGAGAAATTCATCGGTAATGTAAAAGCTCTTTAAACGCATGAGCTTGCTCAACGATGCGCTTAAACGCGCGCACGAATCGCAGGGAAAAGGCCCCGCGGATGGGCCGACGCTGCCTCCCCTGCCCGCCCCCCCCGGCGGCGGGGGTGGATGGATTTTGCCCGTCGCGATTGCGGCGTTTCTGTCCTTGGGAACATTGCTGATCTGGCTGGCGCTGAGCCATGAATCCGCGAAGGAGCCGCCGCCAAAAGTGGCATCGGTGACGCCGGTGGCGTCCGCGCAAACAACGCCAGCGCAAGCCGTCTCCACTCCCGTTCCGGTCAAGTCGCCGGGGGCAACTTCGACGGTCCCGCTCGTTTCAGAGACAAACATGGTATTCGGTTTTCTGCCGGAGCGGTGGCCAAAGGTGGAGGGGATTATTTATACCGCGCAAAACCCGACGGCGATTGTCAACAACCAGGTGATCGGGGTCGGCGATCAAGTGGGGAAATACCGGGTGAAAGAAATCACCCGGACCAATGTTGTTTTTGAAAAGGATGACGGCTCATCCAGAAAAATGAATGTTGGCGAGTAAACCAAAGTGAGAATCCTGGAAAAAACAATGAAGGGACCGGCGGTGGCGCGGGCGGCGCCGTTTTTGATTTTTCTGGCGCTGACCTTTTGCCAGGGAAAATTTGGAGCGTCGTCCGCGGAATGGTTTTACCTGGCCAAGACGCTGGCCGGAGCATGGCTGATCTGGGAAATGCGGCCATGGGTGACGGAGATGCGCTGGGCGGTATCGTGGGAGGCGGTGGCGGTGGGAGTCCTGATCTTTGCCGCTTGGGTGGGGCTGGACCCGTATTACCGGCATTTTTCCAAGACCGGCGCGACGGGGAATCCCGGGGCCGTGTTCGGGCAAAATTCGCCAATGGCGCGATTTTTTATCGGCGTTCACATTGCGGGCATGACCTGGGTGGTGCCGCCGCTGGAGGAGGTGTTTTATCGCTCGTTCATCTATCGCTACCTGGCGCGGCCGAATTTTTTGGCGGTGCCGTTGAACCAGTTTCTGCCGTTTCCGTTTTTTGCGACGGCCCTCGCCTTTGGCTTTTCACACAATGAATGGCTGGCGGGGATATTATGCGGGATGGCGTATCAATGGCTGGTGTTGCGCAAGAACCGCTTGGGCGACGCGATGACGGCGCATGCCATCACAAATTTCCTGCTGGGGGTTTGGATTGTCTGGCGGGGGGCGTGGAATTTTTGGTGAAGCTGAATTCCAACCGCGAATGAACGCAAATTAAATGCAGAAGGAGAATCCGAGAACGAGGATGAGTTTCCCCGAAAGATTCGCGCATCGACCCCATGAGCCTGCCGTATCCTGACGGGCTTTTGAGCGACTATGCGTGTTCGCCTGCCCTACCCTCTCCGCTCCCATCGGATGGGAGGGGAGAGGGCCAGGGTGAGGTGAGGGGCTGTCGGGTTCAGGGTGAGAATTATCTCTGCCCGCCCTTCTTGTCCCTTGAGGTTCATGGGAATCCACCTTTCGATTTTTCCGCATGCATTGTGGCCATGAACCGAAAGACGCTCTCGCCAACGCGAGAGCGTCGTGGAGTGCGGTGGCCGTGACACCGCTTTCAAATCGAGGGTGATTTCCAAATGTCCAACGTCACGCCCATCTCAGGGCCACGCCCGAGGCGGCGTCGCGCTCCGCTCGCCGCTGCCATCCAAAACCTCGCGGCAGTTCGGACGGTTCATCCAATATCCAACGGCGAAGGAAGGAAGAAAGGAAAATTACTGGGCGTTGACGTCGATGCCGTAGCGTTCGAGGGTGCTGCCTTCCTGTTGGGCGAGGGCGGCAATGGATTCCTCGTAATTGGCCAGGGCGCGGATTTCCGCCGAACGCGCGGTGGTCAGGTCGTTTTGATAGGTGAGCACTTCAAAAGTGGTGGCTTTGCCCACGGCATAGGTTTTCTGCTCGGCATCGAGGGCGGCTTCGGCATAAATGCGCGCCTGGCGCGTGGCATTCACGCTTTCATAATCAGATTCGGCCGTCTTCACGGCATTATCAATGGCCACGAGCGCATTCTGTTCATCTTGTTTGAGGGTCAAAAGCGCTTGTTTCAGCGTCACCTTTTGCGATTTATACGTGTTCCGCGCGCTGAGATTGCCAAGGGGCATCGAAAGGGACGCACCATAGCTGTAAGAGGGCGAGTTGCCCTGTCTGATTCCACCGAATGAATCGCTGTATTGCGCCCCCGATCCATTGTAGCCGTAGGAACCATTTACATCCAACGATGGGAAAAGCTGGTTCAAATCATATTTTAATTGAATGCCGTCGTTTGCCGCAGCCAGCCGTTCGATTATAAGGTCCGGGCGTTCGGTCATGCCCTTGTTCCAACTGTCTTGAAGGTCAAAGGCTTCCAAATTGGCGGTCAACGTCTCGGTAGGTTGGATGTCCAAACCGTGCCAGCTTATATAGTTGGTATCGGCGAGCAACGTTTTGAGGGCATTTTGGTCCTGGGACAACGTCTCTTGGGCTGAAATCAGGCTCGCCTTGTTTTGCGCCGCCTGGGATTGGTCCTGTTGGACACTTAACGGAGCCAAACTGCCGATTTGGACGCGTTCCTGGTCCTGGTCCAGTTGCGTTTGGGACAAATCCAAAGCCTCCTGCTGCACCTGCACATTCTCAAACGCATAAATCAATTCGTAATACGCGTTGGCGACCGAGGTGACGTCATTGATGGCATGTTCGCGAACTCCTTGTTCGTCGGATTTTAGCGTATTTTTGGCCAGACGGATATTCAGGCGCGTGGTATCAATCCAAAAATCTTTCAGCAGGGGCTGATTCAGGGTGACCCCGATGGAGCCACTACTGCTATCTGGGTTGTCCAGGCTCCTATCTTGACTGACGTTGCCCGCGAAATCATATTGCAATCCCCACGGCAAAGTGCTGCCGATGTCGGACTTAAAGCTGTCCGATGACGTTGCTCTGGCGGGGATTGGGTTGGTCGAATATGGATTGAAACCACCTGGCGTCACATCATAATTATGCGTTCCAGAAACGTTGAGCGTCGGATCATACCCGCCGTAAGCGCCGCGCAAATTGTAAACGTCAATTTGCGGCTGGTAGCGTTGGATTTGGAGATCGAGGTTGTGAACCAGCGCTTCCTGGATGCAATCCATCAGAGACATGGGGCGGACGGTGGTGTTGGTGATGGTTTGCATATCGGAGAGCGCGTCGGTCTGCGCCGTGACTGCAAGCACCGCCGAAAAAAAGAACAACAAAATTCCGAGGGTTTTCATTTGTGCAATCCAATTCTGAAGCTTTTGCCGCCTTTCGTCAAACATAAGACGCGGGAAAAAGGCGCAAGTAACCGGACGGTTATTTACGCCAGCGCGACCGTCTCGACTTTGGCGTTGTTTTCCAGAAATTCAAAAACTTTTTCGTGCAGGATCTGGTCGTAAAGCTCGTTCACGCCGTTGCGCTTTTGCAGGTCCTTGATGAATTTATCGAGGGAAATCTGGTACATCGCGGCCATGGACTGGGCGCGTTTGAGAATTTCCTCCTGGGAAACGGAGATTTTCTCCTGCTCGGCGATGCGTTGGACCAGGAAGGCGAGCTTCACGCGGTCCTTGGCGCTGTGGGCGGCGGTGGCGTAGATTTCGTCCTTTTTGGTCTCAATGGCTTCGCGGGAAATGCCCCGCTGGGAATTTTCGCGAACGATGTCATAGACGACGTTGCGCGTCTCCTGTGCCACGGCAGTCTCGGGCAGATCGAAGCTCACGCGTTCCAGCAACTGGCGGACGACTTGGCCCCGGAGTGACCGGGCCTGCGAGTATTTCAGTTCGTTTTCGAGGTCCACGCGGACGCCCGCGCGGAGTTTTTCCAGAGTTTCGGCGCCGTATTTTTTGGCGAATTCGTCGTCAACCGGCGGCGCAATTTTCTCCTTCACCTCCAGGATTTCGACTTCGAAGACGCCTTTTTTGCCCTGCAATTCCTTCGTCACAAAATCGGCGGGGAAATCCACGGTGACGGTCCGCTTCTCGCCGGCTTTGGCGCCGGTCATCTGCCCGGCAAACCCGGCGATGAAGGCGTCGGGCTCAATATCCAGCCAGAAATTCGTTTTCCCGGTCAGGCCTTTGGCGGTGGGGGCGGTGTCGGTGATGGGCTTGCCGTCACAGGCGCCGGTGTAATTGACAACGGCGATGTCGCCCAGCTTCAGTTCGCGGGCGACGGTTTCAAATTTCACATGCTGCTGCGCCAGCAATTTCAACGCGCGATCAACGTCGGCGTCGGTGACGGATTTATCTTCGCGTTTGAGCGGCAATCCCTTGTATTCGGGCAACTGAAATTCGGGGGCGGTCTCGATGGTGGCGGCGAAGAGCAGGTTTTGGCCGCGGGAAAACTGGATTTCCTCGATGTCCGGGTAGCCGACGACCTGAAATTTTTTTTCCTCCAGGGCTTTGCGATAATTTTCGCCGATGAGTTTGCGTTTGGCCTCGCCCTTGATTTCGGCTTCGTATTTTTTGACAACCATTCCGCGCGGCGCCTTGCCGGGACGGAATCCCGGCAGCGAAGCCTGTTTTTGGAAATCCTTCGCGACGGAATCCAGGGTTTCGTCCACGGTTTTTGCGTCCACTTCCACGCGCAGCAATTTTTTGCACGGGGCCAGATTTTCAACGGTGATATTCACAATAAAAATTCGTTAATCGAGCCGCGCAAGATAGCCAATCAGGGCTTCCGGCGCAACGGTTTTAGTGGCGCAACCAGGTTGAATCCGTTTTTATAGGCCGGTGAAGCCAATTTTTTTCATTGCCGGCACGGACACCGGGGTGGGCAAGACGCTGATAAGTTGTCTGCTCGTAAAGTTTCTGCGCGAAAGAAATGTAAACGCCGCGGCCCTCAAACCGGTCTGTTCCGGCGGGCGCGATGACGCGCGGGCGATCGTGGCGGCGATGGACGGCGCGCTGACGCTGGACGAAATCAATCCGTGGCATTTTCGCGCCCCGCTCGCGCCGGTGCTGGCGGCGCGCCGGGAAAAAAGGAAAATCAAACTGCCGGAGGTGCTGGCCCATGTCCGGGCGATGCAACGGCGTTTTGACGTGGTGCTGGTTGAGGGCGCGGGCGGACTGTTAAGTCCGCTGGGGGAACGATTGGACTCACGGGACTTGATAGTTGGGCTGCGGGCGAGGCCGGTGATTGTTGCGCCCAGCAAACTGGGAGTAGTAAATCACGTTCTGCTGACCCTGGAAGCGCTGCCGCGAAAGGCCCGAAGCGAGGCCCGGGTCGTTTTAATGTCCGCATCAAGGCCCGACGTTTCGGCGGCGGCGAATGCGAAATTGCTGGCCGAATTTATTGCGCCGGGGTGGATTTTTGTGCTGCCGCGGTTCGCGAAAAACTTTTTGGGGGAAACTCGAAAGGGGCGTGTGGCGGCGATCTTGAAAAAGTTGACTGGAATTTGAATTCCTCCTCGCCGTCCAGGAACGAGCTTGCCATAAAACGTAAAATACGTACTTTGTAAACATGGAAGCGACTTTGACAGAACTTCAACGGAAAACCGGGCGCGTGGCGGAAGCCATTGCCCGGCGCGAAAGCGTCCGGGTCACCCGCCACGGCAAAACGATTGCGGAAATTCAGCCCCGCCGCCGTGCGATGACCGGCGCGGAATTTGCCCGCGCCTGGCGTAATCGCAAGCCTTTGGGCAAGGAAACCGCCAATGAGATCGCCATTGCCCTCAAACAGCTTGATAAAGCCGGGTGAAATACCTCATTGACACGTCGGTTTTAATCCACGCCGAGCGCGAGCAATTTGATTTGGGCGAATGGCTCATGGACGCCGAGGAAGTTTATATTTGTGACGCCACGGTCACCGAATATCTCGCCGGGCAACCCCTCAAAGATGAAGGCAAACGAAAACGCTGGCGCGAATTTTGGGAAACGCTGGACATTCCTGCAAAGCCGCTCACGCCGGAAGTTTGCCGGCAGGCCGGCGCGCTGATTTTTTTGGCGCGCGCCAAAGGCCGGACGGTTTCTTTAGGTGACGGACTTCATGCGGCAGTTGCCGAATTGGACGGATTGAAAGTGTTGACGACAGACACAGACCATTTTTCCGACATGGGACTTGCCGCTATCCATCCCCTAAAACAACCATCCGGCAGGCGCGCGCCTGAAAGCTGATTTTCTTCCGTCTTTCTAAAGTTGAATCGTCTTTAAATTGGCTCGCGCGCGTTTGATTTGGATTGTTCAAATTATTTTGCGGCAGATGAGGCGGTGAATGACTGGCGATAAGGCTGTTTGTTTTTGTAAAGCTGGAGCCGTTGTTCCATGCCGGGGAGGTCGCTTTTCAATTTTGGATCGGTGGCCAATTTGACGGCGTACTCTTCGGCGCGTTGGGCTTCATCAAATTGGCCGATTTCGGCATAAGCCATCGCCAGCGTGTCAAACATGACGGGTTGGATGCCGCCGGTAAGGTCGTTGGCTTTGGCGGCCATGGCCAGGGCGATCTGGCCGTTGCGAACCTTGGGATTGTCATCGGAAGCCAGGACGCGGGCGAGGTAGGTCAGCACATTGAAATCCTCCGGGTTCCGCCGCCAGGCATCCTGGAACCAGGAAAGGGCGTCGAGATCGCGGCCTTCGGCCAGGTACGTTTTTCCGATGAGAAAGGGAGTTTGCGGATCGGCCCGGTCAATCTGGGCGGCGCGGGCATAATTGGTCATGGCGTCGTCGAACTGGTGAAGGGCGTAGTCGATGTTGCCGATATTGATATAGGCAAAACCGGCGTCGGGCTTCAACTGGAGCGATTTGCGGTATTCTTCGAGGGCCTGATTGGTCCTGCCCATCTCGTAATCGAGGTCGGCAATGTTGTTGTGCATTTCGGCGCTGTCCGGAGAAATGCGCAAAGCCTCCTGGTATTGGGCGAGGGCATCCGCCCGGCGGCCCTGCCCGTCAAGCGCCAGGCCGAGATTGGAATGCGCGATGTCATTGTCATGGGTAATGGCGATGGCGTGCTGGAAGAGGGTGATGCTGTCCTGCCAGAAGGTCAATTGCCGTTCGGTAAAAGCCACACAAGCCGCGAGTGCCAAACCGGCGGCCAGGGCGGGACCGCGGAACCCAAGGCCAAAGCGTTGGATCAATTCCCGCGCGCCGAAAGCGATCATGATGAAAATGCCGATCATGGGAAAATAGCTGTAGCGATCGGCCATCGAAGCGCCCCCGACCTGCACGATGCCGATGACGGGAACCAATGTCCCCAAATACCAAAACCATCCGGTCGGTAAATAGGGCGATTTTCCGCGCCGGTTCCAGGCCAGCCAGGAGATTGCCGCCAGCGCCAGCGCCATGAGCGCCGCCCGCAACCACATATCGCGATGGAAATCCGAGAGCGGATAAATGACGGCGAGGTTCACCGGCCAGAACATTTTAAAGAGGTAACGGCCATAGGAGATGAACGAATTTTCCAGGCGCAAATACAGGGGGAAATTTGCGCCGGCAGTCACCGCGCCGCTGCCGTGCTGGGACCAGAACGTAATCCCGCAAAAAATGGCGGTGAGAAGGAAAAATGGAATTTTATCCAGGAGCAAAGGAGACAAATTTTGAGTTTTGAATCGCTCGAGCGGCCAGAAATCGAGCAGCAGCATCACGAACGGCATGGTGACGAGCATGGGCTTGCTCATCAGGCCGAGGGCGAACATTGCCACGGCCCCGGCATAAAAGGATTTGGCTTTTGGGTCCCGAAGAGTGGAATACGCGACGAAACGCTCATAGAACACCAGCGCCAGCAATTCAAAAAAAGTGCTGAGGACGTCTTTGCGTTCCGCGAGCCAGGCGACGGATTCGACGTGCAACGGATGCCAGGCAAACAGCGCGGCGACAAAGGCGCTGGGCCACTTGGCCTGAGTCAGCCGCAAGAGCAGCCAGAAGAGCTGAACGGTGTTGGCGGCATGGAAAAGGACGTTGACGTAATGTTGCATCCCGGAGTTCAGCCCGAATAACTGGCAGTCGAGCATGTGGGAGAGCATAGTGATGGGATGCCAGTTGCCGACAACCCAGGTGGTGAACGCCCACTTGACGCCGAACCAGGTGAGGCCGGCTTTGACGGTGGGGTTTTCGGTGACATACCCGCCGTCGTCGTAATTGACGAACTCGTGATGAATGACCGGCAAATAAACCAGCAACGTGCCCAAGGCGAGCAACAGCGCGATGATGCGGGGTCGAGTCATTGCTTCTTTTTATTGATTTGACCGCAATATACGAAGTTTATTCTTCGGAAATTTCCGGGGACGGCGCATTGGTGAACGATTGGCGGAACGGCTGGTGGTTCTGGTAAAGTTGCAGTCGCCGGGACAATTCCGCGGCGTTATTGGTCAGAGCAAGGGCGGTGGCCACTTGGATGGCGTCTGCGGCGGTTTGTTGGGCCTGCTGAAACTGGCCGGTTTCGGCATAAGCCATGGCGAGCGTATCGAGGACATCCGGCTGAATGCCGCCGGTCAAATCGTTCGCTTTTTGCGCCAACTCCAGCGCTGCGGGGCCGTTCCGAACACCGGCATTGAAGTCCGAAGCAAATACCTGGGCGAGAAAGTTGAGGACATGGGCATTGGCCGGGGCCAGCGTCCGCGCCCGCTGGAGGAGCGGAATGGCCTCGGCGTCGCGTGATTGCCGGAGGAGGAGTTTGCCCATGAGGAAGGGCGCGTGCCAATCGGTTGGATCGACCCGCGCGGCTTCGGAGTATTGCTTTTGCGCGTCGTCAAACTGGCCTAGTTCGGCAAACAAGGCGCCGAGATTGTCATGGGCCTCGAAGGAATTCGGGTCCAGGCGCAAAGCCGTTTGATACTCCGTGAGCGCCTCGTTGGTGCGGCCGGTGGCGTTGAGGAGGTTGGCCAGATCCACGTGGCCCTCGACACTTTCCGGGTCCCATTCCACCGCCTGTCGGTAATCCGCCATGGCCTCGGATTGGCGGCCGGCCCGTTCCAGCGCAATCCCCAGATTCAAGGCGGCGGTGTCGTTGTTTTTGGTGACGGCGAGGGCATGGGAAAAAAGCGAGAGGTCATCACGCCAGAAGTTCAGTTGATGCGAAGTGAGCGCCAGGCAGGCCGCCAGGGTGATGACGGCGCCGGCGGCGATAATCCTGCTTGAAAGTTGAAAATGTTTCGCGGCATCGCGGAGGCCCAGCGTTACCGCCAGAAAAATGCCAATGGAGGGGAAATAGGAGTAACGGTCGGCGAGAGCGGCGTTGCCAACTTTGACCAGGCCGATGACTGGGAGCAGCGTTCCCAAAAACCAAAGCCAGCCGACGGCGAAATAGGGAAATTGCTTTCGCGTCCTCCAGGCGGCCACCGAAATGCCGGCCAAAACCAGGAGCGCCGCGGCAGTGTCGGGCGAGGGAATGGTTTGGGGCAGCGGATAAAAGACCGCCAAATGAGAGGGCCAAAAAAAATTCTCCAAATAGAGCGCATATGCGACGGGAATGTTTTCGAGGCGCAGCGACAGCGGAATTTGCGCAAGCGATTTGACCGCGCCGCCGTGGCGTTGCGCCAGAAAAGTGACGGCGCAGGAAGCGGTGGACAGGACAAAAAAAGGAATTTTTTCCAGGAGCAGAGAAAATAAATTTTGAATTTTAAATTTTGAATTTTGAGTTTCGAATCGCCCGATCGGCCAAAAATCCAGCAACAAAAAAACGAATGGCAGCGTGACAAACATGGGCTTGGACATCAGCGCCAGCGCGAAGCACAGAAGGGCCGGCCAATAAAATGCCGACGCGGGAGTTTTGGAGCCGGAGTGGAGTTGAAATCCCTTTGGCTTTGGTTCGGCGGACCGTTTGGGAGTTTCAGGTGGTTGCGCATATCGCGCATAACACAAGAGGGACAGGAGGGCGAAGAAGGTGCTCAGGACATCCTTGCGTTCCGAAATCCAGGCGACGGATTCGACGTGGAGCGGATGCCAGGCAAACAGCGCGGCGACGAAGGCGGCGGGCCAGATCGCCCGGGTCAAACGCCTCAGCAGGAAAAAGAGCAAAACGGTATTGGCGGCATGCAGGAGCACGTTGACGACATGGTGCGCGCCGGGATTAGTGAGGCCAAACAGGTCAACATCAAGCATGTGCGACATCCAGGTGACGGGATGCCAGTTGGCGGCGTGCCAGGTGGTAAAGGCCCATTTGATGCTGCTCCACGTGAGACCGTTTTGAACGGCCGGATTATTGAGGACATAGTCGGAGTCGTCGTAGAGCGAAAAGGGGTAATGCGACACCGGCAGGTAAACCGCCAGCGTGCCGAGCACGAGGACCATCGCAATCAGGCGCGAACGAGACATCCACTCCTTGTATTAAATTTGGGAGCGGGACACGAAGTTATTTTTCCAGAACAACCTGAACAGCACAGGCAAAGCCGGCCAGGGTCGTGAATAAATTTTTGCCATCCGATGGTTCCATTCCCGGCCAAAGTTCTGGCGGAAACTTCCTCCCCTCTTCCAGCCGTTTGAATCTGCCGACAACCCGATGCAGCATCACCACCAGAAATATGGAGTGTTGCCACCGGTGCGCGAAGTTTCACCCAAGAAGCTTTCCCACGTCGTGTGACCATCCTTGAATCCTATATTGCTCCCTTCAGGTATTACTCCATTTAGATGGGCGCTGAGGTGGGGATAAGTCTTGCCATTTTGAGTGAAGCCGCCACTCACCGAGGTATAATCATTACCCGGATGATTAGGACCCGGAGTGCTATTACCCGTGCTGATAATGACGTCCGCCGTCAACACGCGGTCTGAAGGCCCGACTAGTCCCACTCCGGGGACCAGTTCCGCATTCAGGGTGGTATTTTGGTTTGTCGGGTCAAGCAAGGATTTAGACCCGTGGAACGCAAAAACATACCCGAAAATGCGAAGGCCCGTGTCCGGGATGGGATCAAAATTCCAAAGACTGCTGCCCGCCACGGGGTTTTCAAAATTGATCCAATCGTTAAATCTCGGCGCGGTGCTGGGACAATAAAAAACTTTCGTATCTTTGCCGACACTCAGCCACAGGGCATTCGCCACATCAATCGGAACATCCCAAGCCCAAGCCGCTCCCCCGTATTGAGGCTCCTCGTCGGGCAATCTGTCCCCGCTTTCCCCACCATAAATGTTCAGCGCCACGCAAATTTGGCGGACATTATTCATGCAGTTTGCCTTTAATGCCTTTTCCTTCGCCTTGGCCAGCACGGGAAGGAGCATGGCTGCCAAAATGGCGATAATCGCGATTACCACAAGCAATTCGATCAGGGTGAAACCGGCAAAAGTTGATGTCTTCCACCGACGTTGGGAATGGGGGTTACAAGTCATAATACAACAGGCTTAGTGAAAGCAATGTACACGACTTTGGGACGGCAATCAACACCAACCTGCGAAAAACAATCACCAAAAAGCGCAAAACGGGCAAAAAAGAGACGGGTCAAGCGCCGTTGACCATTCCCTATCGGATCGCATGTACAAGCACGATCCAGGATTTGTCGGATGCCCAAGAGTGCTGACAACCGATTGGCGCTTGGAACGGGACCTGTTTTGCGGTTCTTCTATTTGCTATCCGGGGTCTTTTGGGCGACCGCTCCGATCGGGGTTTTTGTCTTCAAAACAACCCGGTTGACTGTTGGGAATCATTTTCTCCCCGCCGCTTGTCAAATTCCCTTTGCTCCTTTATTGTATGCCAATGCTGTTAAAGAAGAGTTTCATTTGGTTCGCGGCGGTCCTGCTGGGATTGCAGTTTGCCTTTGCCGATACGGTTCAATTAAAGGACCAGGCTTCCGTCACCGGCAAAATTCTTACGGAAAAACCGGATGCCGTCGTCGTGGACGTCGGTTATACCGTGCTGGTGATTCCCAAGGACGCCATCACCAAGGTGTCCCATTCCGACGGGGGCCTCGATAAAAATCCGGCCGGCAGTCCGCTGCTGGCCGCCTTGACGCCGGCGTTTTACACTGCCGGCCAGGCGAACGCT
>JBKQUF010000211.1:0-22635 GCA_052140285.1 Limisphaerales bacterium | reverse complement strand
CATGGCGTCGTCCGTCGCCGCGCCGCTGGAACGGCAGTTCGGCCACATCGCCGGCCTGGCCGAAATGACCTCTTCGAGCTATCTCGGATCGAGCGGCATCACGCTGCAGTTCGATTTGAACCGGGATATTGACGGCGCGGCGCGCGACGTGCAGGCGGCCATCAACGCCGCGCGCGCAAACCTGCCGGCCAACCTGCCGAACAACCCGACCTACCGCAAAGTCAATCCCGCCGACGCGCCAATCATGATTCTCGTGCTCACGTCAGATGTTTACAGCCGCGGCCAGCTTTACGACGCCGCATCCACGATCATTCAGCAGCGCCTGTTGCAGATCGAGGGTCTCGGCCAGGTGAACGTCGGCGGCGGCGCGCTGCCGGCCGTGCGCGTGGATGTCAACCCGACACAACTGAACAGTTACGGATTGGGCCTCGAAGATGTGCGCGCGATGTTGAGCCAGCAAAACGCCAATCTCGCCAAAGGCCAGCTCGCCGACGGCCACACGACCGCCGACATTCTGGCGAACGACCAACTGCTCAAGGCAGCCGATTACAAACCGCTCATCGTCGCCTACCGCCACGGCGCGCCGGTGCGGCTGTCCGATGTGGCAAATGTGCAGGATTCAGTCGAAAACATCCGCACTGCCGGCTATGTGAACGGCAAACCCTGCGTCTCCATGATTCTCTTTCGCCAACCCGGCGCGAACATCATTGACACGGTGGATCGCGTAAAGGCCGCGCTGCCGTCGTTGAAAGCCTCGATTCCGGCCGGCATCAACCTGAAGGTGGTGCTCGACCGCACAACCAACATCCGCGCGTCCGTTCAGGACGTGGAACGCACGTTGATCATCGCCATTTTGCTGGTTGTGCTCGTCGTCTTTGTCTTTTTGCGCAGCCCGCGCGCGACGCTGATTCCTGCCGTGGTCGTTCCCACGTCGCTCATTGGCACCTTCGGCGTGATGTATTTGTTCGGTTACAGCCTCGACAATCTTTCGCTGATGGCGCTGACAATTTCCACCGGCTTCGTCGTGGACGACGCCATCGTCGTGATAGAAAACGTGACGCGCTATCTCGAAAAAGGTATGTCGCCGATCGAAGCGGCGCTGAAAGGAGCGCGCGAAGTCGGCTTCACCGTCCTCTCGATCAGCCTGTCGCTGGTGGCGGTATTCACGCCGATTTTGCTGATGGGCGGCATTGTCGGCCGGCTGTTCCGCGAATTTGCGGTGACGCTCTCCACGGCCATTCTCGTTTCGCTCGTCATCTCGCTGACGACCACGCCGATGATGTGCGCGATGCTCCTACGCCATCGCGAGCCTGAAGATCACGGAAAAATCTACAACCTGGGCGAAAGGGTTTTTGCGTGGGTGTTGGAGCATTACCGCCGCAGCCTGCAAATCGTTCTGCAGCATCCGGCCATCACGCTCGGAGTGTTGCTGCTCACGATTG
Source organism: Limisphaerales bacterium (assembly GCA_052140285.1). Lineage (GTDB taxonomy): Bacteria > Verrucomicrobiota > Verrucomicrobiia > Limisphaerales > UBA11358 > UBA11358. The sequence continues at coordinate 21,193 of JBKQUF010000211.1, read as the reverse complement.
CGGCGAACGGGGTTCTGTTCGCGATGGTGCCCAAGGGATTTTTTCCGCAGCAGGACAACGGCACGATTTTCGGCGGCATTCAAGGCGCGCAGGACGCCTCCTACCAGGCGATGCACAAGGCCACAGAACATTTCGTGAATATCATCACGAACGACCCGGCGGTTTCGTCGGTTGTGGCGTTCACCGGCGGCGGTGGCGCGGCCAACAGCGGATTTATTTACATGGCGCTTAAGCCGCGGAACGAGCGCAACGTCAGCGCGAGCCAGATCATCAACCGCCTGCGCCCAAAGCTCGCCGTCGTTCCCGGCGCGACAGTTTTTGTGCAGGCCGGCCAGGATTTGCGCATCGGCGGACGCCAGAGCAATGCGCAGTATCAATACACGATTCAAAGCGATACCTTGGACGACCTCGTGAAATGGGGGCCAACGCTTCTGACGCAAATGCGAAAACTGCACGGTTTCACCGACGTGAACAGCGACCAGCAAAACAACGGCCTGCAAGCCTCGCTCGTTTATGACCGCGCAACGGCGGCGCGTCTGGGCATTTCGGCGCAAAACCTGGACAACACGCTTTACGACGCGTTTGGGCAGGAGGATGTTTCGACGATGTATTCTTCCTTGAACCAGTATCACGTCGTGATGGAGGTGCTGCCGCAGTTCTGGGAAAATCCGCAAGGTCTGGACTACATTTACCTGCATCCGACCAACAGCTCGGCGGTCGTGCCGTTGAGCGCCGTCGCGCGTTACGAGCCGACGACCGCGCCGATTGGCGTCAATCATCAGGGCCAGTTTCCCTCCGTGACCCTTTCGTTCAACCTCGCGCCCGGCTTGGCATTGAGCGACGCCGTGAAATCCATTCAACAGATGGAACAACGCATCGGCATGCCCGACAGCATTCACGGAAGTTTTTCCGGCACGTTGCAGGCCTTTCAATCCTCGCTCGCCAGTGAGCCGTTCCTGATCCTCGCCGCGCTGCTGGCGGTTTATATCGTGCTGGGCATTCTCTACGAAAGCTTCATTCATCCGGTGACGATCCTGTCCACGCTGCCGTCGGCAGGCGTCGGCGCGGTGCTGGCGCTGATGCTGTTCAACACCGATTTGAGCATCATTGCGATCATCGGGATTTTTCTCCTCATCGGCATTGTGAAAAAGAACGCGATTTTAATGATTGATTTTGCGCTGGCCGCCGAGCGCGAACAAGGCATGCTGCCGCGCGACGCAATTTATCAGGCCTGTCTGCTGCGGTTCCGCCCTATTCTGATGACGACGATGGCGGCGATGTTCGGCGCGCTGCCGCTGGTGGTGTCCAACGGCGTCGGCTCGGAACTGCGGCGGCCGCTGGGTATCACGATTGTCGGCGGATTGATTTTCAGCCAGGTGCTCACGCTTTACACGACGCCGGTGGTTTATCTTTACTTCGACCGCCTCCACCTTTGGTGGGCAAGACGGCGGCGCAACACCATCGTCGTTCCACAACCCGTTCTTGGATTTTCCGAAGGAGGCGTTCAATGAAAAACAAATTTCCACCATGGATGGACACGGATAAACACGGACTTTTAAGCCGCGAATCGCGCGGATGTTCACCAATTCAATTCGCGTCAATTCGTATTGAAGGACTTTTATCCGTGTCCATCCGTGCCCATCCGTGGTTATGCCTCATCGTGCTGGCGGTCATTTTCAGCGGTTGCAGCTTTGCGCCAAAATACACGCAGCCATCGGTTGAAACGTCGGCGGCTTTCAAGGAAAGTTCCGCCGCCACCAACCTCTGGAAAATCGCCCAGCCCGGCGACGACGAGGTGCGCAGCAACTGGTGGTGTGTATTCAACAACCCGCAGTTGGATTTGCTCGAAGACCAAGTGACGATTTCCAACCAGAACGTCGCCGCCGCGTTCGCCAATTTTCTCTACGCGCGGGCGTTGGTTCGGGAGGCGCGGGCGCAATTATATCCGACGCTGGTCGCGAATCCGTCCGTCACGCGCTCGCAACAGTCGCAGTCAAGCCAGACCGGATCTTCATCGCGCAACGCCTATTCCACGGATTATGCCTTGCCGCTCGATGCCACCTGGCAACTGGATTTGTGGGGCCGCATTCGCAATTCCATCAAGGCCAGCGCCGCCGAAGCGCAGGCCTCCGCCGCCGATCTGGAGAACACGCGGCTGACGGCGCAGGCGGAACTGGCGTCGGATTATTTTGCGTTGCGCGGTCAGGATACACTGGAACAATTGTTTGACGATACGGTGACGGCCTACCGTCAATCCTACGAACTGGAAAAAGTGCTTTTCAAAACCGGCATCGCCTCGGACCAGGACGTCGCCCAGGCCGAAACGCAACTGGAAACCGCGCAGGCACAGAACACCAATCTCGGCATCCTGCGCGCCCAGCTCGAACACGCCATCGCCATGCTCATCGGCCGGCCGGCGTCATCCTTTTCCATTCCTCGATCAACGCTGAATGCCACTCTGCCCGCCATTCCGACCGGTGTGCCGTCGCAGTTGCTGGAGCGGCGGCCCGACATCGCCGCCGCCGAACGCAACGTCGCCGCCGCCAATGCGCAAATCGGTGTGGCCAAAGCCGCTTATTTTCCGACAATCACCTTGAGTGCGTCCGGCGGTTTTGAAAGCGTCACGCCGGAAAGTTTGCTGCAGTGGCCGAGCCGGTTCTGGTCCATCGGCGCGGGCGCGGGTGAAACCATTTTTGATGCCGGCACACGCTCGGCGACCGTCGCCCAATACCGCGCGGCTTACGACAACGCCGTCGCCCAATACCGGCAGACCGTGCTGACTGCCTTTCAACAGGTGGAAGACAATCTCGCCTCGCTGCGGATTCTCAACCAGGAAATCCAGCAACAAGAAACCGCCGTCAATTCATCCCAGCGCTATTTCGATCTCGCCACAAACCGATACAAACTGGGAATTGACAGCTATCTCAACGTCATCACCGCGCAAACGACGCTGCTGGCCAACCGCCAGACGCTGGTGAATCTGCGAACGCAGCAAATGACGGCTTCCCTGCAACTCATTGAAGCATTGGGCGGCGGCTGGAACGAGTCACAATTTCCGTCACTATGACGAACTCGATTTGCAATCTGTATACGTCGCCAGGGGTGGTTTTCGTTCATATTTTTCCAACAAACAATGAATGATGGCACGATAGCAATTGGGCCTTCGGTGATTGACTCGACGGCCCGCAACAATAAATGGCGGCAGAAATTGGGCGCTGTTTTGCCGCATGAATGGGTGTTCGACACATTTCTTTTGCTGACCGGGCTGCGGTTATTTGTGCATGGCGGCGCGGCGAGGGACTGGTCGTTTGTTTTTTTGTGGTATTGGCTGGCCGACAAATACGAGGCTTCAACCGGCCAACAGCCGATGTTTGCAACCGAGGTCAAAGACTGGAAAGTGTAGTTCTCATGACCTTAACATCTGTGGGGTCATCATTCCCAAAACGATGTTTTGCCCAACCGGCATTCTGGAACTGGTTGCCGAATTGGAAGACATTGGCAACCACAACCGTATGTCTGTCGGTCTGGTTCCATTGCATATTAGTATCTCTCTGCCAAACAACGAACAGGTATTCGACGATAAATCAATTGGCGAAGGCTGGCAGAATGATCCGCTCGGCAACTTGTAACCCTGCGATGACGAGACTTTCGCCGCGTGCGGTCGGATAGTATTTGCGGGTGCCCGCCACCGGTTTGATGAGCTTGAGCACGCGGAAGCGGCGGAGCGTGCGGCCGATCCGGGCGGGTTTCCAGCCGGGCAGATGCGGCTGGAGCGTGCGGTTGCGCACGCCTTGGATTTGATGTTCCCCGCGCTGCAGTGCCCGCAGGAACTGGAGGTCGTCAGCGCGGAAGAAGTTCACGCCCCGCACCGACCGGTCCTTTTCGTCCCGCCGGGAGGCGGTGATCTCTCCCAACGCGTGCCGCTCCCGCGTCCGGTCTGGCCACTGGCTGATGTAGGCCAGATAGCGCCGGTTGCACGCGCTCATCGCCCCGGCCACCGCGCCGAGGCTGTAGCAGGTCTTGCGCATCGGTGCCCACTTCTTTTCTCCGCTGCTTCCCGTGCAGGTCTGGCTTGCGCCAGTCCCGGCACTTCGGCGCGGCTCCACCTTGCGGCGGTGTTTGAACGTAGTCACGTCACTGGTGGTGCATTCAATGCGCAAGACACTGCCAACCTTATCATACATTTTCAGGGAAGTCGCCCCCAGCGTGTGCTTGAGGCGCGTGCCTTGGACGAGGGTTTGCAGCCGGCTGCCGGGCTCGGCGTTGCCGTTGGCGCGCGGCTTTTTCCCCATGAAACGGTAGATGTCCGCACAGCCGACTTCGATCGCCGCCGTGCGCACGATCTGGCGGTAAAGCTCCGGCAGCACGCTCTCATTCTTGAACACGATGTCCGTGCTCCACTCGGCTTGATACACGCTCCAGTGCAGGCTGGTTCCAAAGCGCCCATGCACCGCCACCCCGCGCGCGGCCATCTGGTCGAGCATCCGATGCAGCCGCTGCGGCTCAAACTTTTTGAGCAGCGCCTGTGCCGCCGCAAAGTCGCTGACGTGGGTGAAACAGTTGTCGGCCTTCTTGAAACGGATGCCCGCCTGCCGCATCTGCCGCTCCAGCCAGTCGTGGCCGTTGCAACAAAACTGAAGGCGAAACGGTGCCCACGTCGGAATCCGCAGGTGGCACAGGCCAAACTCCGCATCCAGGAAGTAAACGTAGAAGTGCTGGCATTTGCCCGGACTCCACTGGAGCTGGAGAAAGCCCGTCTGCTGATTCTTGCCTGCCTTGAAGCAGCGGCAGCGTTCGATGGCTCCGAGAATGCAGACCACGCCCTCGCGCCGTCCGCGCGTGGCGAGGATCTCCTCGACAATCGCCTCTTTGCGCTCGCCGTAGTTGACCTGCCGGATTTCGATGCCTTCGGCCCGGGCCAGCGTGCGCACATGGTCGGCCATCTCCAGCCGAAGCTCGTTGGCGTAACTCTTGTTGAACTCCATGAAGGTCGTGCCACGCCCGCGCAAATGCTGCTCCATCGCCCCCGTCCAGCCGATCGCCTTGTAAGTGCCAAAGAGCACCACCCGGTCAAAACACTCGATCACTCCCTTGATGTCCTGGTCATGTCGCTCCACCAGCGTTTGCGTTTTCATGCACTCTCTCTACCCCATGCGCGAACATACTGCATCTACCTTTTGGTTCCGGCTACGCCGGGTTGGGTAGCGGATTTGAAATCCTATTTTGATGCGGACCAAAAGCTGGTTAAGTTATATTGCCAATCAAGGCGCGTGGGCACGCAAGGCAATTTTGAATGTGGCTGCGTTCGGAAATTTTCCAGTGACCGAACCATCGTCGAGTATGCAAAAGAAATTTGGAACGGCTAAAATATGTCTATTCACATAAACAAACCTAGAAATACACTGTGGCAACCTTGTCAAAAAGTGCCAGCAGAAGTGCCAGCAAAACTTATTGGTTGAGAGTAAAATGGAGTTAAAGAAAGTCGGCTGGAGTTAAGCTTGACATAACAGATAAGCGCCTTTATTTTCAAGGCAACGGTGATGATTTAGATGGTTGATTTCGAGTGGCTTGTGGCAGGCGGGACTCGTCCGATTCCGACCCTCGCCTCCACTATTACTCTCTCAAAACTCCACTAAAACTTGCTTGCTACTCCCCGTTGAAGGTAGTGAACGACCCTCGCCTCTTGGTTCACAGTGATGTTGAGAACTCTGATAACTTATGCTAAAACGGCGGTAGGGCAAAGAGAATTGGTATTCGCGGTGTTATCGAAATTGAGTTTGGATTATTGCGCTTGAAAGATAAAGAATTGTTGCGCGGGAATGATGCCAATGGAAAAATAGCCGACACAAGCCGTGAAGCTTTGGCATTACATTCATCAGATGAACAGTAAATGCCGCGGGATCATCCAGGCAGATAAAGCGAAACTTCAAAAACTCCTCAAAACGGGATTCTTCCTGAAAAGATGACGTTGCGATGAATCGTGGCGTGATCAGTCACGGGAAATTGGCATCCAAGGCCAAAGGTGAGTCCCACGCGGCCTGAGATGGGAATTCGTCCGATTACCATACCCGGAGTGAGCAGGAGTTGGTTGATCCCTTCATGCTCACCGCTCGGCCAATAAGTGTAGTTAGCCTCAACTTCCGGCCAAAAGAATTTTGCCACGCGATATTGAAACGCGGTATTGGATATGAGCGAGTTTCCAGAGCCACTATGCACGAAGCCGTTATCGGGCACGGAAAAACCTAGAGTGCTTTGGACGTCGAATTGGCCCCACCCCTTGCCGCCGGCGATCGTCGGCGTGAAGTCATAGTGATGGGACGAGAAATCATCACTGCCGCTGGGAACCGACAGCCCCATGAAGGCCGTCAGGATATAATCGCCATTTTTTTCGTTGCCGGAAAGGATGCGATATTTGACGAGGAACGTCTCATCAGCCCATCCAAATTGGCGCGGGTCTCTATTCTGTTGCTCGTAGCCCGGCACGCCAACGATAATTTCAACAGGATCAAATGGGATAAATTCCAATCCTTTGTTGTAACCGTAATTGTCCACTGACGCGTGATTTTCCTTGGTCTGCCATAATTGATCGTAGCGATACTCCTCTTCCAGGCGGGGTGTGACAGTGACGAGGGGCGTGACCCAATGTGGCTGTTCGGATTGAATTTGTGTGACACGAGAAAACCAGTTTTCAAAATAGTTCAGGACGGGATTTGAGGAAGATGAACTGTCGCCGGCCGAATTCTGGGCTGCCGCAGTTATGGCCAGCATGGTCGCCGCCGCGAGGGGGATGGTTGATTTCAATTTTAAGTTGAGTGTCATGTAATGTTTCATTTTCTATTATTCAGTTCGTTTGCTGGTTGGTTTGGATTGGGGGGAATTCAGACATGAATCAAAAAACTTTTGCGTTCAAAGCGGTCATCGGCGACAACAGGTTTGTCTGGCACCGTGTCCAGCCAGCCGCAGCGTTGAATCGGATAATTGTCGTATTGTGGAACGTAGGGTTTGATATCGAGCAGCGGCGTGTCGTCTAAAATGTCCACTTCGTCCAGACGCAGGATGCAGCCTTCAATGTTCAGCAGCCGCACACAGGACATTCCGAGCGGGTTGGGCCGCGCTGGAGCCCGTGTGGCAAACAAGCCGCGTTCCACCGTGTCGCGGTAAGGCACTATCTTCATCTTGGCCGCTGCCGCCCGATGAAACCAATACACCAACCAGACCCGGTCAAAACCGGCCAGATCTTCCAGTCCGTCAACGAATTCGGGACGCAAGGTGGCATAGCCCGCCGAATTGCCGGCCCGGCACGGCTGGATGGGAGTGCCGGTCGCTTGTTTGAATTGGGAGTGGATGACGCCAATTTGCTTCAGGCGGATTTCCCGCAACGAGTTGGTGTGCGACGAGTTCATCAGGCTGGAGGTTCTTCAGTTCTCCACCCCTTGCAGTTGGGTGATTTGCTGAAGGCTGAAAGAATTTCCGGCTCCTTTGCGTTCATCACTGAGCTGGCGTCCGCCCAGTCGAGTTGGGCCAGCTTGAACTCCACGAAATTTGCGCCCTGGGCAAGTCGCACATCCCAAGGCGGCTGCACCTGGCTTCGCTCGGTCCAATCAAGCGTTCCGCGCAACGGGCTGCAGCCGGTGGCAGCTTCGTAGCCCTGTGCAAAAAACAAGCTGCTGGAGAGCTGTCCGGAAAGCCCTTGGCCGGGTCGAACGGCCAGCTTTTCAAGGCTGACTAATCCGGCGCGAAAACCCAACGCAAATTCGACCTGCGTTGTTTCCCAGTGAAAACAACGAGCGGCACTCGACAGGTCGTTGGCGTGGGATATCACCCTGGCCCAATGAAGCGGTGTGATCGCTCCGGGGAAAGCGTCGAACTGCGGCACATAGACTTTCACGTCCAACACGGGTGTTCCCCGGATGGCGTCCAAGCCCCGAACAGTAAGCACAGTCCCCTCGCGCTGCACAAATTCCACAATGCAGGATCCGAGCGCGGCCGGGCGGACCGGCGCCCGGGAAGCGAATATGCCCTGGCCTGAACGGTCATCGGTGGGGGGATGGACCAGCACGCGTTCTTTCCGCCAGCCGTGTGCCTCCCGCCATTCCCCCGAGAGATGCTGATAGTAAATCACCCACAGGTGGGAAAAGTGTTCGATTCCAGTAGGGGCTGGCAAAAGCTCAGGAAGCACAATGACGCGGGATTCAGCCGCGTAGTCCATTCGGTCGGACACCTTGCCACAGGAAGATTCGACCATGCCGATGGGCGTGAGCGTAATGGACTTGAGCGGCGGCTTTGACGCACGATTCGTTGATCGAGTCATGCGCTTAATGCTTATTTGATGGCCAGATCGCTTCATGTCAGAGGTTTAACATCTCTCCGGTTTCCCGCGCGTTGTAACCCGGCAGATCGCTCACCAACCGGCGATAGGCGCGTTCGCGCAGCAGCCGAACCAGCGCCTGAATCCGCGCGTCGTGTTGGAAGGCGGCGGGAAAACAAAGGTCCAGCTTCTCCATGCGCAAGGGCAGAAAATTCAGACCGGCTTCCGCCGCGCTGAACCTTACGCACACGCCTGCTTCCGCCCAGCCCGCCAGCACCGCCCCGGCTACCGCCGCGTGCCCGTTCACCTCACGACCCGAAAATCGCCGGTTGCCCAACAATTCATTCAGGCATTCCCGCGCTGCCGATCCAGGTTCGCGGACCGCCCAGCGCAGTGGTCGCCGCGCCACAGACTCCGCGGAACGCGAACGGTCGTTCGCGGCCAGGGCGACACCGGCTTCCCATTGAGCCATGCGGAGCAGGCGGAAGTCGCCTCCCAGTTGCGTGCGCGCGACCTCGGCGTTGCGTTCCGGGTGCTCCTCCGTGGAGTAATGAAGTCCGGCCACATGAATCAGGCGTAGCCGCAGCAGTTCCAGCGCGGCCCGGCCGCCCCGGGGGAACACCAGCAACCGGAAACCGGAAGCGCGCGCGTACTCCGCCGCCAGCAGGCCCGCCGCGGGATCACAGCAGGCCATCACCAGCGTCGTTTCCGCCCCCGCGGCGCCTTGCTCGCGCAAGATGCCATTCTGCCAGACGCCGTCGTGCGCCGTGTGGTTCAAACTGATCGCTTCGACCGGATAGAGCAGCCGGCGCTGGCCGATTTCGGCTTCCCAATAGCGGCTGGATTCGCCGCGCGGAGTCCAAGCCCACTCCGGCCCGCGCGACTTGGTCGTCCTGCCGCGACCAAACAACTCCTCGACTGAGCACTCAAACACCATCGCCAAAGCCAGCGCCGTCGCGACGGACGGCGAAAGGCGGTCGCCCTCGATGGCGCTGACCGCCGCGCGCGAAATGCCGGCGCGTTCCGCCAATTCGGCCTGTGACCATTGCCGCGCCAGCCGTCGCGCCAGCACCGAGTTGGTTGATATGATTCTGTCGCTCATCGCTATTATTATGTCGCTCTTGGGCAAATAAAAACGCACCAGACGAAGTCTCCCTTCGCAACTGCGATGCCAAGCCATTGAATTTATCCACGAAACGGATGAAACCATTGTAAAATAAGGGTTTTGTTGTGATTTGAATTAATTCGCCTCTAAAATGCGGCCGGAAAAATCCCACCTGAATGAAGCTTTGGGTCTAAAAAGCTACAGGGATGTGACTTTTGCGGTGCTACGGTCTGCGTGGAGAAAAATCAACTGGACAGATTGCGGAAGCAAGTGCCCTGTCGTAGTCTTTGATCACGGAAGAAGTTAAAATAGCAAACAATCTAAATCATTTTATGAAAATCAGCGCTCGCAATGTCATCTCTGGCAAAGTCACAAGCCTCAAGAAAGGTCCAATTAGCGCCTTGGTGACTTTGGAAATCGCTCCCGGCGTCGAGATCGTTTCAACCATCACCTCCGAGTCGGCCAGCGGCCTCAAGCTCAAGAAAGGCCAGACAGCTTACGCCATCATCAAAGCATCCAGCGTGATCATCGGCACAGATTGATCATCTCACCGCGAACGCATACCAGGCGGCCAGCCCGGCGAGCAGGAGCACGGGGGCGGCGATGAGGCAAGCGCGCCAGAGCCGTTTCTGTGCAACTGGTGTGCTGACGAAGCCCAAAACTTCAGCACCGGTGGTGACTCCGTTTGTCAGGTGATATACTGCTGCGACAATTCCCAACAGATAAAACTGTGCAAACAACAGGTTGCCTGGATGACCGGCAGGCAGGCCATGCCAGAACTGCCAGATGGCATGAGACGCCGAGCTAAAGGCGTTGTGTGGATCAAACCGTCTGCCGAACCAACGGTGCAGCGTGACAACGTGGAATAAAATGAACGCCAGCAAAATCAAGGCCGTGACGCGTTGCAGCCAATAGCGCAGGTCGCTGCCGTGATGATGTTTTTCCACGCCGAACTTTAGTTTTTCAAGGCACAACATCCGCAGACCAAACGCGACGTGGATGGACAGTGGAAGGAAGATCAATCCCACTTCCAGCACCGGTAACAGCACTCCGAGCGAATGAATGCGGTTGACCACCGCTTGAAATTTTGTCGGCCAAAAACCAAGCGTGTTGGCGGCGAGATGCAGCACGAAAAAGGCGCCCAGCAAGTAACCGGTCAGGGCAAGGTAATGACGGGGGCAGGTGCGAGCGCCGCACTTGCAATGAGGTTCAGCCTCTTCACTTAAATTCATGGCGATGATGGCGCGCATATCCGGGGGCGCGGCGCGGTGGCCGTGGCCGCCGCAACCGCAGGAACTATTTTTGCAGCCGGATTTGGGGGAGGCTTCAGCGCACATGGGACCTCTCACTTGTTTAAGGACTGGCGGCGGCCGCAGGAGCAGTTCGGGCAAGGTTCGCCCGTGCCCTGACCATGTTGTTGTGCCTGGACCACCGTTGCGCCGAGTTGCAGCGACGTCCCGGCCCATTTCCAATCGCCGCCGCCCGGGCCACCGGTGAGTGCGAGTGTTTCACAGAGCAAACGTGGTTTATCCGGCACGGGAATTTCAAAGCTTTTCACATAAGTCGCCGCTTTGTCACCCATCTCCTGATCCACAACCACTGCAAAATCCAACGCGAGTTGCGTGGATGTGTCCGCGCAACTGCCGTGAATCCGCGACAACTCGTAAAGACAGACATTCGTGGCGTCTTTACCCGCGACATCGAAAAGTACCGCCAGTTCGTCCACCGCGCCGGCGAACCCGGCGAGTTTCAGCAACGCGCTCGCGCCGAGTTTCCAACTCCGTGTCCCGTCACCGGTGAGAGTTTTGACGTGTTGCGCGATGAGTCCGTCGCGTCCGCCGAGTTTGAGCGGCTGGAGTTTTTCGTAGCGGATGGTTTCGGCGTTGCCGTATTTTTTATAGATCAGGAAGGCCATGATTTTGTTTAAGTTTGTCGGCGAGTGATTGCAGTTCCAAATCGGTGACATTTCGCTTGCGAACGGCGGAGAACCGCCTGACCGCCGCCAGCAATGCCGGCAGCAGCCCTGGGAAAAAGTCTATTTTCATCCGCTTCAGTTTTTCCCGGAGCAGCCGCGTGCCGGAATGCCGGCCAACGACCATTTCCGTCGGGGTGTGGCCAACGTCCTCCGCGGCGAACGGCTCATAAGTCGCGCGGTTTTGCAACAAGCCGCCGCAATGAATGCCTGATTCGTGCCGGAAAACCGCCGGGCCGGTCACGGGTTTTTCCATTGCGAGCGGACGGCCTGACGCGTGCGCGACCAGGTTGCCCAACGTGGAAAATTGCCGCGAATCCACCCCGCAATCTTTCCCCAAGGTGAGCCGGGTGGCCATGACCACTTCATCCAGCGGCGCGTTGCCGGCGCGTTCGCCCAGGCCGTTGACCGTGACACTCGCGGCATCCGCGCCGGAGGCAAGCGCGGCGATGGTGTTCGCCGTCGCCATGCCGAGGTCGTTGTGCCCGTGAAATTCCAGGCTCAAATCCGGCACCGCCGCGCGTAGCGATGAAAACAATTCCGCCGTTTGCAGTGGATTCAAGATTCCCACCGTGTCGGCGACGCGCAGGCGGCAAAGCCCGGCGGCCTCGGCAGTCTGTGCGAACTCAATAAGAAATTCCAGGTCTGCCCGCGAGGCGTCCTGCGCGCCGACGGAAAGGAACTTAAAGGGTTCACGGAACTCGGCGGCCAACTCGACCAACGTCCGCAAAGCCCAGGCGCGATTTTTTTTCCAGGCGCAAAGATGAATTTCCGAAACCGGCAGCGAAAAATGCGCGCCGTGAACGCGGCAGCATGTGGCCGCTTGCAAATCCTCGCGCGTCCCACGGCACCAAGTCGTCAGCCGCACGCCGTTGACGCGGTCGCTGACGGCGTTGATGTCGTCAATTTCCGCCTGGCCCATCGCGGGAATGCCAAGTTCCAGTTCCGGCACGCCGGCGCGGGCAAGCGCGGCGGCGATGCCGATTTTTTCCGCGCGCGAAAACGCCACGCCCGCCGCCTGCTCGCCATCGCGCAGCGTGGTGTCAATGAGATGAATGCCGCTTGGGTTCATGCAAATAAAGTGGCCGGCGGCAGCGCCGCTTTTTCTTCGAGGCTGTCGAGGATGGCTTCGGCGATCTGGATGGTCGCCTGCTTATACCAGACGTTTTCGGGATAGACGACCATCACCGGGCCACTGTCGCAGATGTTCATGCAGCCGGTGCTGGAGACCATCACGTCGTCGAGGCCACGATCCTGAACCTCGATGGTAAGGTGCTGGAGCAATTGTGAGGATTCCTTTTTGTGGCAGACACCGGCCGCGCCGGTGGGACGATAGCTACCGCAGACAAATATGTGATGATTGGGTTTGCTCATAATTAATTGATGCTTGTTGGTTGAGAGTGAGATTATTCGTTCAGCTTTCGGCGGAATCTCCACCGAGAACCTTTTCCAAGTGCCGGTCCAGGTTCATCAAGGCTCCGGCACAGGAGGCTTCGCGGGTTTTGACGAGGAGCTTGTCAGACCAGGCTTCCTCTTCAACCTGCTCGCTGATGAACCAGTGGAGCAGGACTTGGGCGGGATAATCTTTTACCGCGAGTGCCGTTTCATAGGCGGCATGAATGCCGGCGGTGTTGGCGCGCTCGAAATCGTAAGCCGCCTGCGCCACTTCAACGAGCAGCTTGAAAGTGCCGACGGGCGCCGGAATTGCGCCAATCTTCGGCACAACATCGCGGTCGGCCAGATGCTTGAGAATTTTGTTCGCGTGCTCCAGTTCTTCACCGGCCTGCTTTTTGAAAAAACCGGCGAAGCCGGCGTGATGATGCACGTCGCACCAATACGACATCGCCAGGTAGTTCTGGCTGGCGAGCAGTTCATGATCGGCCTGTTTTTCCAAGGCTGCTATGACTTTGGCGGGAGGAACTGGCATATAATTTTGAATTGAATTTATGTGTTAATTTTTTGTTGAATAGTGAAATCAGCCACAGCCGGTGCCCGTGCCTTTGCACGAAATTCCAGCGCCGCAACCGGTGAAACGGCGTTTCATGGCGGCAGGAATCGGTTGACTGGCAAACACCGCGCGCAAACCCTCGTCAATCAAGCCTTCCATCTCGATGACTTTCAGGCCATGCTGTGTGAGGACTTTCATCGGCGTCGGCCCAGCGGCATTGACGAGCAGCGCGCGGCAATCTTTCAGCGTCCCTGCCAACTCGGCCCAGCGCGCATCGCCGCCACCCGGTGCCGGCGCCAGACGAATTTCTTTCAAACGAAAATTGCCAGGCGTCTCCGCATCCAGCTCATAGACGATGAATCGTTCCGCTTCGCCGAGATGCTGGTTGACCAGCGCGCCTTCCATCGTGGCCACGGCTACACATGGGCGCGCGTCGTTCTCCACTGGATTCAAGCTCGCGTTCGCGTAATGCTTCAGCGCGTTGTGCTGCTCGGCCGTCATGTTCTCGCCGATGTAGCCGACGGCATCCGCGCGGCAGCGGGCGCAATGCGTCATCTGCGGCAGAAGCTGGCCGCATTGCAAACGCAGGCGGGCCGTGGTCAGCGTGTCCGGCGGCGGCACGTCTTCAAACACCGCACCCTTCACCGGCATCAGCGGCATGAGGTTCATAATGTCCGCGCCGAGGCCGGAAACTTTTTCCGCGATTTCGGGAATATGATCGTCGTTGATGCCCGGCATGATGATGGTGTTGACCTTCACCGTAAGGCCGCGCGCCTTGAGCTTAACGAGCGCATCCATCTGCCGCGCGCTCAACGCCGCCGCGGCTTCCGCGCCGCGCAACGGCCGCTTGCCATCACGCACCCAGGCGTAAATCTCGCCGCCAATCGCCGGATCCACCGCGTTGATCGTGAGCGTGACATGGCTGACTTGCAGATCGGCCATCTCGTCAACGTAAGGAGTGACGTTCAGGCCGTTCGTCGCAACGCACAGAATCATTTTGGGGAATTTCTTCCGCGTGAGCCGCAGCGTTTCCATTGTCTCGTCGGGATTGGCGAACGGGTCGCCCGGCCCGGCAATGCCCATGACGGAAATTTCCGGGCGCTGTTTAACGACACTGCCCAGATACGCCACAGCCTGTTGCGGCGTGAGCACGGTGCTGGTGACGCCGGGGCGGCTTTCATTCAGGCAATCGTATTTGCGGTTGCAAAAATTGCACTGGATGTTGCAGCGCGGCGCGACCGGCAGGTGAATGCGCCCGTATTTTTTGTGCGCATCCTTGCTGAAACAGGGATGGTTGCTGAAATCAATTTCGGTCGTGTTCATAAGTAGGCGTAACCGACGGGTGAGGTTTCCTGTTTTACTTCCAGCAGCGCATTGACGATGCGGTCATAAAGGTCCTGCGCGCCGCGATAGCCCAAATGCAGCACCCGCTGGCCGCCAATGCGGTCGTGAATCGGAAAACCGACGCGGATGAGCGGCATCTTCAATCGGCGCGCAATCGAGTAACCCTTGCTGCTGCCAATGAGAAAATCCGGTTTCAAGTCCGGCGCGGCCTCGGCAATCTCGGCAAAATCAAAACCCTCCTCGACACGCGTTTCCGCAGGCAATTCCGGCGCGGCGGCACGCAGGCATCGCTCAAATTGTTTGCTTCGTCCCCCACTGGCGCACAATACCGGCGTCACGCCGATTTCGCAGAGCAACGCCGTGAGGCCGATCACCAAATCTTCCTCGCCGAAAACGATGGCGCGCTTTTCAAAAGCGTATTTGTGGCCGTCAATTAAGCTGTCCACGAGCCGCCCACGTTCACGCTGATATTTCACCGGTGTTTCGACTCCGGCGATTTCGGCAAGCGCGTTGAAGAAGGCATCGTTCTCGCGAATGCCCATCGGCAGTCCGAGCAACCGGCGCGAGATGGAGAACTTATTTTGAAGCGCCAGGCCGCCGGTTTTCGTTCCTTCGAGCACGCGGCCAAATTCAATGACCGCCTGGGCGGAACCAAGCGCGCGGATACCCGCGATAGGTGTGCCGCCAGACTGCAATTTCTCGTATTCCGACCACGTCGCGCCGTCCATGGTCTCCGAATAATCCGGCAGCAGCGTGAACGGCAGGCCGAAATCCGCGAGGATTTCTTTCAGGTGCCGCAGGTCGGCGGCGGAAACCATGCCGGGGAACAGCGCGACGTTCTTGGTTTTTTCTTCGACGACCGCGAGTTGTTCCACCAACTCGCGCACAGCAGAATGGAAGCCGTCCATGTGCGTGCCGCGATAGCTCGCAGTCGAAACGTGGACGATAGGCGCGGTGGCATTTTCGCCGTGCTTTTCCTTGAGGTCATGAATCAGTTGTCCCACGTCCTCGCCGATGGTTTCGGCCAGACACGTCGTGGCCGTGCCGATGAGTTGAGGCTGGTATTGGCGGGTGATGTTCAGCGCGCCCTGGCAGAAATTTTTACTGCCGCCGAAAATAGCGCTCTCCTCGTGGAAGTTCGACGACGCGATATCAATCGGCTCACGGAAATGGCTAATGAGGTAGCGGCGGATGTAAGTCGAGCAACCCTGCGAGCCGTGCAGGAACGGGATGCAGCCCTCGACCCCGCGAAAGGCCAGGCAGGCGCCGAGCGGCGTGCAAAGCTTGCAGGCATTCCGGGTGGAGGTGAAATTCTTCGACTGCGGTTCCTCGTCGTCGTCCGTCAGCGGGATGGAAACGGCGGTGAGCGGCTTGACCTGACTGGCCAGATTGACAGGGCATAGCGCCGTGCCCTGACAATCAGCCGGGCTGTCGCAAGTTCCGGGGCAACTCAGATCGTCCGCCTGCATTTCTTGAATGTCGGTTTTCACCACAGCAACTGGTCTCTTTGCAATCGGGATGCCAAGGTGCGTTGGATTCGTTTTTGGTTTTGAAATGACCGCAAAACCCCAATGAAAACAGGCATATTAAAAATTCCCCGCCTTGCCGGTCCGATTTTTTTGCCGGCGAGAAGCCGACATTTGCGTAGGTTCCAAAATAAAAACCACCTAAACGTAGGAGCGAATTTTTGGGCTTGGTCATGCACGAGACAGAGGAATGTTTTGGGAAACTCCAACATTGATGGCAGACAAAGAAGCATTGGTCACAGAACGGCGTTCTGCGTTAGCGGGGCGAGGCGCTTCGCCCGTCTCGGCGCAAACTGCCAGACGGGGCTGGCAACGCTCGCATAGACTTCCTTCGCAAAATTCAACATGCCGATGTAGCCGGCCAGCGGTTCCTTGCGCTCGTGGTTGTGGTCGCAGAAGCCGATGCCCAGCTTGTAGGCGATGGGCCGTTCCTTCACACCGCCAATGAACAGATCCACGTCCTTCTCCAGGCAGAACTTCGCCAGCTCCAGCGGATTGGCGTCGTCCACGATGATGGTGCCGGGATCGGCCATTTCCTGAAGCTGCTTGTAGTCCTCCTTGTCGCCAGTCTGCGAACCGACGATGGCCGTCTCCATGCCGATGAGCCGCAACGCGCGCATCAGCGAAAACGCTTTGAACGAGCCGCCGACGTAAATCGCCGCCTTCTTGCCGATGAGCTTCTGCTTGAAGCGCAACAGTTCGGGATAAATGGCGGCGACTTCCTCGCGCACGAGATTTTGCGCGCGACCCATGATCGTCGGGTCGTCATTGAAAAATTTCGCGGCCTCGTAAAGCGCGGCGCTCATGTCCTCAATGCCGAAATAGGAAACGCGCTTGAACGGAATGCCGTAGTCGCGCTGCATCATTTTGGCGAGGCTGGTCATGGAGCCGGAGCATTGGACGAGATTTAATTTTGCGCCGTGCGCGCGGCGGATGTCCTCAATCCGCGAATCTCCGGTGATGCACGAAACAACCTCGATGCCCATGCGCTTGTAATAGTCGCGCAGAATCCACGTTTCGCCGGCGAGATTGAACTCGCCGAGGATGTTGATGCTGTGCGGGCTGATGCCGGTGGTGTCGCCGGTGCCGATCAGTTTATAAATGGCATCGCATGCGGCCTTGTAACCGTCCTTTTTCGTGCCCTTGAAACCTTCGGAATGCACGCCGAGCACGGGAATGCCGGTTTTTTCCGAAACACGTTTGCAGACGGCGCTTACGTCGTCGCCGATGAGGCCGACGATGCACGTGGAATAAACGAAGGCGGCCTTGGGCAAATGGTACGCGATAAGTTCGAGCAGCGCGGCTTCGAGTTTTTTCTCGCCTCCAAAGACCACGTCCATTTCCTGCAAATCAGTGGAAAAACTGTGGCGATGCAGTTGCGGGCCGCTCGATAGCGCGCCGCGAATGTCCCAGGTGTAAGCTGCGCAGCCGATTGGCCCGTGGACGATGTGGAGCGCGTCGGCAATCGGATAGAGCACCACGCGAGAACCGCAGAAAACGCACGCGCGCTGGCTGACAGAGCCGGCGGTGCTGGCCTTGCCGCAGGAAATATCGGCCGCAGGCGCATCGGAGGATTTGCACACCACCTGCGGCCGAC
This sequence comes from Limisphaerales bacterium, assembly GCA_052140285.1. GTDB lineage: Bacteria > Verrucomicrobiota > Verrucomicrobiia > Limisphaerales > UBA11358 > UBA11358. Next base: position 3,393 of record JBKQUF010000211.1, on the reverse strand, counting down.
GTTCGGGAAGCAGTTCAATCATTTTGCCCCCTTCATCTTCGCGCCAACAAGGTTGCGGACTTCCTGGCTATTGAGGCGCAGCAACGCCCATTCATTCATCACGCAAGCGCCGATGCTGCGGTAGAAGCGAAAGGCGTTTTCATTCCAGCGCAACGTGATCCATTCCAGGCGTCCGCCACCCAGCTCCGTGCCGATTTCCGCCACCCGGGTCAACAGCGCGCGGCCGATGCCGAGCTTGCGGAAATGCGGGCGGACAAACAGGTCGTCCAGGAAAATTCCAGTCCGGCCGACGAAGGTGGAAAAGGTGCGATAGAAAACCGCGTAACCGGCCGGCACACCTTCCCTGCGCGCAACAAGGGCGTGGGCAACGGTGTCTTTACCGAATAATGCCGCCCGCAGCGAATCCGCCGTCACCTCCAACTCTTGCGCCAGTTGCTCGAACTCCGCCAGTTCACGGATCAGGCCCAGGAGGATGGGAAGGTCCGCTTCATTCGCCGGGTTGATGGTGAAAGGCGTCATGGCCTTCTACTGGATGAGTTCGAAGTTTTCCTCGGGACACTCGCGGTCTTTGTAGTCGAGCAGCGCGTCGTTGATTTTTTCCATGAGACGCAATGCGCCCATGTAACCGACGCTGGGGAAGTAGCGATGGCCCATGCGGTCGAGCAGCGGGAATCCGAAGCGCACGAACGGAATGTTTTCCACGTGCGCAATGTATTTGCAGTAGGTGTTTCCGATAAGCAGGTCCACGGGCTGATTCTTGATCCGTTGATGAAGCTCGAACAAATCCGCGTTCTGCTTGACGAAGGCGTCGGGCGCGTGCCCGGCAAGAATTTCACCGAGGCGGTTCTCGAAATGATTTCCGGGTGAACCAGTGATGACGTAGGCGGGCTTCATGTCCAGTTCCACAAGGAATTGCGTGAGCGCGATGACGTGGTCGGGATCGCCCGCGATGGCGACGCGTTTGCCATGAAAATACTGGTGCATATCGCTCATGGCATCCAGCAGACGTCCACGCTCTTCACCAATGGTGGCGGGCACGTCCACGCCGCCGTGATTGCGGAGCGCATGAATGAAACGGTCGGTGTTCGTGAGACCGTAAGGCAGTTCGAGAAGGGCGCAGGGGACGTTGCATTTTTCGTCCAGCTTCTCCGCGGCTGGATGCGAGGCAAAATGGCCGAGCGCAATCGTGCCCACGCTGTCACCGGCGGATTTAATCTGCTCAACGGTCGCGCCGCCGCTCGGAAACATCCGGTAACGCCCGTCCTGCGGCAGGTCCAGCACGCCGCTGGTATCCGGGAACAGGATGGCTTTGACGCCCATTTCCTTAATGATGCGTTTGAGTTCGCGCATGTCGGCTGGATCAATAAACCCGGGAATGACATTGAGTTGCGCTTCATCCTTCAACTGCGCTTCGGTCTTGCCGCTGGATTCGGCCAGGTATTTCACCATGCCGGTCACCATGCTGGCAAAACCGGTGATATGTGAGCCGACGAAACTCGGCGTGTTCGCATGAATCACGACTTTGCCTGCGGGAATGATGCCTTCCTCGGCGGCTTTCTTGATCATCATCGGAATGTCGTCGCCGATGACCTCGGACAAACAGGTAGTATGGATGGCGACCACTTTGGGATTGTAGATCGTGAAGATGTTGTTCAAGGCCTGCGTCATGTTGGCGAGGCCGCCGAACACGGACGCGCCCTCGGTGAAGGAACTACTCGTGGCCGCGATCGGTTCCTTGAAATGCCGCGTGAGATGGCTGCGATGATACGCGCAGCAACCCTGCGAACCGTGGCTGTGCGGCATGCAGCCGTGGATGCCGAGCGCGGCATACATGGCGCCGATGGGCTGGCAGGTTTTGGCGGGATTGATGCGAAGCGCCTCGCGGGGTTTGATTTCAGCCGTGGTTCCGTCGAGCATAATTTTAATTCGTAAAGGGTTGATTTGTTGAATCGTTACACAGGTTCGTCTGCGCCCGCCGCAGGCTTGCGCCAGGATTTGGCTTCGCCGTTTTTCTTCCCGCCATTCAGCTTGGATGCGTGAACAAGTTCGGCGGCTGATTGCGGGTCTTTCTCCCACGGCGGCGTGATGAATTTCCATACTTTCGTTGTCAACATCCGGTCCACCTCCTGGTAAAAATTCACCGCGCCGGTGAAGGCCGCATAGGGGCCGCTGTAGTCGTAACTGTGCAATTGCTTGCACGGCACGCCCATTTTTTCGATGACGAACTTGTCCTTGATGCCGGAGCCGATGATGTCCGGCTTGTAAATCTCAATGAGCTTTTCCATCTCGTGATGGGTGATGTCGTCAATCACGAGCGTGTTTTTCTTCATTTCCACCATCATGCCTTCGTAATCCTTGAAGTTGAACCCGCCGGCCTTTAGCGCCTCGATTTGTTCCGGCGTCTTGCTTGGTTTGAAACGCGCCGGATCCGGCTCGACGTGCAGTTCCTCGATGTTGCGGCTGTCGGCGTCCACCTTGATGGTCGGCAGCACCTTCCGGCCTTCGTAATCGTCGCGATGCGCAAATTCGTAGCCGGCGGAAACGATTTCCATGCCGATGTCGCGGAACAAATCCTGGTAATGATGCGCCCGCGAACCTCCGACAAACAGCGCGGCTTTCTTGCCCTGATGCCGGGCCTTGACTTCGTCGCGCACGGGCCGCAACGCAATCATTTCTTGCGCGATGACTTCCTCGACGCGGTCCGTCAGTTTTTTGCTCGCAAAATATTTCGCGATCTTTCGTAGTGTTTTTGCCGTCGCTTCCGCCCCGATGAAATTCACCTTGATCCACGGAATGCCGAATTTCTTTTCCATCATTTCGGCGATGTAGTTGATGGAACGGTGGCACATGACGCCATTGAGCATCACGGTGTGCGCCTTTTTCACCTGGTCGTAGCTGACGTCGCCGCTCAAGGTCGAGGTGAGATGGATGCCGCATTTGCGCAGCAGCGTGTCAATTTCCCACGCGTCGCCGCCGATGTTGTATTCGCCGAGGATATTCATGTTGAACTCCGCCTCGTCCGGCTTGTCGTCCAGGCCGATGATGTTTTTGAACACGCCGTTGTTGGCGATGTGATGGCCGGCGGACTGGCTGACGCCCTTGTAACCTTCGCAACTGAACGCCATGACGTTGATGCCGAGTTCCTCCTTCATCTGCTTGGCAACCGTGTGAATGTCATCGCCGATTAGGCCGACCGGGCAGGTCGCCAGAATTGCAATCGCCTTGGGCTTGAAAATTTCGTAAGCCTCCTTGATCGCCTGCTTCAGCTTCTTCTCGCCGCCGAAAATGATCTGGTCCTCCTGCATGTCGGTGTTCATGCAGTATTGCAGATAATTGGTCCGGCCCTTGGCCGGGCGCACGAGATTGCGGCGCGAAAGCCAGGCGTAAAAACCG
>JBKQUF010000210.1:0-5792 GCA_052140285.1 Limisphaerales bacterium | reverse complement strand
ATTAATGCGGATCTCTGTTTTCCTGACAAACTAATGGCCTTGCGCCCAAACTCGCTGGCGTCTTGGAGAGTGCGGTGGCTGAGGGGAACGGGGCTGACACCGCTTTCCCACATTCGATGTTGGATGTTTACCCCCTTCCCCAAAGCGGCGTGTGCCCCCAACCCTACCCGCCGCACTCCACGACGCTACCGCGACTGCCGTACGTCCTGGCGTGGTTGCGGCCCAAGCCGCGTTAGGGGATTTCAAAACCTCACCGGGATTTTTTTCTCCGCCAAAAATTGTTTCACGTCGCCGACCGTGTAAGTGCCGAAATGAAAAATGCTCGCCGCCAGCACGGCGTCGGCCTTGCCTTCCAGCAGCACTTCGGCCATGTGTTCCAGTGTGCCCGCGCCGCCGCTGGCGACTACCGGCACGCCCACCGATTCGCTGATCCGTCGCGTAATGACCAGGTCAAACCCCGCCTTCGTGCCATCGGCATCAATCGAGTTCAAGACAATTTCGCCCGCGCCCAGCGCCACGGCCTTTTTTGCCCATTCAATCGCGTCCAGTCCGGTCGCTTTGCGTCCGCCGTGGGAAAAGACCTCCCATTTTTCCGGACCGACTTTCTTCGCATCAACGGACACCACGATGCACTGACTGCCGAATTTTTCCGCGCCCGCATGGATCAACTGTGGATTGGCCAGCGCGCTGGAATTGATGCTGATCTTGTCCGCCCCCGCCCGCAGCATCGTGTACATGTCCTCGACCGATTTGATGCCGCCGCCGACGGTGAGCGGCATGAAACATTCGTTCGCCGCGCGTTCAATCACGTCCACCATCGTCGCGCGGCCATGCGCGCTCGCCGTGATGTCAAAAAACACCATCTCGTCCGCGCCCTGTTCATTGTAGCGCATCGCCAGCGCCACCGGGTCGCCGACGTTCTTTAACTCGCCGGCTTCGGCTTTTCCAAACTGGACGCCGCGGGTCACCTTGCCGTCATGGACGTCAAGGCAGGGAATGACACGTTTCGCAATCACGCGTCCATTGAAACTCCTGCGGCGGCGGAATGCAAATGTTTACGAAACCGGAATCACCGCAGTCAGATTTGTTTCCTTGAATTGAGCCTGATTGCCAGTAATTTCATGGTGTGAAGCTTGTTTACGAAGGCAATCCGAAGCATAAAGCGCCCTGGCAGCCAGGGCGAAAGGGATCGCTTTGCCCGGCGGATGTTGGACGGGAGCGCGCACAGGAGTTGCTTCTTTCGAGCACTGCCGAAGGGAAGAAACGTTACGCAGCCGACAAGGGCCGGGCTTTTTGCGCGCAGCAGCACAACGCCGCAAAAAATCGCTGGCATGGCTATCCTACCGGATGGAAGGATGTGCCCGCGAAGGCGCGGCAGCAATTGATGGCCGCCGGACTTGTCACCGCGCGGGAAATGAAGCGATATTGGGAGGACATTCAATGAGCTTGAAACTCCATCAACGGCCGGCACTGGAAGCGGGCGACCCGAATCAGTTCGCGTTGTGGCTGGAGTTCGTGCCCAATCTCGACGCGGGATTTGCCACGCCAGAGGAAGATTTGTCGTGGGGACGATTCCAGATTTGGGTCGCCGGAAAGAATTTGTGCGAGCACGTGGACCGCGGCGAAGTCCGAAAGGCGGCGGAGTGGTATCTGCTGCCCTTGCTGGCGTGGCTGACAGAATCGTGGGATTTTCTGTTGCACGAACAGCGGCCACCCGTCTGGAACGCCGGTGCCACGGCTTGGTTGTCACTCGCCGAGACAAATCGGCCTGAACGATTCGAGCGGGCCGGCGTTTGGGATGCGGCCGCGGATGCGGCTCACACGCGTTGGACTGCGCAACATTCCCTGCGCGCCTGCCGGCAAGGCGGACTGTTTCCCGACATTGTGATTCGTCGTTTGCTGGATGAGGTGGAATTTTCCTGGGGTGAAGCGCCGCTGCCGGGAGCGCCGGATGGATTTCGTTTTCTCCATGGATCAGGCTCGGAGCGCGTGTCGCCGGAATCTGTGGCAGGTCCGCTTTTTGATGTGCTGCGTCAGGCGGTCGAAGCGTTGACGGAAGAACGGCCGCAATCAGAGCGGTTGGAGGCATTGCGCGGGCAAATTGCCGCTCTTGCAAACGGTGAACGTCAACTCGCCCGGACCGCCTTGCTGGCGGGCCTGGGGGCAACTCCTAAAAACTGGTTGGAACGCTGGCAGAATCTTTACCGCAAACTTCAGTCGCAATGTTCCGACGACGCGGATTCGATCAGACAGTGGTTCGAGCCTCAAGCCGGCAACAATTTGTGCGTTGCCGGCAGTTGCGAGGCGGCGGTGATGTTTGGCTCAGCCTCCCCGACGCTGACCGAGAACGATGTTTTAACGATTGCCACACATTTGGTGAGGTCATCCAAAGCGAAGCCCTCATCGAGGTGGACGGCGCTGGCAGGCGAGCCGCAACCGCTCCACGCCGGGGAATCCCCTTGGACCGATGGTTATCGGCTGGCGCAGGAATGGAGCGCGAAGGCGGGTATTCGTCACCAACGCGATGGGGCGGTGGATGTTGAGGAACATCTCGAACGGCTCGGCGTGACGTTTGCGGATATTGAATTGGACGATGCCAACACCGCCGGTTTGGCTGTCCAGCCCGAACAAGGCGCGCCACATATTTTTGTCAACAGGCGAAATCCGCGTTGTGAGTATCCCTCCGGCAGGCGATTTATTTTGGCCCACGAGCTTTGCCATTTGCTCCATGACCGGTCACACGGCCGCAGCCTTGCGATGATCTCCGGTCCGTGGGCGCCACAAGACTTGGAAAAGCGGGCTAATGCCTTTGCAGCAGCGCTATTGATGCCGCCTGAATTGCTTAAGAAAGGTTTGGAGGCTGATGACGATCTTGATTATCAAGGTTTGCTTGCCCTGGCTAAACGCCTCCATGTCAGCACCGATGCGCTGGCCCACCATCTCGCGAACTGCGGCTTGATCACCGAGGCCACGCGTGATGTTTTGCTGGCCCAACTGGTCAACCGCCCAACTGCCGGTAATATCACGAGGCGCGCGTCGCGTAAACAGTCCGGAAACTGAAATGTTTGTTCCCTCTTCGACGTTTGTATTGGGTAAAGGGTAAAGCATCCAAAACTCACTTGTCACGCCGTAGCCGTGGCGAAGGCGGAAGGCGTAGTCGGCGTTGGCGCCAGCGCGGTGGAATGCTAACAATCATGCTATTTGGCTTTCTGGGAGCTTTCTGTATGCGAGGTCGCTCTCTCCCGCCAGTAGCCTCACATGAGATGCCTGCCGCACAGACAATCTCAAGTCGCGCTCACCGCTCATAATGTCATCAAGCAAGATGCCAGAAGCTACCGGCATATTCCTGAGGTAACGCACGGACAATCGCCACTGGCAGCTTCCGTGCTCGTTCGGTCTGTAACTCGGATCGCGCTCGGGGTTGCTGACCACCTCGGCTAACGCAAATATGCGTCTGGAGCCTCCCGGCGCGTAGAGAAACAAGTGGTCTCCAGCTCGAATACTGGGCATGGCCGCCTTGCGAAATCCAATGTGCTCACTCTTGCAGATGCCATGCCACGGAGCTTCAGTAATCGGGTGCTCTTGCGAGCCAACGAGTTTCAACCAAGTCTTCATAGTGTGCTTTTTGTGGGGCGTCTCATTCCACCTAACGCAACTGAACCACCGCGACTCGCGGCTTGAACCGCGACAGTGGAACTGCAAGCGCCAACGGCTCCGGCGACTTGTTAGGAGGCGGCAATTCAATGCTTCTTCTTTTCGTTTTTCAATTCTCGATCCTTATCATGCCATCCTTCTCTCCACTGCGCTGTTTCTGTGTCCGGGCATTTTGATGTCTTCGTATTCATAATAATTGTGCGAGTTTCGTGGCCTAACCTTATGATTCGACCGCACACTGCGGTGCGATTTTGTTCATGGAAACGACCTTATTTCTGAGTTTCCCTTTTGTCGAGAACAAATTGCAGGTCGAGTCGTTCAAAATATGGGAATTGCAAACCCGGTCGCGGGCGTATCTCAATTTTTGGCAATAAATGGCCGAATATGCCGCCCCTAATGGGGCTTCGGGTTTTGCGGCTTGGTTACTACAAATAGGCCGCGCCGACGGCGCTGTAAGCGTGGTGCTGGCCGTCCAAACCGCGTGTCTGTTCAACCCCGGAGGGGTGAAATATTTGTAGAACCACACCGGAAAAGAATAAGAAAGCCCCGTTAGGGTGGCATATTCCGTGAATAAATACTTCCAGGCGCCCTCTTGGATGTCGTTGATTATCAACACCCGAGATTGCGGCGTTTTTCTCTTCCCGCTGCCAAAGGCGGTTTCGTCATTATTCCATCCGCACATTGCCTTCATTTCATGTTTCCCAGCAACATTACACTTTGTCCGTTTTTTGCTTAAATCGGAGCGATGAGCGCCAGCGCAAAAAATCTGGAAACGGGGCGAAAAGCGACATTTCTGCTTTCCAATTTCTGCTTTTCCTTCCCGCTTTCTGCTTTGCTCTTTCAGCGTTTCAGTTTCTCAGCTTTTGCCTTCAGTCAAGCCCAGTCAAGCCCAGTCAAGCCTAAACAAGCCTAAACAAACCGATTCGACCAAGATTTTGCAAATGAAACCAATCCGAACCCCTGGCGCCGGAGCGCCGATTTGTAATCGGCTTTTTTCGCATCAATCCAGGCGCCAAGCGACGTTCAAAGCCGGCTGCAAGCCGGCGCTCCGGGGTAGTGTCAAAATGCGCCCACTTTTCCGTGCCCGCTTCAAAAAAACTGGCGGGCAGTGGCGGCCATCGTTAAACTTCGCGGCTCGCATGGACAAGATTTTTATCACTGGCGCGGCAGGCTTTATCGGCAGCACCCTCGCCGACCGGTTGCTGGCGGACGGCAAAACCGTCGTCGGCTTCGATAACTTTTCCACCGGCCAGCGCCAGTTTCTCGAAGGCGCACTCCAAAATCCTCGCTTCAAACTTATGGAAGGCGATAATCTCGATTTGCCCGCCCTGACCCGCGCCATGGCCGGATGCGATGCCGTCTTTCATCTCGCCGCCAACGCCGATGTCCGTTTCGGATTGGAACACCCCAAAAAGGACCTCGAACAAAACACCGTCGCCACCTTCAACGTTCTCGAAGCGATGCGCGCCAACAGCCTGAAAAAAATCGCCTTCAGTTCCACCGGCAGCGTCTATGGCGAAGCGGTGCAGATTCCCACGCCGGAGGACGCACCCTTCCCCGTCCAGACTTCGCTTTACGCCGCGTCCAAAGTCGCCGGGGAGGGCCTCATCTCGTCGTACTGCGAAGGATTCAAGTTTGAAGGCTATATTTTCCGCTTCGTTTCCATTCTCGGCGAGCGCTACACCCACGGCCACGTTTTTGATTTTTACAAGCAACTCCTCGAACATCCGGGAACGCTCAAAGTCCTCGGCGACGGCTCCCAGCGCAAATCCTACCTCTACGTGCAGGACTGCGTGAGCGCGTTGCTCCACGTGATGCATAAGGAAACGGCAAAAAAATCGAAGCACGGCGTCGAAGTCTATAATCTCGGCACGGACGAATTTGTCCAGGTCAACGATTCCATCGGTTACCTCTGCGGCGCGCTCGGTTTGAAGCCCCGGCTGGAATACACCGGCGGCAATCGTGGATGGGTGGGCGACAATCCGTTCATTTTCCTCGACACCAAAAAAATCCGCGCCACCGGCTGGGAAACCTCGCTGACGATTGAACAAGGCATCAAGCGGACGCTGGAATGGTTGCAACAAAACCAGTGGGTTTACGAACAGCGCAAATGAAAATCTGTGTCCTCGGCCTCTGGC
>JBKQUF010000209.1:0-14850 GCA_052140285.1 Limisphaerales bacterium | reverse complement strand
ATTGACATCGAGGGGTCATTTATTTTCGCGGGATATGCAGATGACAACTATTCGAGCGCGGGTGGTTCGATAAACATCACGGCTTATAACGGGGATATTTATTTCTATAATGATTCAGTTGAAGCTTACGCGGGAAAGGACTCCACTTCGGGCAACGTAACAGTCTATGCCCCGTACGGCAGTGTGGATCTGGAAAACTCCTACGTTTCCGCGGGATCCGATGGTTCCGATACCGGCGCCGATGATGACGCGACCATTACGGCCAGCCAGGAGGTTACGCTCAACGATTCGACCATTAACGCGAGCGGAGATGTGAGCATCACTGCCGGACAGACGCTTTATGCTTCGGCAGATTTACCGGCTGACGACTGGGACATTAGTATTAATGGTTCGCAAATCAATGCCGGGTACGGAGAAAATGAAGCCGGCTCTGTGTACATCAATGCCGGCGGCAATGTGACGATATACAGCACCGGTATTTATGCCGCCAATGATGTCGATATCGCGGGCGACAATGAAGTGTTCGTAACGCCGGGGGATTCACAATCGGGTGATACGATTGATATCGAGAATTCATCCATTAATGCGGGTTATTATTCAAGCGATGGAGGTGGCATCATTATCACGGCAAATAACGGGAATGCCTATTTGTACAATGATTCGATGGACGCGGCGAGTGGTGATTCATCAGACGGTGATATTAACGTTAGCGCCGATGGAAACATCAACGTGCTCTATACGGGATTGAGCACAAGCAATGGCGGACAGGTATCGTTGGTTTCAAACTACGGTTATGTGAATGTTTTGGATTCCTATGAATCCCCCGACTTGCCGATTGAGGATTGGCAGGTACAAGCTGCAACAGATGTTACCCTGACGGCCGACCGGGGATTAAGCATCGATGATTCCCAGATTGATGCCTATGGTGGTGACGTGACGATCACGGCAGGGCAGGGGGATGAAATTCCGTATCCGTCGACGGGCGACGAATATACCAGTCCCGGCTATGAAGGGTTTACGGCCTCAACGATTGCGCCGGGAATTACGATTAGGGGAAATGATGCGTACACGGGTCCGGTTTCCGGCGATGGCCAAATTGATGGATACACCGGCACAATTGACTTGGAAGGGAACACGGGCGCAAGCATTACGAGCCAGGGATTGATTGGGGAGACGGGCAATGTGCAAATCACCGCCGATACCGGCGGAGTTGATATTGAGACCAGCCCGATTATCCAGGCGGCGGACGGCAGCGTGGACATCACCGCCCCGGGTACCGTGACGATATCGGACAGCGAGTTGGAAGCGGATAATGGCGCGGTGGAAATTATGGCCGGCGCGGATGTGAACATTACCGATGGGACCATTAATGCGTCTGAAGACGTCACCATCAACAGCACCAGCGGTGACATTACAATTAATGAGGGGCGAGTCAGCGATGCTTTCACGAGCGACTTTAGCGGCGGCATCGACATTTATGCGGGCGGAGACATCACGTTGTCCGGCGAGAGCGTGAACGTTCAGGATGCAGAGCTATATGGGTTGGATGATGTGACCATCACGGGAACGGCGGGTAATGTGAATTTGTCCGATGTTGATGTCGGAGCTTACTACGGAAATATTACGATTGATGCCGTCGGCGGCACGCTGACGCTGGGGGAAGGCGAGTCGTCGGTCAGTCCGTATCTTGAGGCTGGCTACGCGGTGTCTCTGACCGGCGACAACGGCGTGACGATTTCTGACAGCACGATTTACTCGGACGATGGAGACCTTCAGATTTCGAGCATGGGGGACGCAACCACCGGCATCAGTATTTCGGACAGCGATGTTGAAGCCGACGGCAATCTGAGCATGACCTCCGAGGGCGAGATTTCCGTGTCTGAAGATATTTCCGCGGGTGGAATTTACGCGTGGGATGGAGACGTAACGATCAATTCTGTGGATAATGACGTCAGTATTTCCGACAGTTATATCGAAGCCAGCGGCAACGTAAATATCAGCAGCGGTGGATTGGGTGGATTGACCGGGGATGGGAGTCCTGCCGAAGGCATTTTAATCACCGGAAGCGGAATTTTTGCAGACAACGGCGACATCTCGGCAAATGCAAACAGCGACATCGAAATTAACGACAGCGAACTCTCTGCGGGCAACAACCTCACCATGGATGGCGCGGATGTGGATATTGAATCATCCGGGATCTTTGCCGATGGAAATCTGATTGAAATCAGCGCCCCGAATGGAACAGTGGACATCGAAAACTCGGATATAGAAGCCGGCGAAGACGATAATATTTCCATAACCGGCAAATCGTCGGTGGTGGCGAGTGGAAACGTATATATCATGGCTAATTCTGGAACGATCAATGTTATCGGCGATGATGTGTCTATCTACGAGACGACGTTTGGCCTGGACGGCGGCATCTCAATCTCCGACTCGACGATCACCGCCCAGGACGGAAATGTTGATATAACGACGGAAGGGACTTTGTCCATTGATTCGACGGACACTGAATCGGTGAGCGGTCTTACGTTTGAGGGCGGCGAAATCGGCATTATGGGCAGTTCGATAACGGCCGATTCGGGCGATGTGGACATTGAGAATCAACTGAGCATTGCCGGTGTTTCCAGCGGGATTAGTGTGGATAACATGGACATTACAATTAACGATTCGGGTATTTTTGCGAATGCGGACGCAAAGACGGGCGAAATCGGTGGAAATATCAACATTTCCACGCCGGGTAACATAGCGATTGAGAATGGTTCGACTGTCGAGGCAGAGAACGACGTAAATATAGGGAGTGGAGAATCGCTCGCGCTGGAATCTGATTCTTCTTCATCGGGTTATGGCGACGTGACGATTGACAGTTCGCTCATTGAGGCGGGTTACCAGACAATCAATGGCGGAAGCGCGACTATCGACGCGGGCGGTAATGTGAACGTGCAGGATTCCACCTTAAATGCCAGTGCCGATGTCAATATCACTGCCGGCGGCACGGTCAACATTGCCTCAACGAGCACAAGTGACACCAGTGTTAGCGGTGGCGGCAATGTAACCGTCAATGCCGGGACCGGTCTGACGGTGAGCGGCGCGGCGATGACCGCCAATGCTGATTCAGGCACGGTGACATTGAACAACACCTCCGGCCAGACGACTGTTAACAATAGTTCCACGGTCCAGGCATATTACATCAACATTAATTCAGATGACGGGATTCTAATTGATGGCACTGGCGGCCATTTGTCCGGCAATCAGCTTAATCTCACGGCCGGTAATGCGGCGGACACTGATGAAGCTACTGTTAAAAATGCGGACCTGACCGGGTTTGCCAGTGTTAATATTGCCAGTCACACTCTTGATATTGAAAACACAAAATTTGCGGGTGATGCCTCCGTTAATTTAGGAAGCGAAAGCGGTGTGTTGAACATCAATAATGGCGTTAAGGCTTTTGATATTAATCTGATAACAGATTTTTACGGAAGCACTGAGATTACATCCTCAAGTCAATTTACGTCCGGTTACAGCACAAGTTCTGGTTTGCATAACTATATAATTCCATAATTATGGTCATTGGTTTAGTGGATTAACTGCAGCCATTTTAGTCAGAATTCATACATGAAAATTAGGAATAAACTCGCAGAGGCGTTTTTGATGTCTGGCGTACTGTGGGGCTTTTGCGCACAGGGTCAGCCGACGGCTCCGGTGGCGACGCAACAGGCGCAGAACTTCCAGCAAAGCATGGAATTGCAGAAGCCGCTGCTCTCGCTTCGGCCGGGGACCAATGCGCCGGAGATTTACCCGGGCGAGAATGCGGATATTGGTGAACAGCATATCCTGAAGGTCCTCCCGCGGCGGACGCTTTTCCTGGCCACGCTGGACAGCGAATATCTGTACACCGACAACGCGTTGCTGACTCAGCATCCGTACATTTCCAGTTCTGAATTTGTGAATACGCTGGTGGCCGGACTGGCGCCGACGCCTTTCCGATTCGGTCCGGGGCGGCTGGAGCCGCAGTTGGGTTATGCCGGACAATGGTACGATTACGGGTTGGGCGGGCATGATTTGAGCGCGATTGATTTCAACGTGCAATCGGTGTTCGCGGGCGCAAAATATTTATTTCCCAACAATTGGATCCTTGCCGGGGCGCTGAATTACAACTGGTACTTTCAGGAGAGCGATTTCAAAATGTTCTATCGCGAATTGGTGCCGGATGTGGGCGTGCAGCGGCTGATCCAAGTGGGCGACGATTCGGTGTTGGCGATTGGCGTTTCAGGCGACTGGCATCAATCCTGGCAGATTAACGCGCCTCACCACCTGCAAAATCGCGCGGATGGCCTGTTTTCGATTGCTTATTCCTACGCAGTGACCCATCAACTTGTGGTGCAGCCATATTACCGGTTCCAATACAGCTATTATCCGAAGGACACCTCGGGCGGGCCGGTGGGTCATGATTTTTTGAACAGCTTCGGCATTTCCGCGGCATGGTTCTTTACACCCAATCTTTCGCTGCGCCTGTTTATGAATGACGATTCGAGACAGGTGGTGAGCGATTCACTGGCCCCGAATTATCATGATTGGAATGCCGGAGCGGATTTGACATGGAACGTCCGCTTCTAACCTGCTTTCGAGCAGCCGCCGGGCAAAGGAATCGCTGTGACGTTCCTGATTAGAGGTAAAGGACGTTTTGCAATTCGCGAACCAGGATGCCGGCGGCGGGATAACGGCGATCCGGTTCGCGTTCGAGGCATTTGAGGATTATTTTCTCCAAAACGTGCGGGACATCCGGATTATGATCGCGGATCGGCGTGGGGTTGTTGGGTTCCAATTGGGCGGCGAGAATTTCGGCGGGGGATTCGCCCGGGAACGGCTTGGCATTGGTCAACAGTTCATAAGCGGCGACCCCGTAGGCAAAAATATCGGCGCGCGCGTCGATGGGATGGCGTTGCAATTGTTCGGGCGCCATGTAACCGGGGGTGCCGGGGTTTTTGGAAAGTTTCCGGGGTTTCTCGGGAATGGGCTGCGCGAGGTCAAAATCGATGAGGCGCACGCTGCCGTTGCGCGAAACGAGGATGTTTTCCGGCTTGAAATCAAGGTGCATGTAGCCGCTTTCATGCACATGATTGAGGCCGGAGGCGGAATCGATGAGGATTTGCGCGACGTTTTCAGTCAGCAACGGGTCGTGCCGGGCGAAGAGATTTTTGAGGTTTTCCGCTTCGACGTAATCCATCAGCAAATAAAGAGTGCCGTCGAGTTTGCCGTGCTCAACGTAACCGACAATGTAATCGCTGTCGTTGATCTTGGAGAGGACCTGGCAGCCGCGCAGGAAACGCCTGCGGGCGAGCCAGTTGAAGCGGAGATTTGCCTTCAATTTCCGAAGGGCAAAGGGTTTGTTACGGGAATCGGTGACCAGCCAGATTTCGGACATTCCGCCGCTGTTGAGCAACTCTTGGAGATAAAAACGTCCGCCAAAGCTGTCCTGGCCGGGCGCTTGGGAAACCGATTCCTGAAATGTATCTGCCATTCTCATATTTCTTAACACAAAGTTTTGGTTCGCGCGAACAAAAGTTCTTCATCGCCGCAATTTTTCAGACGAAATCAGGTTGCTTCTGGAAACAAAAAAAATATCATGAAGTTTATGCGCCCGCTCCGCGCGCTGGTCATCTATATCATAGTGGTTTTTATTGGCGGCGCTCTTCTGTCGCCCTGGCTCTGGCATCTGGCGCAATATTTTGCCGCGTCGTTTCCCCGAATTGCCCAGGCGCCGTTTCACCGCTTTTTGGACCGGGCATTCCTGATTCTGGCGCTGGCTGGGATTTGGCCGGTGATGCGCGCCCTGGGAGTGACCTCCGGGCGGGAGGCGGGCTTGGCGGCGCCTTATGGCCAGGCCAAAAAGCTCTGGGGCGGGGTGTTGCTGGGAGTGATTTCGTTGTCCTTGGTGGTGGGTGTGGAATTTGCGGCGGGAAAACGCGGGATCAACCACGCCCTGACCGGGCATCAAATCATCGCCGCGATTTTCTCCGGATTGGCGACTGCGGTTGTGGTTTCGACGCTGGAAGAGATTTTATTTCGGGGAGGGGTTTTTGGCGGATTACAACGGGTGCTTTATTGGCCGGTGGCGTTGGGAATCAGCAGCGTGATTTATGCGTTTGTGCATTTTCTGCGCAAAGCTGATATTCCGGGACCGGTGACTTGGGCTTCGGGATTGGATTTGCTGCCGCGCCTTTGTGATTTGCGGGCGTTCTTTCCCGAATTTTTGAGCCTGACGCTCGCCGGTGTCCTGCTCGGACTGGCGTATCGGCGAACGGGCAATCTTTATTTTTCCATCGGCTTGCACGCCGGGTGGATTTTTGTCTTGAAACTGTTCGGGGCACTGACGGTCGGTTTGGGCGGGGTGGGGCTGGCGTTCTGGGGAACCAGCACCCTGATTGACGGCTGGCTGGCATTTTTGCTGATGGCAGCGACCCTTTTGGTCTTTAATTTCTTGCCGCTTGAAAAACGAGCGCCTTATACGATCTCGACCTAGGCCATGAAAACCTCCCTGTACGGATGGGTGAATGCCGCCGCCGGGTTTATTTACCCCGAAACCTGCCAAATTTGCGAAGTAAAACGCGCAACGGCAAAAGAGGGATACGTTTGCGGCGAATGCCGGCGCGGGGTGAAGTTCATCCGCCCTCCGCTGTGCGGCCGTTGTGGTTTGCCATTTGAAGGAGACATCACCGCGGAATTCGAATGCGGCAATTGCCGGGAGATGAAATTGCATTTTGGATTTGCGCGTTCGGCGGCGGTGGCCCGGGGCGTCGTGCTGGAGGCGATCCATCGCTACAAGTACCGGCGGCATCTGTGGCTGGAGCCGTTCCTGGCGGATTTGTTAGTGCGGGAAGCGTTGCCGGTTTTGCGCGACCAGCCATGGGATTTTATCGTGCCGGTGCCGCTATTCCCGGTCAAGGAACGCGAACGCGAATTCAATCAGGCGGAGAGAATGGCGGCGCGCCTGGCCAAGGCGGCGGCGATACCGCTGAATCCCTGGATGCTGCGGCGAGTGCTGCCGACCGCCACGCAGACGCGCCTTTCGCGGGAACAGCGGGCGTTAAATATGGCCAACGCCTTTGCCACGCGCGAGGGGACCAAGCTGGACGGCGAACGGATCATTCTCGTGGACGACGTATTCACGACGGGTGCCACGACCAATGCCTGCGCGAAAGTTTTGCGGTCGGCGGGCGCGGGTGAAGTTTGTGTTTGGACTGTTGCGCGCGGACTTTGACTGGAATATAATTCGAGATCAATGGACACCACGACATTCATCAAAAAAACCCTGGGGACCGATACAATTGAGCCGGGACTGACCCCGCCTTTGATGGGGGCGGAAACGGCCTTCACCAAAAAGCCGAAGCTGGCCGGGAGCAAGAAATCGAAGAAGCGTGACATTCCGGAAGGGCTTTGGACGAAATGTCCCGCGTGCAGCGCGATGGTTTTCGACAAGGAATTGGACGAGAATTTGAAGGTATGCCCAAAGTGTGTTCACCATTTTCCCATCAGCGCGCGCGAGCGAATCCATTCGTTGGTCGAGACCTGCACGTTTGAAGAAATGGACTCGGAAATGTCGAGTGTGAATGTATTAAAATTTGCGGCGTATGATGGGAAATTGGAGCGTGATCGCAGGGGCACCCTGCTCAAAGACGCGGTGGTGACCGGGTTGTGCAAAATTGGCGCTCATCGTGTGGCGCTGGGAGTAATGGAATTTGGGTTCATGGGTGGATCAATGGGGGCGGTGGTGGGGGAGAAGTTGACGCGGTTGGTGGAACGGGCCACCGAGAATGATCTGCCCGCAATCATCATCTCGGCCAGCGGCGGCGCCCGGATGCAGGAGGGAGTGTTCAGCCTGATGCAGATGGCCAAAACCAGTGCGGCTTTGGCTTATCATGCGCGGCGGCGGCTCCCCTATATCAGCATTCTCACGCAATCGGATTACGGCGGGGTGATGGCGAGTTATGCCAGCCTGGGAGACTTGATCCTGGCGGAGCCGGGCGCGTTGATCGGGTTCGCCGGCCCCCGGGTGATCAAGGACACGACGCAGGCGGAATTGCCGCCGGGATTTCAGACCGCGGAGTTTCTGCTCGACCACGGCTTGATCGACGCCATCGTGCCGCGCAAGGAAATGAAGGCTCAATTGATCGAGTACCTGAATTTTCTGACATCCGCAAAAAAGGCGGCGGCCGCGTCGTAGGGAGTCATCTTCGCCCGTCGTACCATAGATGCGCGCTTTCCCGTTTCGTCAAGGCCCGCCGCCGGTTGAACAGCGCCAAAGCGAGGAAACGAAGGTGTTCACGCGACGTATAGAGCTTCATCTTGCGCGCGGAAGTCACGAGAGGGTGACGACGCAGGATGACCACTTCCTTGCCTGTTTTTTTACCGATTTTCTTCAACCGGCCGCTTAATTCCAATTCCTCACCCACAAAGAGTTCATTGCTAAAGCCGCCGGCTTGTCGAAACACGGCGGTCTCGCAGAAAATAAAGGAGCCGGCCAGCAATCGGAAAGAGCGGCTGAGAAAATTCCAAAAATGCGTGATCCCGCCGGCAATGAAGAATTTCTCATCCAAACGGATCGTTGCGCCGCCGGCGAGGCATTTTCCGGTCTGGATTTGGCGGGCGACATCGCCAAACAACCCGGCACTGGGGTGGGAATCGGCGTCCACAAAGATGAGCCAATCTCCGGAAGCGGCGGCGGCGCCGGCATTGCGGGCGCGGGCAATTTGGTTCACGGGTTCAAAAATGACGAGAGCGCCGGCCAGACGGGCGATCTCGGCGGTCCGGTCGGTTGAATTGTTGTCGCAGACGATCAACTCGGTTTTCCAACCGATTTTTTCAAAGGCGCGGGAGGCCGCTTTGATTTGACCGAGTGACGCGGCCAGGAGGCGCTCCTCATTGAACGCCGGCACCACGATTGAAAGTTTCACGGATGCAAATTTATCAACGACCGTCGCCCGGCTCAAATGGAATACATTTTGAGCGTGCTTTTTTTCCGAAATTGGCTTAACTGGAGCCATGACCATTTGGATTTTAACTTTGGTACTGTTCATCTTCTGCGCGTTATTGGGTCACAAACAGGGCGCCATCCGCGCGTCGATTTCATTTTTTGGCATTTTAATTTCCGGATTATTCGCGTGGCCGTTGTCCGGGTTGGTGGCGCGACTGGCGGGGAAAGTATATCACCATCCGCTCCAGGTGTGGCTGGTCTCGCCGATTGTCGCGTTTGTCATCCTGTTGACCATCTTCAAATGGATCGGATTTTTTGCGCATCGCCGGGTGCGGGTGTTTTATCAGTACACAAGGGATGAAACTCGGAGGTTGTGGTGGGAACGGCTGAACCGGCGGGTCGGCATGGGAGTGGGGCTGATGAATGCGTTTCTGTATCTGGTGTTGATTTCCGTGCCCATTTATAATTTCAGCTATTGGACGTTGCAGGTGGCGTCCTCTGACCAGGACAAAGGGATGTATAAATTGTTGAACCGCATGGGAGGGGACCTGCAATCAACGGGCCTGTCCAAAGTCGCCTGCGCAATTGATCCGATGCCGAAAAAATATTTCCAGACGGCGGATTTGGCAGGGCTAATCTGGCAGAACCCTGAAGTAGCGGCCCGGTTGGCGGCGTATCCGCCGTTTTTGCCGTTGGCGGAGCGGGATGATATCAAGCAATTCGTTCAAAGCTCCGCCTTGGTCTCCACCTGGCAGGCTCATGGGGCGATTTCACAAATTGGGGATGACTCGGCCTTGCAGACTTTTTTGCAGAACCAAGACGCGGTAAACACGGTCTGGGGATTGGCGCAAGACAACCTGGCTGATCTGACCGGCTATCTGCGCACGGGACAATCCTCCAAATACGGCGCCGAGCCAATTTTGGGGCGCTGGGATATTGATGTGATGGCGAGTTTGCATCAGGAGACGCGGACGCGGGCAAACGTGCCGTCGAGCGAAATGGCGGAGTTGCGGGCGCTGTGGAAAACGGCGTACGGCAGCACGGTATTGGTGGCGGCGTCGGACAATGAAGTTTTCCTGAAAAGTTTTCCGGTTTTCATGTCCCAAACCAACCAGCCGCCGACTTACTCGACGTTCGATTTACAAGGGACGTGGCAAAGCGATGATACGTATCATCTCACCTTTTCCGGGAACGGCATGAACCGGTCCGCGACGGCGACGGTGGAGGATTCGCAACTGACGATGAACATGGGGCGCGACCGCCTGATTTTGCGGCGCGAGACCGAGTAGAATGGTCGGGGCGGTGAGATTTGAACTCACGACCTCTTGCACCCCAAGCAAGCGCGCATACCAAACTACGCTACGCCCCGAACCATAAAATTCATTCTAACAAAGCCTGGCGGATTTCCAATGACGAAAATCACTCGGCGGATTTTTTCCTGGTAAAGGTGTGCGTCGCGTGCCCGTAATAGGAGTCGGCGCATTCCATCAAGGTTTCCGATAGGGTGGGGTGGGGATGGATGGACAAGGCGATGTCCGCCACGGTGGCGCCCATCTCCATGGCCAGGACCGCTTCAGAAATCAATTCGCCCGCGCCCGCGCCGCAGATACCCACGCCCAGAACCCGATCCGTTTCGGGATCAATAATCATCTTGGTGATGCCGTCCGTGCGGTCGAACGACAAGGCGCGTCCCGAAGCCGTCCAGGGGAATTTGGCGATTTCGTATTTAATTCCTTTTTCCTTTGCCTCGCCCTCGGTCAAACCGCACCAGGCCAATTCGGGATCGGTAAAGACCACGGCGGGCATCACGCTGTCGAAGACGTCATTTTCCCCGCCAATCACCTCGACGGCGATGCGGGCCTCTTTGTGGGCTTTGTGCGCGAGGGGAATTCCGCCGGCGATATCGCCGATGGCATAGATGCTGGGATCATCGGTTTGTTGATGACGGTTGACTTTCACAAAACCGCGCTCGTCCAACTGGATTTTGGTATTCTCAAGGCCGAGGTCCTTGTTGTTGGGGACCCGGCCGACGGCAACCAGAACGCGATCGTAAAGCTCCTCCAATTTCTGGCCGTTGTATTCCATGGCCACTTTGATCTGCTTGCCGGCGGTGGCCATCTTGGTGACCTTTGCCTTAAGACGGATTTCCTTGAACAGCTTTTTGGCATTGGTAACAACGGGCCGCGCGAGGTCATGGTCGGCTCCGCTGAGAATGTTATCGAGCGCCTCGACCACGACGACCTTGCTTCCGAGGGCGGCATAGACGAACCCGAGTTCCATGCCGATATAACCCCCGCCAACGATGAGCAGATTTTCCGGAATGTCGGCAACTTCGAGGGCTTCCGTGGAGGTCATGACGCGCGGGTTGCCCAGGTCGAAAGCCTTGGGCATGGCCGCAACCGAACCGACGGCGAGAATGGCCTTGTCGTATTCGACGAATTGCTGGCCTTTGTCGGTTTCGACCCGCAATTTGTTTGAGCCTTCAAAATAGCCGCGGCCTTGCATCACTTCGACGCCGCGCATTTTGGCGAGCGCGGCCACGCCGCCGCTCAGTTTGGCAAGAATCGTTTCCTTCCAGGCGCGCAACTTGTCCAATTCAACCTTGGGTTCCACAAAAGTGATGCCGCGATGCGCCGATTCGCGGGCGTTGATGATTTGATGGGTCGCGTAAAGCAGGGCTTTGGAGGGAATGCATCCGCGATTCAAACACACGCCGCCAAGGCGGGTTTCGCGCTCGATAAGAATGACCTTTTTGCCGAGGTCCGCCGCGTAAAAGGCGGCGGCATAGCCGCCCGGTCCGGCGCCGACAACGACGATTTCAGTTTTGATTGGGTCCATATAAATTATTAAATCATTCTCGTTCTCATCCTCATCCTCGCTCTTGCAAAAGGATTTGCGCTTCGGAAACATATTCCGGAGGTTCCTCCCGCAATGTGTCTCCCGTGTCATCGAAGCGATTGACCAAGCCCGAAAGCATGGAAACGATTTTCAAAAGCAAATCTTTCCCATCCTGAATTCTTTCGGGCAAAACAACCTTTTTAGCGACCTGCGCATCCAAACACG
Organism: Limisphaerales bacterium; assembly: GCA_052140285.1. GTDB lineage: Bacteria > Verrucomicrobiota > Verrucomicrobiia > Limisphaerales > UBA11358 > UBA11358. The sequence continues at coordinate 2,816 of JBKQUF010000209.1, read as the reverse complement.
CCGCACATTCCGTAGCTGAACCGCGCGCATCATCGAAAAACTTGGCGCGCACCGGCCGCTGCCGTTTGCCGTTTCCTTCCGCTGTATTCAACAATGCGGATAAACTTGCACGGTCAAGCTGATCACAAACTTCCCTGGTTCTACCTTTGGCGGAAGCGGAGGCTTCTTCCAATAATGGTGTGACCCAAGCGACAAATTCCAATTCGCAATGATAAACATCCAGTCTTTCATGGTCAAATTTCGTTGCGATTGTTTGTTTTAGGTTCATTCGAGGATGAGGATGAGGATGAGGATGATTTAAAACTTTAGACTTGATTCATCGAAATTCTCCATCGCCGCAACCAGATCCACCATAAAACGCGCCGCGCTGCCGCCGTCGATTAAGCGGTGGTCGTAGCTCAAGGCCAGCGGCGTCATCATGCGGGCTTCGATTTTGCCGTCGCGCACGACGGGTTTCATGGCGCCGCGACCGAGGCCGAGGATGGCGACTTCGGGTTTGTTGACGATGGGGGTGAAATGCGCGCCGCCGATGGCGCCCTGGTTGGAGATCGTAAAGGTGCCGCCCTTCATCTCCTCGGCCAAAATTTTCCGCTCGCGGGTTTTTTGCGCGAGCTGTTCCAACTCCTTCGCGAGGTCGAGGATGGATTTTTTATCCACGTCGCGGAGGACCGGGACCATCAACCCCTGCTCGGTATCCACGGCGATGCCGAAGTGGTAATACTCCTTGAGGACAATTTCGTTGGCGACTTCATCGACGCTGGAGTTGAAGAGCGGATGTTTCTTGAGCGTTTCGACGACGGCCTTGAGGATGAGCGGCGTAAGCGTGAGTTTGGCGCCGCTCTTTTCGTAAGCCGGGCCGAACTTTTTGCGCAACCCGTTCAAGGTGGTGAAATCCGCGTCGTCGAATTGGGTGACGCGAGCGACCGAGTTCCAGCTTTCCAACATGCGGCGGGAGATGACCTGGCGCAACGGCGTGAGGGACTTCTTGGTGACCGGACCCCATTGGGAAAAATCGATTTGCTCCGCAACGGCGGGGCGCGCGGCGGCGGAAGAGCCGCCGGCTTTGGCTTTGGCGGCGGAGGCGATCAATCGCTGGATATAATTGTGAACATCCGCCAGGACGATGCGGCCGCCCGATTCGCTGCCGCGGATCCGCCGCAAATCAATTCCCAAATCGCGCGCCATCTTCCGGACGGACGGCGAGGCCGCCGGTTCAGCGGTTTGGATTTCGTCTTCCTCCACCGGTCCGCCTTCGACCGGCGCTTCGGGTTCAGCCGCTTTGGCGGGAGCTCTCTTTTCCGCCGCTTTAGGGGCGGCCACGGGCGCACCGGCAGCGGTACCGGTTTCAGTCACGGAAATCAACCTTTGGCCGACGCCCACGCGGTCGCCGTTTTTGACGAAGATGGCTGCGACGGCGCCCGCCGCGGGGGAGGGGATCGAGGCCACGGCCTTTTCGTTTTCCAATTCCAGAATGGCCTGTCCTTTGGCGACGGAATCGCCTTCTTTGACAAAAATATTGACGACCACGCCGGAATCGGCGCCTTCACCGAGTTTGGGAAGTTTTACATCCATAAATCAACAAGCGAACAGCTTGGAGAAAAACCTCCCCGTTTTCCAGAAATAATTTTGCCGAAGTTGAGTGGGGCGCATCTTGAATGCCTCCGGAGCGCCGGTTTGCAACCGGCTTTGAACGTCACTTGGCGCCTGGATTGATGCGAAAAAAGCCGATTACAAATCGGCGCTCCGGCGCCAGGGGTCCGGATTGGTTTCATTTGCAAAATTTTGGTTGCATCGGTTTGTTTTGGCTTGTTTAGGCTTGACTGGGCTTGACTGGGCTTGATTGAAGACAAACGCTGAAACAGCTGAAACGCTGTCCCCGATGGAATTGCCGGACGAGGGCATTGAAAACTTCGTAAAGTTCGGCTTGGAAAAGAACCCGAAAATGCCGTTCTTCGTGCAGAACAACTGGGCGGCCTTCAACATTGACGCCCAAGGGTGGCATTCAAAAGGCATGGCCAACATGGGTGGAATGGATAAGTGGGACAAAACCACGGCCGGGCAAATTCCGAATCTAAATGCGACCAGCGTGAAGCTTTACGAGGAGCAAGTTGACAAGATCAACAAGGACATCGGCCATACTGTGATTTGGATCATTCCGACCGATCAGGCAAACGAGGCCTTGCGGATAACGGTCGCCAAGAACGAATTTCCGGGCGTTGAAAAGCAGTCGCAGCTCTTTCGGGATCCCATCGGTCACCCCGGTCCAGTTTTACAGGCCCTGAATTGGATGCGGGAAAACGATTGTGAGCTATGTTCGTCCGGTTGTGAAAATCGAACTTGGTGCCCGCTCCGATGACTGGCCGCATCAGGAAAAACCAATTCAACCCTATCTCGCCGAAGTCTTCCCGCAATTGGCAATGGGTGCGACCTTTCCCGCCCGCGTTCTCGCCGCCGAACGCACCTTCTGGGAAAAAGCCCTGCTCTTGCACGAAGAAACATTCCGTCCCGCCGACAAACCACGCAAAATCCGCATTGCCCGGCATTACTATGATGTTTGGTGTCTCATCACGCGTGGCGTGGCCGGGCGTGCTGCCCAAGATCGCCCGCTCTTCGACCGCGTGGCCGCGCATCGTGAAATCTTTTTCCGCTGGTCATGGGTGGATTACACCACGCTCCATCCCGGCGCGCTCCGGTTCGTGCCGCCCGCTCACCATGTTGACGCTTGGCGCAAAGACTATCAGGAAATGCGCGGTGAAATGTTCTTCGGCGAAGTGCCCGCCTTTGACGAAATTCTTCGTGTCGTCGGTGGTTTCGAG
>JBKQUF010000208.1:0-3127 GCA_052140285.1 Limisphaerales bacterium | reverse complement strand
CGATGCGCCGGACGGAATATTGATGGACCGGGTGCAACGTTGGGACATGGAAGGTTCACTGGCCGAGGGGCTGCTGTCCAAGGCCGACCGCGCCAGCATGTGTTCGGCGTTGGAATTGCGCGCGCCTTTCCTGGATGTGGCGGTCATGGATTTTGCCGCGACCTTGCCGGTTGCCGAGCGAGTGAATGGATTTGCCACCAAAGTTTTTTTGAAACGCTACGCCCTGCGCTACCTTCCCAAATCAATCGTGCATCGCCGCAAACGCGGTTTGTCCGTGCCCCTCGGCCGCTGGTTGCGCGGCCCGTTGCATGATTGGGCGGCGGCGGCATTGAGCAATCAACAATTGACTCGCGTCGGCATCCGCACTCCGGTCGGGCTGGAATTATTGTCCGAACATTGCCGTCAACAAGCCGACCACAGCCGTGCCATCTGGACGTTGATTGTGTTGAGCGAATGGTTGGACTGGCTGACAAACGAAACGGACGGCTTAAAACAAGCCGACGCTCTCGCCGCTGCCGGCCAACCGTAAGGTGAAAAATAATTCCGCCAATTTCATTTCAAGTTGTAACAGGCCCAGAGATGAATGCGATGGAACACGCGGTCGCCAATCATCACATCCTGTTCGCCCAAATCGGTGATCGATGCAAATTCCCCCGCGATGCGTGGCGGCACTGAAATTGACGGCGGGGTCGTATGACTTACCGGCTGGTGCGTGAGCCATTTCCAAAACCAGCCTTTTTCCAGCACGTACAAATCAATTTCAGCAACATAAATGGCATTCTGGCCTTTGCGATGGGCGCGGTAATCGTATTCAGGCCAGAAATAAAATTGATTCTGCGGCTGGTCGGCATCAGGGGGATAAACCAAGGGTTCGGTTTTAAGCGTGGCCTTTGCCTCCGGCAAATAAAATGAAAATAATCCAGCGATGCCATAATGACTGGTGATAATGAACGCCGGTTTTCCTTCGGCCGCCAGTTTTTCGCGCGCACTCTCGGCAAACGCGGCGTCCTGCTGCCATGCCCGCACGCGGCGCAACGGGTCTTCTTCGCCGGGCAGCAATCGGCCTGTGAGGACGCCGATTAAATTGCTCTGAAGGGTTACCGCCAGAACAAAAAAACCGAGCGTGAGTCCGGCCACAAAAAAAGGTTTTACGAAATATCGGCCCGCGCGGAATTTTTCATCCCAATACGCGACGGTCAGGCAAAACATCGGCGGCACGGCGGGCGCAATCCAATTTGGGAAAACGCGCGAGTGCAACGAATAAAGAAGATGGCCGGCCAGCACCGGCGCGCTCATGCAGAAAAAATAAAACCACAATGGCCGTTCATGCCGTAATTTCCAAACACCGCCCATCGCCCAAACGGCTCCGATAAAGAAAATGGGATTCAACAACGCCCATTCGACCAACACGAAATCCCCCAAAAACCGGAGCGTTGGCTTCCAATGAGAATCAAGGCCCGCATTACTCGCGACGTGCCGGAGGGTGACCCAGCCGTGCTGCCCATTCCAGATCACCACGGGCAATGTGCAGAGCAGAAAAATCAGCAATGCCAGCCAAGGTCCCGCGCGCCGTAAATGAATTCGTGCCGCCGGTTGGAGCGCAAAAAAAAATGCCCAGCAAACGACTTGATATGCCGCGCTGTATTTGCAGAGAAAACCAAGCCCCATCGCCAGACCGACGATGAGCCAATCGCGTGTCCGTCCGCCGGGTTGCGCCGCGCGCCAGCCGGCGACGAGCGCCCACATCCAGCACAAGACCAGCGGCGGATCAATCGTCATCAAAATTGTCCCGATGTCGAGCAAAGGCGTGGCGGTGACGGCCAGGAGAAGCCAGAAGGCCACGCGCGCTCCGATTTCCCGCGCCATGAAACGCGTCACCCGTACGCTTAAAATGGCCGCGAACAATGGTGAAAAAAAACGCACGCCAAATTCCGTGTCGCCCCCAAGCAAGGTTCCGGCAAATTGAATCAAGGCAATCCCTGGCGGTTTGCTGTAATACGAAAGGGCGAGATGCTTTGACCAGGTCCATTGATAGGCTTCATCCTGGCTTAGGCAGATGGTTCCGCTGGAAATGTAAAGCCAGCGCCCAATCAACATGAGAAAAATTAAAGCATAGCTAAAACGAAGCCATTTGATTTCTGATTCCTGATCTTTAATTTCGGGCATGAATTATTTCAAAACAAACAATGGACTGCTTGTTCATTTGCATCATAAATTCCAAAAGGTATTAGGCAAGTAAGAAGTAATGCAGAGATTTCGGCTGCGCGTTTAACCTTTAATCTCCTGACTGCAATTTCTCCACAAATGCCACCGCTTCGCTCAGCGTGGAAAGAAATCTCAAGCGCCCTTCATAACCCGATGATCGCGCAGTTGTTTTTACCGAAACACCCGCAAAATTCAACCGGCGATTGCGCGATAACCGGCGATTTGGCCGTCAGACAGGCGCACCACGTTAGTGTCATTGAATTAATAAGAAGCCATCCAATAGCGCTGGGACGTGGCTCAATTCTTTTCACCGGCAATTACGCGGTGAAGTGTGGGAAAAATCAAAGTTCTTCAGAATGATGACTTTGTTACTTTCGTGGAATCCTGACGGAATTGAAAATAATTCCGAATTCGCCCTTGTTGTATCGTCCTTCCCGATTCAAAGACACGCCATGGTGCAATTGTGACGTCGGCGTTTTAATTCTGCATTCATGGCCTGTTAATCTTCAACGTGTCTATTGATGCGAGACACGAAAAGGGCGCTGGGTTGCAAAATGCCCAAGCCATGAGAGTGAAAGGAATGATATGCCAAAAATTGATACAAATGCAGGAGGCCGCTCCGCGGCCAATAAAACGCGCCGGGAAGTGGCCTTCATTTTAAGTAGTCCCGAGGCAGAGGAAGTTTATCTGTGCGGCGACCTCAATGAATGGTCACCGCGCGGATTACCGATGATCCGGCACGGAGCGGATCGGTGTTGGAAAAAAAGGTTGATGCTGGCACCCGGTCGATATGAATACAAATTTATTGTGAACGGAGTTTGGATTCACAATCCGGATGCGCCGCAAAATGTGCCGGACGGCCATGGGTCTCTTAACTTGGTCATGGAGGTGCAATCATGAGCGTGCAATCCTGTCAGGCCAG
>JBKQUF010000207.1:0-4160 GCA_052140285.1 Limisphaerales bacterium | reverse complement strand
GCCGCATCCTGTCGGGCATTCAAGCGATAGCCCCCATCCGCCTGCCACCTGTCCGCCGTAGCCTTGGCGAAGGCGGATTCCCTCTCCGCTCCCATCGGATGGGAGGGGAGAGGGCCAGGGTGAGGTGAGGGTCCCCCGGGTTCATGGGGAGGGATTGAGGGTGAGGGGTGAGAATGATCTCCGCCCGTCCTTCTTGTCCCTTGAGGTTCAGGGTGAGGCGAGGGTCCGTCGGGTTTATGGGAAGCCAAGGCCCGTTGATCCACTGAAAGCGTCCGGTAATTCCAGCCAATCAAAATGCATGTGCCTGCCGTCAACAACGGCAGCGCCGCCCCGCAGGAACGCCAGTCATAACACGCCGCCCCCAGCAGCAACGGCGTTATCAACAGCAGATAAATCACCGCCGGCGAGCTCAGCCAATTCGATTTCAGGTCCTCCGCGCGCTTCAACGCCATCGCGTAAAATCCCACCACCAGCACGACGCCGGCGGATTGCAGGGCCAGTTGTTCCAGATGAAACACCGGAGCATCCAGCCCCAGGCACCAGCGATAAAGGGGTTATTGACCACCGCCGGTTGAAATACCGGAAGCCAGCCGAAAACCACCGACCGCAAACTGTCGCGCCAGTTTTCCGTCCGTAGAAACAGCCAAAGGAAAAACAGCGGCGGCAAAACGCCCCCGGCCAAAAACGCCCCCAGCGATTTTGCCACAAATAAAATTTTCCGGCGCGTGACCGCAAAGAGAATGAATCCGGCGGCGACGCCCACCGCGAGCGCCAGAAAAATATCCGGCTTGGTCAAGAAAACCAGGCCCGTCTCAAAGCCGGCCGCCATCGCCAGTCGCAAGCGCATTTTGGCGACCCAATCTGACATCCAAACGATGACCACGATGGAAAGCAACAGGCCGTGCAATGCCTCCTCGGAGTACGGCGTGATAAAATTATAATTTCCGGTGAGCGTGTATTCGTTGAAGACGAAGACCAGCGCGATTCCCAGGCCAATGATCGTGGCCGTGAGCGCGTTGCTGGCCGCGAGAAAACGCCGGTAAATCAGTCCCAGGATGCCCGCGACAAATATCATGTTGGCGGACGCCAGCGTCAGCGCCGAAGCTCCGAAAATCTTGAAGAGGGCGGCGTCGAAGTATTGCGAAAACGGTCCGCCGCCGATGTAGAAGAGGTCGCGATACAAAACCGCGCCGGTGGAAATCCGCCACGGCAGGTACAATTGCGCGCCGTAATCAACGATGGGATCGGGCCATTTTCCCCAGGTCAGGACCGCGGCCAGCGCGAACACGACCGCCACGATCGCGAGTCCGAAGTCGCCCGGGCCGGAATAATTTTCAATCTTTCTTATAAAATTTCTTTTGCCAGTCCGCCTGCTTTTTGCCGGCCTCGCGCAGGAAGGGGGCCAGCGCGCCGATGTTTAAAAAGCGCTTGTTGACCCAATGCCACGGCTGCCTGAGCGGGCGGGTAAAATCCACGAACAGCACCACCCGGTAACCGTCGGTGTCGTTCCAAACCTCGTGGTTGAAGGTATCGTCGAAGATCAGCGCCTTGCCTTCCGACCAGTTCCGGAATTCGTTGCCGATGCGGATGCGGACCTTCTCCCGCGGTTCGGGCACGAGCAGCCCCAGATGAAACCGCAGCACGCCGTTGTACGCGCCCCGGTGCGCCGGAATGTGTTTGTGCGGCGAAAGGATGGAAAAAAACGCCGTCTTCATGCCGGGAATCTTTCCGAGCAATCGCATCGTCTCCGGGCAGCGCCGGGCGTTCTCCGCGCAATCCATGCCGATGCCCGCCAGAAAAAAGGTCTTCCAGTCGTTGTCCGTCTGGATGGCGCCGACTTCCTTGAGGATGTCCTGAAAGCTCGGCATCTGGTCGCGGAACTTCATCACGCGGTCCAGTTCGGCGCGGACCTTCCGCCATTCCGCCTCCACGTCCGCCGCCCACGGAAACGTTTTCACGTCATAGATTTGCGGGTCGCCGTTGATGGACACGCGGGCAATGAAACCCTCCACCCGGTCCTGCAACCAAAGACCGAACCGGCCCGAAACCGTTTTGGGCGGCGCGATCCGGTGCTGGCGGTCGGAAAAATTGGCGCCGGTCGCGGCTGGGGCAATCGTGGGATTGGCAGTCGTTTCCTTCATGGCTGAGACTTTAATCAAACGCCGGAATTTTTCAATTTCACAAATTTCCCCGCCTTCACCCGGGCATTTCGACGCCGGTGGTCGTGACGGTCAGCTTGCCATGCTTGACGCCCTTGGCCGCAATCAGTTCGTCGGCAATTTTTTTGACGAGGCCGGCCTTGCCGCGCACGACCAGCACTTCCAGGCAGTTGTGGTGGTCCAGATGCACGTGAACTGTGGAGATGATGACTTCGTGATGGTCATGTTGAATGTCGGTGAGCGACGCCTGAACATGGGATTTGTGGTGGTCATAAACCAGGGTGATGGTGCCGGCGATTTCTTCGTTGCCCAACCCCTGCCGGTGCTCGACCAGTTTGTCGCGAATCATGTCGGCAACGGCCAACGAGCGATTGTCGTAACCCTTCTCACCCGACATTTCATCAAACTGTTTCAATAATTTTGGCGGCAGGGAAATGCTGAACCGGCTGGCAAGGTCTTGTTTCATGGTTTTTAGGAGGCGGGTTAATTCGCGTTAATTAACGTTAATTCGCGTTAAAAAGATTCGCTGCACCAGAGGGAAAAACAGAAAACAGAAAGCAGAAATTGCGCGGGGCATTTTGGTGGAGATCAAGGCGGCCCCCGGCCCGGTCTCCAGTTTTATTGCGCTGGCTCTCATCGCTGCCATTTAAGCATAAAATGGAGAAAGCGTAAAGTTATCCAGAAACAGAGGGGGGTGAGTCTTCCACGCGCCGTAGCGCAACTGCCAAAGGCCTGATTCAGGGTCGCTTCCCCGTACCGCCCCGTCAGAGCACCGTAAGCGCGAAATCTTTGTCGAACCAAACGGAAAAAGATTTTAGAGCTCCGGCAGGAGCGGCATCTTCGGCGCCTGGCCAGCCGCACAGCGGCGACCGACAACAGCCCGCAGTTTTAACTGCGGGTAAAATCAAAAACCGGCAAAGTCCCGCAGGGACGGCAGAGTTTCCGGCCGGTTTTCTACAAATGCCGCGCTGATGGCGCCGGGCTTCAACTCTGGAAAATCTTTTCGCGGTGGTAACGAAGAAATTCCGGATCCGGTTCAGCCAGTTTTTCCGGCCGGCGAACGGGTTGGCCCTCGAAGGAAAGAAAATTCCGCCCCCGCTTGATTTACTTCCACAACGAGGTTAATTTTTCCCCGTGCAAACATGGCTTTCAGATCGGATTCAGCTGGACCCGGCGGTCTGTCATGGCAAACCCGTCGTGCGCGGCACGCGTGTGCCCGTGGCCAACGTCGTGGGGGCCATTGCCGCCGGACAATCGCACGCCGAAATTTTGGAGGATTATCCTTCGCTGACCGGGGCCGACATCCGCGCGTGTCTGGAATTTGCGGGTGAATTGACGGCCATGGAGACCGCCGAAGCCTGACTGGCGGAATGAAATTTTTCCTCGACGAAAATTTTCCGCACCCCGCCTTGACCGCTCTCGAATCCGCCGGACATTCGGCTTCACACGCGCTGCAAGAGTTTCCGCCGGCACGGGGGATATGGAATTGTTTGCCCACGCGCAACGACAAGAGGCCATTTTTATAACCACCGACAAGGATTTTTTTCACACCGTTCCGCTCGCCTTTGAACACCACCACGGGAGCATTGTGATTACGTTGCGCAAGCCGAATCGCGCGGATTTAATCCGGCGGTTGGCGGAGGCATTGACCTTGCTTGGCGAACGCGATTTGCGGGACACGGTCTGGCTGGTGACTGAAACACGCATTCGCAGCCGTCACGCCAAATAAATGCCGGCCAAAATCAGAAGCGCGGAATAAAAATTTAACCGCAAGGTAACGAGGCAAACGAAGGGGTCGGTTATTTATCTCCGCTGTCGCCATGCGACAATTTGCCCTTTGCCTACTGCAAACGTCAAATGTCCCGTTGTCAGCGCCCTAGCAGCCTGTCTGACTTAACTCAAGTCAGCGGGTAAGGTTGTGGTGGTAGCCGTCCCGACGGCGGAGGCCAATGGGTTCCGATTCAACGGCGGCGAATCCCGTTGGTGATATTCCGGTGCATT
>JBKQUF010000206.1:0-31788 GCA_052140285.1 Limisphaerales bacterium | reverse complement strand
GACCAAGCGGTGCGGAAGACCAACGGCAATGCAGTAGGATTTGCATTTGTAACTGGTTCCAATTGTGGTTGTTGTGTTATCCGATACAGCCGGTTTTACGCCTCAACTGCATGGTTACGGCTAAGCGCACAACGGCAAAAAATGCGGAGGGGGATCGGGCGCGTTTACTGATAACACGCGCGACTGCTCAAAATCCACGCTCCAACTCACCAAAATCGTCATAAGTAGCTTCGGCCAATTTCTTTTCAGTTCTTTGCTCGTGTTCATTCCCACCGATTTTCCGGTGTCTTTTTTCCATGAGTCAACTCGCAGGTCTGCGGGTCTGCATTCGCATTTACAATTCTTGACACCCGCGAACTCTTGAAATATACCGGCAACAAGAAATCAGAAGTAATCCACGTTATGAAAAAGCAAATCATCAGTTCGTTAATCGCTTGCGCAGCCGTGCTTGTTTTCGCCGGTTGCGCCAAAACCCCCGGCGATATTTATATCTCTGACTCAAAATTTTTCAATTCCCCTTGTTCGCCCGCCAAAGCAAAACCGCGCCGACGGCAGTGTTTCTGGCATTGAGGTCGTACGACGGAAAAGGAGAAGCGGCACGGGCTAAATTTTCGCCACAATCAGGTGGTGAATGACGTTTTTCAGGCGCCAGACCAAATGCGTTTGACTTCCCGGTTTCTGCTGGCAAGGTGAGATCATGGATGATCAACCACGACCAGATGTGCCGGCGGCGCTGTCGCCGCATCGTCCATTGACTGAGTTCTATCCGGAATCGGTGGCGCGACAGAACTTTATTAATGAATTGTTCAACGAGGCGGCGCCGGACTACGACTGGGTGAGCGGCATGATGTCGTTTGGCACGGACAAGTTATATCGCCGGGACGCCTTGCGGAAGGCCGGGTTAACGGCGGCGATGCGATTGCTGGACGTGGCGAGCGGCACGGGATTAATGATCAAGGCCGCGCTCGAGCTTGGGGTGGATCCCGCGCGGATTACCGGCGTTGATCCCAGCCGGGGCATGCTGGAACAGAACCGCAAGCGCAACCCGGTGACATTGCTGGAGGGCAAGGGAGAAGCCCTGCCGTGCGCGGATTCCACGTTCGATTTCGTGTGCATGGGTTACGCCCTGCGCCACGTCGAGGATTTACACAAGCTCTTCGATGAATTCCACCGCGTTTTACAACCGGATGGGCGGGTGTTGATTCTGGAAATCACCCGGCCCAGCAGCGCGGTGGCGTTGGGTTTGATGCGTTTCTACATGCAAAAAGTGGTGCCACGCCTGGGGTGGTTGCGCCGCCGGAACAAATCCACGGCGACCTTGATGGAGTATTATTGGGCGACAATTGAGGAATGCGTTTCGCCCGCTGTAATTATCTCGGCAATGAAAGCCAGCGGCTTTAGGGATGTCAAACGAACCACAACGGGCCAGGTTTTGAGTGAGTATGTTGCCCGGCGCTAAAATTATTTTGCTTCATCAGGCCCTGTTGAATTGAATGGCCTCCCTTTATGAAGCTTTGGACGATGGTTGAAGCCGCATTGATGCTTCCTGGTCTTTCCCCAATTTAAAAATTCAAAACTCAAAATTTTTCAAATCCCCTTGTTCGCCCGCCAGAGCAAAACCGCGCCCACCGACTGGAAAAGAATTTTAAGTACGTAGTTCAATACGCAGTTTCCAGGATAGTACCTAGTTTCCGATTTTCTGCCATTTTGCGCCCCGGCCCGTGCCGAGAGATTTGATTTTCTTTTCCTTTTGCAGCCGGGCAAGGACGCGGCGGATCAAATCCAACCCAACGCCGGGACATTCCCCCTGCAAATCGGCCACGCGGAAGGTGGCTATCTGGCGATGAACGGCGGCGATCACCGCCTCGGTCTTTTCACCGCGCGGCGATTTGAGCCGGCCAACGCGCTGCTCAAATTCCTTGCAGGCCTGCGTGAGGATGAAGAGCAGAAAATTGATCGCTGGCCACGGGTCGTGTTTACCCTCGTGCCAGCGTTGGGAGGATTGTTCGAGGACTTCGTAGTAACGTTCCTTGTTGTCTTCGACGATCCGCTCGAGGCTGACGTAGCGCCCGGCCTCAATGCCGCAATGATAACAGGCGAGGAGAAACAGCAGGCGCGAAACCCGGCCATTGCCGTCACGGAATGGATGGATGCAAAGGAAATCGAGATTGAGCGCGCCGGCAAGAATCAGCGGATGGACCCATTCCTCGCGCCAGCCGTGTTGCCATAAATCAATCATTTCGGCCATGGCCTTTGGCGTCCGACCGCCCGGAACGGTTTTGAAGCGAACGCGGCTGCGACCATCGGCGTATTTCTGAATGATGTCCACGTCTTTTTCCTTGTAGATGCCGGCATCCCAGATCTCGCCGCGCGAAAGGTGATGGAGTTTTTTGATGGTAGCTTCGTTGATGGGGAGATTTGCGCCGCTTTCATGAACAAGCCGGAGAGCATCCCGGTAACCCCGCACCTCCTCTTCGTCGCGGTCGCGCAGGGTGGGTTTGCCAAAAAGCAGCGTCCCGATGCGCGCTTTGTCCACCTCGACCCCTTCGATACGGTTGGAAGAAACCGCGCTCTCAATGAGCGCGTGTTCACGCAGCACCTTGAGTTTTTGCGGCGACTGGCGGGTGAATAATGCCTGCTTGCCACGCGCCTCGGCAAGGTCGGTCAAATACCACGTCGTCCGCGTGGGTAACATTGTCGGTTCCGCGGCAAGTTGGCGTAGGGTCATCATATTTCAGTTCGCTTCCATCCAGCTGCCTTGCAATCAAAATACCCTCCTTGGAATCTCCCTCAATTAAAAATTCAAAACTAAAAACCCAAAATTTCTCAAATCCCCTTGTTCGCCCGCCAGAGCAAAACCGCGCCCACTGCCTGGAAAAGAAAATTCGGGAGCCAAAAAATCAGATGCGGGAAAAATTCGGGGCGCGACGACAATTGCATTCCCACCACGTCGAATGCATAATAAACAATCACCAAGACGAGCGCCATCAGGATTCCAATGTTTGTCTCCCGGCGATGCACGCGGATGCCGAGCGGAATTCCGACGAGGGTAAAGCCAAAGCAGGCGAAGGAAAACGCAACCTGCTCGTGCATCTGCGAGCGCACTTTTTCGACGAGGCCTTCGGTCTCCTTGATCTGCGCGCGCCATTCCGAGGCGGAATTGGTCGTGGCCGGCAAAAAATCCAGCAGTTTCTCGCGCGCCAACAACTCCTCCTGCAACTGGGGAAACGTCATGTTGCTGATCGTGGGCTTTTCATGCGCCGCCGGGCTTGAACCTAAGCTCGCCGTTAACGGAAATGTCGCGGATTGAAAGAAATGCGGGTTGCCATTGGTCGAATGGATGATGCCCTGCACGTTAAACAGGATGATATTTAACTGTTTGTTGGTCGGGTCCAACTCCGATTTTCCACTCGGCGCAAACGCATAAATTGTCTCCTGATTCGTTTTGTCATTGTATTGCCAGATATTCACGTTCTCCAGGTTCCCTTTCTGGTTTTTGTCGATGAGAAAAATATAACCTGGAAAATCATAAATGAGCCGTCCGGCGGGCAATTGATCACCGGTCAAATCCGAGCGCGCTTCATTGAGGATGTTCTTGTATTGCGCGCGCGAGGCCGGCCCCGCTTCCAGATTGATCCAGGCGCTGATGCCGCAACAGACCAGGCTCAACACCAGCACCGGCGCCGAAAGTGAAATCAAGCTCACGCCGCTGGCCCGCGCCGCCGTCAATTCCTGGTCGGCGCTGAATCGTCCAAAGGTCAGGAGCGTGGCGGTGACCAACCCCATCGGCAGGGCATACAGGAACGCAAATGGAATGAGCAGGGCAATCGCCCGCCCCAGCAATCCCAGCCGGACCTGGCCGCCCACAAGCAGACGTAAAATATCCTGGGCATTTGCCAGGAGCAGCACGAAGGTGAACACGGCCACCGTCAGCAGCAGCGAGGCCAGCACTTGGCCGGCCAGATATTTGTGAAGTGTCTTCAATTCCGCGTCTGGCGCGAAATTGCCTGAATCCCGGGGACAATCCAAGTTGAATCAAAATTTTATGGCGGGAGCGCGGTTTGTCCCCGAACTGTTCACCGGCATTTCGAGCAATGAAGCCGGCTTGTTGGTCTCGGAGAAGGGCCTCTCAAAATTATTTGTTTTCGCCACGCCATTGGTGGTGGCGTTGGGAATCCGGCCCGCTTGCACCATTTTCGCCACCTCGGCGGCCGTTATTTGCTGGTCATACTTCGGGAGCAACGCGCGAATGAAAGCATTGCGCAGCAGCGTGCCAATCGTGCTCATGACATCGACGGTGGAATTGGTATCAACGCCGGAGATGGGAATCTTGGTCGCCAACTGGTCGGCGGCCTGGTTGCGAAACACCGTGGAGGCCGCGCCGACAATCGCCTCCCAGAAAATTTTCAGAATGTTCTTCTGCCGCTCTTTTTTCCATTCGAAGACGTCCAGGTGGTTAAAGAAAACCTTGAGGTAGCCGTCGTAAACCTGGTTGGTGCCCGCGACCGACAGGAACATTGCGAACGTCCCTCGCGCCACGTCAAATTTCCCATACGCACGGAGGAAATCGTTGAGCGCGGGCAAATCCACGTTGGTCAACGACGCCTGCAGCTGGTATTCGGGCGAAGGAGCCACCGGATTGAATTGCAGGTTGAAATTCAAGTGCCCGGCGCCCATGGCTTTGGCATCGGCAACGATGCCGGCCGGCAGCGGGACTTTTTGATTGCGCGCGTTGGACAAATTGGTGGCGGACGCCGCCAGTTCGGAAAAATAAATATCCACTTTAGGGTCCGAATAATCGTCTTTGTAATGGATCTGGCCGTTTTGAATATCCAGGCGGTCCAGTTTGAAGGGGACGAGATTTTCGAGCAATTGGTTCCAGGGGGTGTTTTCACCCGCCTGGCTCTGCGCCGCCGTGGGGCCTTTCACGAAATTCAATTTGGGACTTTCCATGTAAATCTTCGCCGCAATGTGGCCGTGAACCAGAGCCGCCCATTGAAGTGATAAATCCAAGTAGGGCGCCGAGAAAAACGGTTCCCGGACTTCGCCGTTGCGTTTGAAGATGTTGATGTTTTCGATTTCATAAGCGCCCCGCCAGAGCGAGAGGCCGATTCCCTCCACCCGCCCGGCATAATTCTGCGATTTTTGAAGCTGGCGGTTGACGTAATGCTTGAGGAGAGAGGGCAGCGCCAGCCGCAGGCAGACGAGAATGACAAGGATTCCGGCGATCAGATACAGGAGGAGCCGGAATTTTTTGAAAAATCTTTTCAATTTATTGCAAAACCCCTCCACCCGGCCCGGCCTCAGCCCAGATCATCAATCCTGGCGGCGAGAATAAAATCGCTTTCGGTCAGGCCTCCCGCCTTGTGTGTCCAAATCTGGATGCGCACTTCGCCATAGGTCAGATAGATGTCCGGATGATGTCCTTGTTCCTCGGCAAGTACGCCGACGCGGTTGGTGAATTCCAGCGCATGTCTGAAATCGGGAAACTTAAACTGTCGTTCCAACCGCTGTTCTTCGACGATCTGCCAATCGCCTTCCAACTGTTCCTTGAATCGGTGCAGCGAATCACCTTTTAGGACGGGTGTTTCGCCGTCGCATGCCTTGCATTCCTTTTTCGCGAGAGGGGAACTCATAATCTCATATTCTTCCCAGCAGCAGGACAATCACCAAAATCAACACTACCAACCCCAGTCCGCCGCTCGGATAATACCCCCAGCCGCTGCTGTACGGCCAGGCGGGCAGCGCGCCAATCAGCAGAATGATCAAGAGAATTAGAAGAATTGTCGAGACGCTCATAGTTTTATCCTTTATTTGCTTTTACCTTTTATGGGCAGGCCCGGCATTGGGGTTCTCGGGCCTGGGCGGTGCGGTTCGCCGCCTTTTTTCATAGGCTCAGCCCGCCGTTTTTGTTTACCCGAGTATCCGGATTGGCCGCCTCTGGTCATACGGTGATCGGTTAATGGTGCGACGCGCGGGTCCGCGCCGCTTTTTTGGCCGCGCGTGAACGGCTGGAAGGGGAACGGCGTTGGGCGGCACGATGGGCTTGTTCCGAAATGGCCCGGGTGGAACCGACGGCCTGGTCCTCACGTTTCAAAATCGATGAGGTGATCCGCGACCGCCTTGCCGAGACCCTGCCGCCACCGTGCCGCCCGCGTTCATATTCCCGTTCCGCCTGGCGGCGCGCTTTCCCGGAAAATTTCCCGTCGGATGATGGCGGTAACTTCACGCCGGCACGTCGCGCTTTGGAGAGGCCGATCGCGATGGCTTGCCGCGGCGAACGCGCCCCATGTTTGCCTTCGCGTATATGATGAAATTCTTCCCTGACAAACTCCCCGGCCTGGGTCGTAGCCGCCTTGCCTTCGCGCTTGTCCCGCCGCATCCGTTCCAAAGTTTTTTGTTCAGGCATGATTTTAACCCCAGCCGAAACCATGCCATCCCTTTTCCATCTCAAAAACCTGTTATCGAAGTGCAGATTGCAATTTTCCGACGGGGCACCCGTGCAAATCCCCCTGAGAACGTATCTAAAAAATTGCAGCCGCGGGGTGACGAGGGCTTCTGGCTGATTTTCTGATTTATGATTTTAAAATTAGAGCCTGCTCACGCCGGCTCCTACAATTTTCCAGACAGGACGCTCACAACAAATGCCCCAATTTTTCCCGTTTGGTTTTCAAATACCGTTCATTGTATGGATTCGGTTTCACGCGAATCGGCACCTGCTCCGTAATCTTCAGGCCGTAACCTTCCAGCCCGATAATCTTCTTTGGATTGTTCGTCAACAGGCGGATCGTTTTAAGCCCGAGGTCCGCCAAAATTTGCGCGCCCAAACCGTATTCGCGCAGGTCCATGCCATAGCCGAGTTTTAAATTCGCCTCGACGGTGTCCAATCCCTTTTCCTGCAATTTATAGGCCTTGATTTTTGGGGCCAGCCCGATGCCGCGACCTTCCTGGCGCATATAAACAATCACGCCGTGGCCGGCCTCGGAGATTTGCCGCATCGCCTGGTGCAATTGCGGCCCGCAGTCGCAGCGACGCGAACCGAAAACGTCGCCGGTGAGGCATTCGCTGTGGACCCGCACGAGCACGTTCTTTTTTCCGGCCACGTTTCCACGCACCAACGCCAGGTGATGCTGCCCGTCAATCCGGGAGCGGTACAGGTGCAGGTCAAAATCGCCGTAATCCGTCGGCATCCTCACTGTCTCGATCTTCTCCACGAGCTTCTCCCGCGTCCGCCGGAATTGGATCAAATCTGCGACGGTGCAAATTTTTAACCGGTGCTTTTGGGCGAACTTGAACAGTTGCGGCAGGCGCGCCATGGTGCCGTCATCGTTCAAAATTTCGCACAGCACGCCGATCGGGCGGCAATCGGCGAGCAACGCCAGATCCACCGCCGCCTCCGTGTGCCCGGCCCGCTGCAAGACACCGCCCGGACGGGCGCGCAACGGAAAAACATGGCCCGGCTGGACCAAATCCTCCGGCACGGCCGCCGGCTCGGCCATGATGCGGATGGTCTCCGCGCGGTCGGCCGCCGAAATTCCCGTGGTCACGCCGCGCGCCGCATCCACGCTTATTTGAAAATCCGTGCGGAAGCTCTCGCGGTTTTGATGGACCATCCGTTCGATGCCCAGTTGGTGCAGGCGGTCGGAAGTGGTTGGCACGCAGATCAATCCCCGTCCGCGCATGGCCATGAAATTGACCGCCGCCGGCGTGATATGTTGGGCCGCCTGGATCAGGTCCCCTTCGTTCTCCCGGCCGGGGTCGTCCACCACGATGACCATTTTCCCCTTCCGAATGTCGTTGACGACCGATTCAATACTGTTGAAAGTGTCTTTCATTGAATGAAACAGCCTACCCATTCGAGAGGTCAAATTCCAGAAGCAAACCAAAAATTGTCGCATCCCGCATTTTTTTGTTTTCCGGCGGCATCGCATATCGCTAATCTGGATCATTCTTTAGGTCGCAAGTGCTGAATGGCGAAGAGGCGGCATATTGTTGTTTCGAATATGTCAACCGAAAGCTCAAGCAAAAGTCGCGGTCAGAAAAATTCCAATCCCTGGAGTTCCGCGTCCATCTCCGAAGAGAACATGCGGAGATTGGACCGGCTGGCCAATTTGGGAACGCTTTCCGCCGGGGTGGCGCATGAAATCAAAAACGGCCTGACCCCCATCAAGACCTTCATCGAACTCTTAATCCAAAAAAGCGATGAAAAGGAACTGGCCGAAGTGGTGGCCAAGGAATTGTCGCGCATCGATTCCATGGCCAGCCAGATGTTGAAATTCGCCTCTCCCAAACCGGCCATGTTCTCCAGCATCGAGGTCCACGACGTTCTGGAACATTCCCTGCGCCTCTTGCAGCATCAAATTTCCGGGAAGATGATCTCGGTAAAGCGCGATTTCCGGGCCAAACCTAATTTTGCCCGGGCCGACGAGGCGCAATTGCAGCAGGTGTTCATGAACATCCTCTTCAACGCCCTCGAAGCCATGGGTCCCAACGGCACCCTGATCGTGATTACGGACCTCGCCGAACAGGAAGGCAAAAAGAACCTGCTCGTCAAAATCCAGGACACCGGCATCGGCATCACGACGGAAAATTTGTCGCGGCTGTTCGAACCGTTTTTTACCACCAAGAAAAACGGCACCGGCCTGGGCTTGGTCATATCCCAGCACATCGTTCAGCAACATCAGGGGAAAATCGAGGTGAAGAGCGAAGTCCACAAAGGTTCGACCTTCACCATTTCCCTGCCAGTCGTCTGATCATTCTCCCACCAGATGATACGGTTCCACCGCGTCCGCGCCGACACCGTATTTTGGGTGCGCCTTGATGGAAAAACTGAACCCCACTGTATAATCAACCGGCGCTCCCTGGTTGTCGGTCACCCGGAACGTCAGCGCCGCCGTCCAAAACCGCATGTCGCGATAAACGGTGTAAAATTGGTCCTGCAGATGGCCGTCCACGGCGTTGAAATCATGCTCGGTGCGCAGCCCCCAGTTGTCGTTGATCCGCAAAAAAATGGCGCTGCTGATGAGATTGTCGCCGCTGTCCACAAATCCCGCGCGCGAGTAGTCGTAGGCCAGGCTCACGCTCCACCACTCATTCGGCGTAAGCGTCACTTGATGATAGGCGAGGTTGAAATATCCGTTGTTGATGTCATAGCGGACCTGCGAATCAAACGTCAGCCACGAACGCGGCCGCAGCTCCAGGTCGGAGTAGAGGTCGTTAAAGGTCTGCTGTCCCGGATTCGGATGCAGCCGCCAATCGAGCAGCAAATTCCAGTTCGCCAGGTCCTCGAGGCCATCCACCCGTTTCGTTTGCAGTATATTGCGCAACCCGAATCGAATGACGTTCTCGCTGTCGATCGAATCGATGTCATTGTAATCGGGCAATTGGATCGGCAACAGCATCGGACTGGGCAATTCCGTGTCAAATTGCGGCAACTGTTGCGGCGCCACGCTGGGATGCGGAATAAATGCATAGCTCGCCGACGGCTCGATGATGTGCCGCAGGCCGTTCACCTGAAAAAATGAATTGCTCGCCCCCTCCCAAAGTTGCGAAGCCCTGAACGAAGCATCCAGGCCGGTGTTGAAAACGGTGCGATACGCCTCGTCATTCGTCGCGCCGGGACCAGTTTCGTGGCTGTAATAGGTGAACCGCCCCCCAACGCGCGGCATTACATTCAGCCAGCCAAAAAACGTGTGCGGCAATACCAGTTGCTGATACGTGTCCGCGCGGGCGGCGGAATAATCGTCGCCGGGACCGTTCGTTCCGCCGAAGAATGTATTCGTCTCCGCCAGCAATTTGCGGTAATAACCCGCGGAACTTTCGCTCTCATAATAAATGGGCGTGTCGAAAATCTCCTGCCGCCATCCCGTCAGTTTGACATCCGGGATTCGTTCCACCTGGTCGAAAAAATTATCAACGCGCGGCGTGGTCAGCGCATCAAGGCTCCAATTGTCCCAGTATTTGTTCGCCTCGGTGAAAGTCAGCGGTTGGGGGTCCTCGGTGTACGCGCCCTCGAAGAAATCATGCAACAACAGCGGGTCGCTCTGGTAATTCACCGCCGCCTTGAGATTCATATTCGTGGCCGGAAAATTTGTCGTTTGCCACTCCATCTCAAACCATTGCCGGTTCTTCGGAATCGGTTCCGCCGTGGGCAGGTTGGTCGTCAAATTCGGCGCCAGGTCGTGCAGATAGTAATATCGGAACACCGGATCGCCCCACTGGCCCAGATGCAGGTTCAAATCCGGCCCGCCGGCAAATCCCCGCCGCTCGCGATAATCTGCGTGAATCGTGCCGTCCAGCGTGTCATTCAAATACCAGCGATAGGACGAGAGCAGGTACGGTCCAAAATCCGTGTAGTAGCCCGGCAACACGTTCAGGTTGTCCGCATGTTCGCCCAGGTTGCGCCGGTAATACGGGAAATAAAAGCAAGGCACACCCTTGACATAAAGCACCCCGTTCCATGCCTCGATATATTTTCCCGGCACCATCCGCATCCGCGCCGCCTGGATGTAATACGCCGGATGGCTGATGTCATCCGAGGTCACCTGGGCTTTCTGGAGGTTATAAACTTTATTGCTGGTGTCGCCGGTCAGCGATTCGCCGGAACCAAAGACCGGAGGATGGCCCGTCCGAAATTGCTCCGTCCGCATCTGGTGCGTCAGAAAATTGTAATCGACATGTTCGCCCAGCCAGATTTGCCCCGCCTGATCGATGCGCACGTTTCCATCGGCCACCACCTCACCGGTATCCCTGTTTACCGTCACCGAGTCGGCGGTCAACACCGCATCACCATAACTGACAAACACCCCATTCGTGCCGAGAAAAGTTCCTGTGGCAAAATCATACGTTACATATCCCATCGGCGCATCCGGCTGAATCTCATGAAGCGTTTCCACCTTCAAAGAGGGCTGGTTCTCTGCCGAAACAATGGCCGGAACCATTGCGGCAAAAAGAACCACCAGGGTCATCGCGAGGAACCGTCTCATTCTGCGCAACTAATTAAACAGAATGAAATAACACTGCCAAGCGCCGTTTTAATCCTTTGGCATAAACGCGAACATCACCGCCGCCACCAGGCACAGCATCGCCGCCAAGTGATTCCAATGAAATTTTTCGTGAAAATACAGAAAAGCAAAAATCACAAAAACCGTGAGCGTGACGATCTCCTGGATCACCTTGAGCTGAAACGGCGTGTAATTTGCGCTGCCCCAGCGATTCGCCGGCACTTGAAAGCAGTATTCCAGAAAGGCGATGCTCCAACTCACCACAATCACGATCCAGAGCGGTTTGTCCTTGAATTTCAGGTGGCCGTACCACGCGACCGTCATGAACACGTTCGAGCAGACCAGCAACAACACCGGCAACCATCGAGTTTGCGTCAAAATCATGCCGCAAGATGAATTTGCCTCCGCCCGCTGTCAAATGGGAACCGGCGGAGGCCGCGCCCCAATTTCAGAACGCGGGTAGGGCGGGCAGTCTCTGTCCGCCGCGAACACGGGACAACGGCGCTTCCGTGACGCGCCCTGCCGAAATCAAGTCCCGCCAGGCGCCTGGGTGGCCAATCCCACATTGGTGATGCTCAATTGCTGGAGCACATCCAGCACACTGATCATGATTTGATAATCCACGTTGTCCCCGCCCTGGATCACCACGCTGATGCTGGGATCGCCCATTTGGAGCTGTCGCAACCCTTCCTTCAACTGCGGAATCGTCACCGGTTGATTGTTCAGGAACGCCTGCCCCGTATCGTCCACCACGACGTTGTTGATTTTCGGCTTCTCTTTTTGCGGCGGCGGTGGCTTGCCCGACGGGAGGTTCATCTCCAGATTGTTCATCATCTGCGGCGTGGTGATGATGAAAATGACCAGCAGCACAAACACCAGGTCCAGCAAAGGCGTGATGTTCAATTCACTCATGCTGCCATGATGGGATGAGGAGAATTTTTTCATTATTGTAACAACGGTTCAGTATCGTCCTGCACATCAAAACGAATGGTTATCCGCGGCGGAAAATTAGTCGGCGGCGGCCCGTCCATGCTTGTCACCGCGGCGATGGCCGCGCGCACGCTGTCATCCCAGCGCTTGTTGCCGGAGCCTTTTTCCCAAACCGGGTCCGTCAAGCTCCCGTCGCGTCCCACCGCCACCTGAACCAGCGCCACGTAACTGTCGTCGTCCATGTCATCGGGCCGGTCCCATTTGGAGCGCATTGCGAACTCAATCTGGCTCTTGTAAACCTCCACCGGGTCGGTGCTGCTGATGACGGCTTTGCCGCCGTCGAAATCAAATGAAGGCAACTCTTGGGCTGGCGGAGCCACGGTGGGCGGGGCCGTCACCGTCGGCGTCGCTTTGGGCGGCGCGAATTTCGGCGTTGCCACCACCTTGGGCATCTCGACCGGCGGTGGTTTCTGCTCCGGCGGCTTGGGTTTTACCGGCGGCGGCACCTTAACAATTCGAACCGAAATCTTCTGCGCCTCTTTGCCCAGCCAGCCTTGCCGCGCCGCGAAATACAGGACCACCACCACCAGCGCCGCGTGAAAAGCGAACGAAATCGCCAGGTTCACCCTGGACGAATTACGCTTTTTGCGCGGTTGGGTGTTTGGAACCATGCTTCAAACTCTTCGGTCTTTCTTCGCCGCGGCGGATTTGGACTTCATTTGTTGAGCGGCTCCGTGAGCGGCTCCGTGACCAGGTCCACTTTGGGCACGTTCGCCTGCTGGCAGACATCCAGCACCGCCCGGATGTCCTTGTACTTCGTCTTGATGTCACCCCGCACGAGGACGTTCAAGTCGGGATCAACCGTCCGCTTACTGATCAATGTCTGCAACAATACATCCAGCGAGGGCACCTGTTCTTTGTTCAGGAACATCGTGCCGTCGGTCTCCACGCTGATGTAATTGGCCTGGCGCGGCGGGTCTTTCAGGTGTTTCGTCGCTGTCGGCAATTTCAGGTCTTCATCGTTCACCGGTGGAATGGTGGTGATGATGAAAATGACCAGCAAAACGAAGGCCAGGTCCAGCAGCGGCGTAATATTCAATTCCGTGAGGGAATTGTGGGTAGTGTGCGAACACTTTTTCATTGTGAAACAATGCCGGGCACCTGGCTGCCTTCCGCGCGTTTCAAGGCGCCGGCGATCTTGTCCTCGATGTCCCGGCGGTCCACGTAGGTGTGCTCAATCTGGTTCGCGTAGCGGCCGGCGAACCCGTCCAATTCCTGCGTGATATGCCGGATCGTGGTCACCATGAAGTTGTAGGCGAACATCGCCGGAATGGCCACCAGCAGGCCGGTCACCGTCGCCACCAGCGCGGCGGCCACGCCCGGCGCCATCGCGGTGAGCGTGGCCGCCTTGCTCTCCGCAATTCCCGCAAAGGTGGACATAACGCCCCAGACCGTTCCCAGCAGCCCGATGAACGGCCCGCCCGCCACCGCCGTGGACAGCACAATCATCCCCTTCTCGAGGCTCATCGCCTCCGCCCCCGCCGCCTCTTCCAGTACCACCGTCACCGCCTCGAACGACGAGGTGCTGATCTTGGTCGTGATCGACCGCGCATAATGGTCCGTGTTGCCCTCGCCTGTGGAGTTGAACTTCGGCTGTTCCACGATCTGCACCGGATTGTTCTTCAACTGGTACGCCAGTTCGTCCGCGCCGCGAATGTAAAGCTGGTAGGCCGGCGCGCCTTCGTATTCCTCGCCCTTGCGCTGGATGTCCAGCGGGTCGCGCGTGGAGGCGTAGGCGGCCAGAAACTTCCTGGTGACGCCTCGCGCGATCATCAACTGGCGGAACTTCGTGATGATGATCGTCCAACTGAATAGCGACAGGATGAGCAGCGCCACGACGGTGCATTTGCCTTCGGTGGTCGCGTTTTGAATCGCGTAAACCATGGCATTGGCCGCGAGTAAAGGTTGGATACTAATCATAGTCTGTTTTTTTGGTCTCGATCTTTGACAAAATCCTTATCCCAGGAAACGGCAATCCGGCGGATGGCCAAATCCTGCAATTTAATCGTCCGTTTTCGATTTTATACAAATCCACAGCCCGCTGAAGTTACAACTTTGTAAAATTATTCGCAATTCTTTCGGGGCGCGTATCAAGAATTTGCGAAAACAGAACTCACGAATGGCCAACCGTATCACGCGCCGTTGGATTAAACCAAACCCGCACCAAACCCGCTTTGCGTCTAAAGCGCAAAGCTATCACACCGCCAATTATTTTAACCACGAAATACGCGAAACACACAAAAGCCTCACGCTCAGAGCGCGAAGGCCGCAAACTGCCCGCAAAAAGCCGGAGCGCCGATTTGTAATCGGCTTTTTCTTCCAAGTGCCAAGCGACGTTCAAAGCCGGCTGCAAGCCGGTGCTCCGGGGGAGTGCGCGGATGCGGCCCCGGACAAAAATCAGCTTCACCGGAAAAAGTGGCGAAGAACTGCCACGTCACAGACAGTTGAACAACTCCGAACCCGCGACCGAATCTTTTCGTCAAGTCGCGCAAAGCTGTCTTTGGTCCGTTTCACGCCCCGTTGTGCTGTGTTCAAAAAGCGCAGCAACCGCCTCAATAGGGCGTGCCACTGGAACGCGCCCAAGCATCACAACTCAAGTCTTTCGGCGACAATGTTCGTCGCGAACGGGTGCTTCAACGAATCACCCAGGAGCGACTTGCCGAAATGGTGGGACTGCATCCGCGGACAATCCAAAAAATTGAAGCGGGTAAAGTGAATATATTGCTTACGACATTTATCCGTCTGCAAAGAGCCTTGCGCTGTCCGTGGGAAACACTTTTAGGCAAGCCATAAAATAACTTCTCCAAGCCAAAAAATACTTGGTGTCCGTCACGCAAAATTAACAAAAGAATTGTTGTCTCGCGAATGCAGCGGTAGGAAAGTAAAATGTAATCAGTTTTCGGCAAAAGTTTTTTTGTTGATACAAAAACACGCCACAGCAAGGCGTTGTCCATCAAAAAAGGCATTCAGCATTTGACGGGAAAAATAAAACAGGAAACAGGAATTATGAAAACAATCATTTAAAGAATTGTCGGGGTAACGGCTCTCTTCGTGGCGTTTTCAACCGCCGCCCAAACAACATCAACCACAGAGGATGCCAACACAGCCCAAACGATTCCCTGGAGCCAGGTTCCGGCCAGCGGCACTTTTTGGGTTGCGGGACCGGACGGCCTTATCCCTCCGTACCCATTTCGCCCACGGTACATGCCCGGCGCCACGGTTTATGTTGTGGGAGACGATCAATTTCTGGTGGACGCGAGGAACGTCGAAAATTTTGCCCTGATGTCCATGTTGCCGCCTCTACCGCCTTCAGGCTCACCCAACCCTGTCGGCAATGCTCCAGCGGCCCAACCCCTGGAAATAACGTCGAACGCATGGTTTAATCAAATCATCATTTCAAATCACACATACGTCTCCCTCAACGGAGTGACCCTCGATGGCAATGGCAATGTGATGACAAGCCAATTGCCTTACGGTGGCATGTTCGCCGTGACTGCCACCAATCTTGCCGCTCCGCAATGGCAGCCCGTCGGTCAAACCAATGCCATCGGCAATACCAACTTTAATCTGCCCTATAATCCGGCAAGCACTCCTATTTCGTTCTATCGCATGTGCGCGGAACTGGACACAAACGATAACCCGGAGGAAATCCTGCCATTCTCGCTCATGGCAACCAACCTCGGCATTCTTACCGACCAAGGAGTGACGCTGACGTGGACAAATGACCAGCCGGGCCTGGCCGCCGAAGCGGACGCCATCGTTGAAATGGACACCAACGGCCATTCTTACTTGGTTAGCTCCGTAATCACCACGAATGCCACCGGCTCCCTCTCCTTTGAATTGCAGAACGCGACCAACCTCACGTTCGTTCGTTACTCCGCGCCTGCCAACACTTCTACAGATCTATTCTTTCTGACGACCAATTATTTCGACAGCCCCGATGTGGTGACAGTGCCATACGTGATCAGCACCAATTCCGGTTGGTCAATCATTGAAGTTGCGGTTTACGACGTAACCGACCCCTCAAATCCGCAGTTCCTGGGCCACGTGACCGGCGCGGGAAGCGACACCGGCACGCTGGAAATCCCCGGAATCTCTTTGCGGTCCGGCGTGGAAACTCTGGAATTTCGCGCCATTGATTCTGGTTTTGGGCAAACTGCCACGGACTTCACCATCACGAACTACCGCTTGATAAGCATCGTGTCCCCCGTGCTCTCGCTTGCGCCTGATGGAACCAACCGTATAGCGGCATCGGCTGGTGAATATGGCATCAGCTTTGAAGCCGTGACAACGGCAACGAACGGAACGTGGGTTGTCAATGCCTATGACCCTGCCGGAAATCTGTTTGAAAGCTCGTCAATGGACGTCACGAATATCGGCCAAGACATCATCTATGATGACGGCAGCACTGTTGATTCCATATATCCTGCCCCATATTATGATCTTGAGGTTACGGTGCAGCCACCGGGCGATCAGCCATTGGCGCAGAACGATCCTCCGGCCTCGGTTAATACTCAATACATCCGAGTCTATCTCCTGCCACCAAAACCCAATGCCGGTTCGATAACGGCTTACGACGGGACAGTTATTCAAGAACTCGGCAACAGCAGTGATGAGCAATATGCCATTCAGGTGCTGACCGACGGTGTCTCCCAAATGTTCGAGTTCATTTACCAAATCGAAAACATTCAAAATAACGGTCTGTGGCAAACGGTCAGCCAGCCAACGGCAAACAATTTGAACGCGCCTTTTGGCTGGACGGCTCTCAACGCTGGCTTGGCCGGTAGCTCTTACTATCCCGGCGGTCAAGAGCAAACACCCGACCGCCCGATACTCGGTGTGATGGTTCATGGACATGGCGGCCTCCTCAACGGAGTGGCGTTGGGCGTGCAAGGTGAAAGTCCTGACGACCAGCTTTCACAGGCAAGTCTCTCAGGCACCAATGGCTGGGGTTTCGTCAAGGGCTCAAATGCTGTCGCCCTGGCTATTTTCACGGGTTGTCGGATTGGGAATGGTCCCTTCATGCAGTTCATTTTAAGAAATAATGGCCAAAGCGGTCAGTTCACTCCCAACACCGCGCTGGCGCAAAAAATCAGACCGTGCTTTGGTCTCGGGTGGACTGATGACGAACCCATCAACACCGACGTATTCGATTGGCTCACATACTTTACCCTCTATGCAACCGAGAACGACGGCTCGACTTTTTACTACACATTGGATAACGCCGTTTCACAGGCCAACCAGAATGCGCCCGGCAGCGCCGGAAATCATGTGGTGTGGTCCGGCGAGCAGGGAATTTCACTCGCGGCGCTGGAACAGTGACATTGAGCGTGCATGAAGCAGAAAATGTTAATCCTGATCGTGATTGGCATAACGGCTGCCTGCGCGGCCGTCTTGCTCCATCTGCGTTCCAAAAGAATGCGATGGTTCAAAACAATTTCGATCATCATTAGCATCGGCCTCGCGGCTGTGACGTGGTGGTGCTTCTGGCCCTTCTTGGGGCCGTCTTACCACGGGCACACTTTGAGCGAATGGGTGGAGGCTTGTGGCGAATATCGCTATAATATTACCAATGATTGGGCTTCAATGCCGGAAATTGAAGAAGCCATTCAACACTCGGGCCGTCGCTCCGTTCCGTTTTTGCTGTATTGGATTCGCGCCAAACCCAATTTCACCAGATTTAGTTCAGATGAAGACCGGCAGGCCGGGTTCCGTGCGGTCGGGGCGGTGTCGGCATTCCGTATTCTTGGAACGAATGCCACTTTCGCAATTCCTGACTTGATGAGTGTCGCCCAACTGCCGGATGACGCCGATATACCCCGTGCAGATCCAGCTTGGGGTCTTGACTTTTATCGTTATCGCAACGAATACGCAGTCTTTGCTCTGGCCAATCTTGGCCCGACCACTGTGCCATTCCTTTTGAGACTGGCCACTAACAGTTCCGTGAACGTCCAACGCGACGATGTCTATCTCCTCTCCACAATGGGCACGAATGCCCTCCCGGCGATTCCGCTATTGCTCCATTATATTCAAGAACCGACCAATCGCGTCTCCAATATTGCCGCACGAAGTCTCGGCACCCTGAAATTGGAGCCTTCCACAGTCGGCCCGGCGCTGGCAAACGCCCTGGCCAACAAGAAATATCTTTTGAACTACGGAACGAATGGGCCGATGGACCAGAGAATGCTATTCTTGTATGAAGTCTTCCACAGTCTCGGCACCTATGGGCCGCAAGCTGATTCCGCACTGCCTGCCATTATCGAATGGCTGCACGTTGACGATTGGTTTGCGTCACCATGGGCCGCCGACAGTTTAGGCAATTTCACGTCTGAACCCAAACTGGTGGTGCCCGCTTTGACCCAGTGTCTCGAAAATCGCGATCCATACTTAGTGGCGAGCGCGGCGCAGTCTCTTGGTAAATTTGGTTCGTCAGCCACTTCCGCCGTGCCCGCCTTAATCAAAGTCTTTGAGAATACTAATTTGCAGGTGAACGCGCGAAATAGTGCAGGCTACGCGCTGGAGCGAATTACGAACTCGGTTCCCGCACCTGTTTCAGAGCCGTCGGCACAGTGAACCCACTCGCCCATAGCAACTGCATGAAGCAAAAAATGTTAATCCTGCTTGTAATTGGCGCAGCGGCTGTCTGCGTCGCCGTCTTGCTCCATGTGCGTTCCAACAAAGAAACAGAGACCTCGCCTGGTGCGCCAGACGCCTCACAAACGCGCGCTTTACAACCAAGTGTCATCACGAATCCTGCCTTGCCGGAACTCCATACACTTTTGGTTGATGACTACCATTCCACCAATTCCCATGCCGCCATCACCAGCGCGATTGCCCACGAGTTGATCGCCGAGCAATTGCGAACCAATGAGGCGTTTCTCGAATGGGCAACGAATGCGGTTATTTCAACGATCACGCAATTCGTCCAAAACGTGAGCATCCCGATTTACGGCTCTGCCGGTCTTACCGGAGACACCTTGAAAATTCGCAAGGTGACAGCCGATGCTCCGGTCGGACTCCACGCCGAAGCAGTGTTTGACCCGAATCCTGCCGTTGAAGGCCCACTTGAATTTATTGTGGAAGGGGGCATCCATCCCACCCTGCAGTTGGTTCAGAACGCATATCGAACCGAAAGGTATCAACTGAACCCAACAACAACCGCCTGGGGAAGGTCACGGCGCAACATCGGGCCGATGGACTGGTCAGGCGCGGTGGCTCCGCTGGATAAGGGGCAGGTTGACGAATTGGCGCGAAAGGCGTTCCACGCCATAACGGGCATGAACTTGGAATCGTTCAATGTCGAGACGAAGATTGACATTGAAAAATTCCCGAACCCGAACGGTGTCCACGCGGATGCGACGGTCGCAACCGATTCCAAAATAAAAATCCTTACGCCAAAAGACGTAGTGTATCCGTTTGCGATTATCAAATACGGTGACGCCAACTCTGTGCGTGTGCCGTTCTTTGGCGAGATGGTGCAAACCAGTCCTGGACGCGGCGAATTCGTCTCCCTGCTTGCCATCGTCAGTAAAACAGAGGCTGTGTATGAATTGGGAGAAAAATTCTTGGGCCAGGGAACCTGGGAGAGTAATATGCTCAAGCAGGTCAATTCCATGAACACGACGCAGCGCGGCGAGGTCTATCGCCGATTGTTTGCTCGCTAGAGGCATGAATCATAAAAAATATATCGCCATTCTTCTGCTGGCGGGAATTGCAGTCGTTGGATTGATTTTTTTGTGGCGCGGCACTGGCACTTTCTATCACGGCCGCGGATTGAGCTGGTGGGTGGACCAATACGGCAACTTCGAGAATCCTCCTGAGCGCAGGGCCAAGGCGAAGGCGGCTTTATCGGCAATCGGGACAAATGCGGTGCCTTATCTGATGAGTTTGATGGGCCGCGTGGATGCTAAACCACCCAACACGAATGACGCAAATTTTCAAATGTGGCACCGAGCGTGGCTTGCGGCAACGGCTTTCTCGGCGCTCGGAACGAATGCACAAAATTACATCCCTGAATTAAAAGCACTTGCCGCCAATCCGACCAACGGAAATGTCTGTGTGGTAGCTGAAAATGCATTGCTTCAAATGGGACCCGATGGATTTGCAGCCGCATTGGACGTGATTGCAATGCCGGGACTGCCGCAACGCGGTGTGCTTATGCAGAGCAGCGGTTTGGGCTACCACACGGGTCCCCCGAATGCGATGACCCTTCCAGAAGACGAAGATCCCAACTTCAAAATCAACAGCATTCGAGCGGTGCCAGTTCTCCCAAAATGCCTGGAAGATAATGATCCCGTCGTCCGAAACTCCGCGATTTCGATGCTCAGCTACTCTGACCCCGGCGTTATGGTGCCTGTGCTAACAAATTTTCTTGCGGGATCGCCGCCACCTGCCGTTCGACGCGCAGCTACACAAGCACTTGCGGAGCACGGCACCAATGCGCGCGACGCGGTGCCTTTTCTTCTTTCAAGGTATAGTAATTCTGATCCAGAGATTTGCATCGAAGCAAGCAATGCACTTACGCAAATAGCTCCCGATGTGCTGGCGCGTTGATCAAAATTTGTGACAATACCAACTTAATGCGGCTCGTGCGAATTGCAACAGATCAGGCACTGGAACGAATTACTAACTCGGTCCCGACTCCTGTTCCAGCGTCTGCGGCACCGTGAGCGCACGGCTCAAAGGTTGTGGCGATGTCCAATCCATACTTCCAACAAACTGGAACATCGTACGCAAAGGGCAAAAGTGTTGCGAGAAAATTGAATTCCTTCGCGTACCCGGCCTTTGCGTGAGGAGCTTATTCATTTCGTGTCATTTCGTGTGTTTCGTGGTTGGTTCTCCTGATTCGCGCATGACCTGCTCATGCGGGATGCCTCTGGCGCTTTCACTTCACCATCCATATCCATCCGTGGTTAAAAATCTGTGACTTTCGGCCGCAACGCGCCGTCTTTGCCAAGCACGGCGACCAGGTCAAAAACATCGCGCCGCAAGCAAAAGGCGACATCCTCCTTCAAATCCGGGAGGGACAGCAACCGCCGCGCGTTTTCGGACGTTTGCGCGACGTTGACAAAATCCGCCTTTGTCTGCGTATAGGTGCGAAGGGCGACTTGCGCTGAATCGGAGAGCGCTTCGGTCGCGTCCTGGAGGTTTTCACAAAGCGCGCCCGCGGCCAAAATGTCCTCCAGGGCCGCGCGTTCAAACGTGCCGGCGCAAACAATCACGACCGTTTCAAATTTTCCATTGCAGATGAAGTTTGCCGTCGGGCCGAGATTCAGCAAGGACGCTGCCAGAACGGTTTTGGCCCCGGCACAGGCGCGCAACGCCCGCGTGCCGTTGGTCGTGGTCGAAACAACGGTCCGGCCACCCACTTTGGCCGATACGTATTCGCGGGGGGAATTGCCAAAATCAAAAATAATTCCGTCCGCCTCAATTTTTACTCCCTGCCGCTCGCCGCCCAGTAAAACATCCGGCCGGTCTTTTCGGATGTCGAGCGCCTCGGAAATTTCACAGACGGGAATGATCTCCTTCGCGCCATGGTGCAGCGCGGTCACGAAGGCGCTCGTGGCGCGCAACACGTCGAAGACCACGCAGGCCGCACCGCTCAAATCACGTTGGGCCAGCGCGGGCAATTCTGCGGGAGTGAGAATGACTTCAAGGTTCATGTTCGGTTGCTTCTGGCAACAAAGAGGCTGAGGCTAATTCAATTTCGTGCGAATGTAATGAAAAAGATATTGTTGCGCGTACCCGGCGCGCGGTCCGAAATGCGTGGACGCAAATTGCCGCAGCTTCTTTTCCGCCGGCCGGCGGCGCGGAAAATATAACTGCCGCAGCGCCCGCTCCACCCAGACATCCACCGGAAACGCCGAATCGAATCCATAGGCAAACAAAAGGACGCAATCGGCAATTTTCCCGCCCACGCCCCGCAGTTTCATTAATTCGGCGCGCGCGGCGGCATATTCCAATTTGCGAATGGATTCCAAATCAAGTTTCCCCTCCGCGATTTGCCGTCCGGCGGCCAGCAGGCTGGGCGCGCGAAAACCCATCTTGCAATTTCGCAGTTGGAGTTCGGAAAGGCCGGCAATCCTCTCCGGCTTCGGGAACGCATAAACCGGCTTGGTTTCATCGAGTGAAAGAATCGGTTCACCGAAACATTCGCACAGGTTCGAAACGATTTGCCGGATTTGCACGATTTGTTTCGTGGAGGATAGGATGAAGGAGGCCAGACATTCCCACGGTTCCTGCCGCAAAACCCGCAAGCCGTGGCAGGCCGCAACGGCGGCTTTCATCGGTTCGTCATCGGGAAATGTCCGCAGAATTTTTTGCAAATCAACGTCACTTTGCAAAAAATCGCGAAGCCAAAGCCAGTCCCGCTGCGGTTGCGCGGCCCCGGCCAGGATGCCCCCGGGCCGTTGGGTCAGGCGCACCCAATTTCCGCCGACAACGCCGGTCCAGGAATCGCCGCTCCGCTGAAAGCGAAAGGCTTGCCCGGAATCAAGCGTCGCCGCCAGGTCATAATCGCGCGCTGGCAAAACAGTTTCGGTCATCACTTTAAATCGTAGCAGGCCCAGAGATGGATGCGGTGAAAAACCCCGGCGCCAATCCTGATCTCGCGTTCCCCCAGGTCGGTCACGGACGCAAATTCATCCGTGATTTCCTGCGGCGCGGCTTCCGGCGCGGGAATTTCCCGGTAACTGATCGGCTCGCGAGCCAGCCATTTCCCCATCCAGCCCTTTTCCAGCGGATCGGGGTCGATTTGCGCCACAAAAATGGCGTTCTGTCCCCGGCGGGCGGCGCGGTAATCATATTCGGGCCAGAAATAGAACTGGTTCGCGGGCGTGGTCGAATCGATGGAATAAACCAACGGTTCCGCTTTCAGCGCGGCCTTGGCCGCGGGTAAATAAAACGAAAACAATCCCGTCAATCCGTAGTGATCGCAGATGATAAAGGCGGGCGTGCCGTTGGTGGCGAGCATCTCCCGCGCATTTTCAACGACCCCGGCCGTTTGTTTCCAGGCGCGCAGGCGGCGCGACGGGTCCTTTTCCCCCGGAAGCGCGTTCCCGGCCAGCCGTTTGACGAGGCCGGTTTGGCACATCAGGATGACCACCATCAAACCCAGCAAAGTTCCAAGGGCCAGGAACGGTTTAACGAGGCGCGAGCCGGCGCGCCACCGGTCGTGCCAATAAATCGCCGCCATGCAGAAAAGCGGGATGACTGCGGGCGCAATCCAATTGGGCTGGATGCGCGAATGAAACGACCAGAGCACGTGTCCAATCAGCACCGGCACGCTCATGCAGAAAAAATAGAGCGCCAGCGGCTTTTCCCGCCGGAGTTTCCAGATGCCGACCGAAGCGCCAATCGCGCCGATAAAAAAGACCGGGTTCAGCAGCGCGAATTCGCCGCCGATAAAATCAATGAAATAGCGCAGCGTCGGCTGCCAGCGCGATCCCAGCCCGGCATTGCCGGCGACGTGCGAAACCGTGACCCAATGATGTTGGGCGTTCCAGATCAGGACGGGCAGGGTGCAAACCGCGAAAATGGCCAGCGCCAGGTACGGTCCGGGTTTGCGCAATTGCGCGCGCGCCGGCGGCCACAGCGCAAAAAAAATCGCAAAACATACGATTTCGTAGAGCGCGCTGTATTTGCAGAGGAACGCCAGGCCCATGCCCAGCCCGACGAGTGTCCAGTGTCGCGTGGTCGCGCCAGGTTGCGTCGCCCGCCAGCCAACCAGCATCGCCACCGTCCATCCCAACACCAGCGGCGGATCGATGGTCATCAAAATTGAGCCGATGCCAAGCAGCGGAACGGCAGTGACGGCGAGCAGGAGGAAAAAACCGGCGCGCGCGCTGACTTCGCGTGAAATGAAGCGAAACACGGCCAGGCTCATAATGGCCGCGAAAAGCGGCGAAAAGAAACGGACCCCAAAGGCGTTATCACCGAACAGGGACGTGCCGGCGAACTGGATGAAGGCGATGCCCGGCGGCTTGCTGTAGTAAGACAGGGCCAGATGCTTGGACCAAACCCATTGGTAGGCTTCATCCTGGCTCAACTCGATCACGCCGCTCGCGACGTAAATCCAGCGGCCAATCAGCGAGACCAAAATCAACAGGTAGCCGAGGTGAAGCCATTCCACTTCCGCGGGGCAGTCCGGTTCCGGTGGTTTTTCCGGAGGATTGACGAGCACCGGCAATCGTTCATGCCATTGTGGAAACCAGTTCTTCCCGAAAAAATCCCAGGCCGACTGAACCCCGACCAGCAAGGCGATGGCGTAGCCGGCGCCGAGAATGGCGCCCGCCAAAACATCACTGGGATAATGAACGCCATTGTACACCCGCGAAAAGGCGACGGCGGAGGCCATCGAAAACACGGAGAGGTTGAGCCATCGCTTTTCCCGGTTAAACAGGAAGACGATGGTGGCCGCCGCAAACCAATTGGCGGCGTGGGAGGAAGGCATGCTGCCGGAAGTGGTGCGTCCCACGCGGGCGATGGCCTCGGACAGCGCGATGCACGGGCGCGGACGGGCAATGGCGTGTTTGATGGTATTGACGATCAGCGGGTCGCCGAGCGCAACGACCAGCACAATCATCAAGGCGCACAGGCGGGCGCGGGTATTTCCAAAAAAAATGGCGATGAGGGCCGCCAACAAAGCCGCCGGCACGAAGATGCGCATCACCCCATTGCCGCCGCTCAGGATTGGCATCAGCCAGTCGAAGAGCGGGTTGCTCAACGAACGGTTGATGAAATAAAAGAGGCTCGTGTCGAGCGCTTGCAGCCAGTGCATCGGCCAAACGATAGCCGGAAAACGGCGATTGGAAAACTGAATTGCTTAATAGACCACGAGCGACCGGACGGGACAGCCTGGCAATTTCCCGCGGCCATTCAGGAACTTCAATTCAATGAGGAAACTGACCTCGACGATTTTTGCGCCGAGCTTTTTGACGAGAGAAACGGCGGCGGCGGCGGTCCCGCCGGTCGCCAGCAAATCATCCACCAACAGGACGCGGGCGCCGGGTTTCAACGCGTCCACGTGCATGGCCACGGTGGCCGTGCCGTATTCCAAGGCGTATTCCTGTTCGTGAGTCTGATAGGGAAGTTTCCCCTTTTTGCGGACGGGAACAAAACCGGCGCCCAGCTTGATGGCGGCGGCGGCGGCGAAGATGAATCCACGGGCATCGATGCCCACGACCGCGTCGATGGAACCTGCCTCGATCCCTTCGCACAACAGGTCAATGACGCCGGCGAACAGGCGGGCATCGGCAAGCAAGGGCGTGATGTCTTTGAACTGGATCCCGGGTTTGGGGAAATCGGGAACATTGCGGATGGCGGCTTCGATTTCGGCGGGGGTGACACTGGGCATTTAAGCTTCCTTGTTTTTTTGGGTTTCGAGCTTCTCGATCATTTTGCGCAGTTTTTTCAGCGCCAGATTCTGAATCTGCCGCACGCGCTCGCGGGTGACGCCAAATTTTACGCCGACCTCTTCCAGGGTTTTTTCCGTGCCGCCGTCGAGGCCGAAACGATAACGCAAAATGGTGGCCTCGCGGTCGTCCAGATTCCGGACCATGTCCTGCAACATCCCGTTCACGGTCTTGTCTTCGAGATTTTCGTAGGGGCTGCTGGCGTTCTCATCCTCTACCACATCGGCAAAGTTGTTCGACTCATCATCGCCGATTGGCGCGTCGAGGGAAGCGGGGCGGATGGCGGCCAGGCGCATTTGCCGGACGCGGGCGGCGGTCATGCCGAGTTCGTCGGCCACCTCATCGTCGGTCGGTTCGCGGCCCAGTTCCTCCTGCAATTTCATTCCCACGCGCCGCATCTTGGAAATCTTGTCCACCAGATGCACCGGCAGCCGGATGGTCTTGGACTGGTTGGCCAGGGCGCGCTTGATGGCCTGCTTGATCCACCAGGAACCGTAGGTGGAAAGTTTGCCGCCCTTTTTAGGATCGAACCGTTCGACCGCCTTCATTAAACCGATGTTGCCTTCGCTGATCAAATCCAGGAGCGGCAGGCCGATGCCTTCATAATCGCGGGCAATTTTTACGACCAGGCGCAGGTTGGCCTTGATCATCTGTTCGCGCGCTTTTTTGTCGCCCTTCTTGATGCGGGCGGCCAGTTCGATCTCCTCCTGCGGCGTGAGGAGTTTCACCTGGCCGATTTCGCGAAGGTAGAGTTTGATGGCCGTGTCGCCGTTGTAACGCTCGACTTCGTGGCGGATGAACGCGGTGGTGTCGCCCTCGGGTTTGGCGGGCGCGGGGGGAACAAGGTCGGGTGCAAACGGGAGCGGCGCGGAAACGGCCACCGCCACGGCCCCGTTTCCGGGTTTTCGGGTTTTCGCCACCTTTAATTTTTTCACCGCCATAAATTAATGCCGACGCGCCAACGTTAAGCGTGAATCCGGAAGTGGCAAGAAAAAACCACCCGGGATTTTACCGCCGGTCGCGGGCCATCGAAATGTAATAAAGCAACTGCAGCATGGAGCTGACGAGCGCGGCCACATATGTCAAAGCCGCGGCGTCCAGCACCTTGCTGACGCCCGCCCGTTCATGCTCGTGAACCAAGCCAAGCTGGAACAATTGGATTTTCGCGCGGCGGCTGGCGTCATATTCCACCGGCAACGTGACCAGTTGAAAAAGCGTGATGATGGAAAATATGACGATGATAATGGGCAGAATAAAGTGGGCGAAAGTGTACATGCCTAAAAAAAGTCCAATGAAGAAAATGCCCATATAAGCGGTACTCGCAAATTGTGTGACCGGCACCAGCGCCATGCGCACGTTGAACAATCCATAAGACGCCTGGTGCTGCAACGCATGACCGGATTCGTGCGCCGCCACGCCGACCGCCGCGACGCTGCGACCGTGAAAATTGTCCGAGGACAGGAACAACGCGCGCTTCGTCGGATCATAATGGTCGGTCAGATGGCCGGGAACTTCTTCGACAGGGACGTTGACCAGTCCGGCACGGTCTAGAATATCGCGCGCTGCTTCCGCGCCGGTCATGCCGGAATCCACCGGAACTTGGCTATATTTGCCGTAGGCATGGGACAACTTAACCTGCGCCCAGATACCCAGGAGCAAGCCGGGGATCAGGAACAACAGATATTCCAGATTAAAATAACTGAAAAACATAATCTTACTTTTATTGACAACACCCTGACTGTCCTCATTCAACTAGCCAGTATCATGCCATCATAAATCACCCTAGAAATCAAATAAATTCAAACGGGAGGATGGTTTGTGCGCCATTGCGGCGCTTCGGAAGCACGGAAATGGCGCAATCAAATTTCCAAGACCTTCTCAAATCGCGTCAGATTTTTGGCGCTGTTACGCGTGACCAGAGCCACGTCTTCCAGCCGTACCCCGCCGATTTCCGGATAGTAAAGGCCCGGTTCGACGGTAACGACGTGGCCCGATTTCAGTTTCCCCGGCGAACTGGCGCCCACCCGGGGCGCTTCGTGGATTTCAAGCCCCAACCCATGTCCAGTGCCATGAAAAAATCCCTCCATATGGCCGTCGCGCCGTCCCGTTTTATAGCCGCGGCGGACAAAAAAGTCCTGCACGGCCTTATGAATTTCCGAGGTGAGCATCCCGGCGCGCATTTTACTGAACGCGATTTTTTGTCCCTGCCACACCGTGTCATACTGCTTGCGAACGGCTTCGCTGGCGCGCCCGCGCACCACCGTGCGGGTGATGTCGCCAAAATATCCGGTCTTTTGGGAGCGCGGAAAGATATCGACAATTACCGGCTCATTGGCGCGCAGGGGACCGAAGCCGCGCTCGTGCGGGTCGCATCCCTGCCTGCCCCCGGCGACAATGGTATTGGCCGCCAGGCCGCACGCCTGCAAAATCGCGCAATCGATGATGGCGCGAAGCCGTTCCGACGTCAGCGGCGCGCCCCGGTAAATCAACCGGCGGCGTTTATCAATCTTCGAAAGTCGCAGCGCCTGCATCCCCTCGGACATTCCCACTTCGGCCATCGTCAGGGCGGCCGAGATTTTGCGGACTTCATCGGCGTTCTTGAATTCGCGCTTGGGAAAGTAATTCGGCTCGGGTTTGATTTTCACCCCGAGCTTTTTCAATTGCCGGGCCAGGCCGAAGGGAAAATCGTCCGGGACCACCACGCGACGGATTTTTTTCTCGCGCAGGACATGCCGGATAACGTGCGCAAACCTCGGCTGCTTGACTCCTTCCCGTTTGAGCTTGCGCTGGATTTCGGTCAGAGACGCCACCCGGCAGTGCGGGGCGTTGGCGCGGGCGCGGTCGATCTCGAGATCGCTCATCACCAGGAGGGGACGGCGCTCAAAGCTGAGGTAGATGAACGGGTCGGGCACGAACAGGCCGGTCGCGTAAAGCATGTTCGCGTCGCGCTCGCTATCGGCAACGATCAATAAAGTTTCGCTCATGTCATTTGGGACTGCGGACGGCTATTAACCGTCATTCAACCATCCCGGTCAAGTTCCGAAAAGCCGGTCCCCGGCGTCGCCCAGCCCGGGCAAAATGTAGCCGCGCTCGTTCAGTTTTTTATCGACCGCCGCCGCAAAGATCGGAACACGCGGATGATGGCTTCGCACGGACCGGACCCCTTCCGGCGTGGCCACGACATTGACCAGCCGAATCTGCCTGGCGCCCTGCCCAACCAACAGGTCAATCGCCGCCACCGCGCTCCCGCCGGTTGCCAGCATCGGGTCGATCAGCACCACCTCAAAATTTCCCAGGTTCTTCG
Organism: Limisphaerales bacterium; assembly: GCA_052140285.1. Lineage (GTDB taxonomy): Bacteria > Verrucomicrobiota > Verrucomicrobiia > Limisphaerales > UBA11358 > UBA11358. Next base: position 3,079 of record JBKQUF010000206.1, on the reverse strand, counting down.
GAAAACTCTGGTGATAAAATTGGGCGCAAAGCGTCGCCTCCTCCCGCTTCAGCCCGATGAAACCCACGCGGGCGTGCGGAATCAACTGCAAAATTGCGTGCAGCATGCCCAGGCCGGCGCGGAGCACCGGCACCAGGACGATTTCGCGCTCCAACCGGAACCCTTCGGCGCGGGCCAGCGGGGTTTGGACCGAAATCCGCTTCAAGACAAAGTTGCGGGTGGCCTCGTAAATCATCAGCGAGGCAATCTCGCCCAGCAGCCGGCGAAATTCCTGCGGGCGGGTCCGTTTGTCGCGCAACCGCGCAAGGTTGTGTTGCACGAGCGGGTGCGCGATGACGGTGACGCCGTTCATTTATTCCGTCGGCGGCATCCAAAGGAAATATCGCTCTCCGGCCTGCAATTGCGGCGCTTTGACCCCGAAATCAAATTTGATCTCCGGCGCTTTGCTGCTCTGGCCGAACATGGAAAGCAGGTCGGAAATATCGTAGTGTTCCCGGTATTCGACAAGATTGGCGTTTGGAATGCCCGCGATATCCCTCGCCTTGGTGACCGCGTCGTCAAAGTCGCCGAGCTGGTCCACAAAACCCAGGTCCAGTGCCTGCTGGCCGGAAAGCACGCGACCGTCCGCGTAGTCTTTCCAATCGGACACAAGCGCTTTGCCGTCGGCGCCATTGACCTTGTGCGCGGCGTCACGGCCTGTGTGGACGACGTCCTCGAATTGGTGAAAGGTATCGTCCACCAGCGCCTGCACCATGGCGTGTTCTTCCGGGGGCACCTCGTTGGATTCCTGCATGGGGCTTAACATGTCCTTGAATTTGCCGCTTTTATAGACAATGGGCGCGAGGCCGACTTTGTCCATGAGACCGCGATAGTTAATGCCTTCCATAATCACGCCGATGCTGCCGGTGAGAGTCAGGCGGTTGGCCACAATCCAGCGGCTGGCGCAGGAAATATAATAGCCGCCGCTGGCATCAAGGCTGCCCATCGAGCAGATGATCGGTTTGCCTGGTTTATTGTCATCGCCGTTTTGAAATTTCACCATCAAACGGTTGATCTGGTCCGAGGCCATGACTTCGCCGCCGGGAGAATCCACTTTTAGCAGGACGGCCTTGACGCGCGGGTCTTTCCGGGCGCGATCGAGTTGGGCGCGGATGATATCCACCATGCTATTGCCGCCATTGTCCACCACATCGCCGGAAATGACGCCTTCCAGCGGGATCACGGCGATTTTGTTGTAAGAACCATTGTCCCGGGTAACCACTTCATCGAGCCGCGGACCGGCCTCGGTGGTGACGCCGGTGAAACTGGTATTTAAATTGCGGCCATGAAGCACGCCGGCAATGGCCTGAACAAAGATAACGAAGACGCAGAATACCAGAAGTACCAGCAAGATAATGGCAAAAATCATCCAGCCCTTGCCCCGGCGCGGCGGCGGCGCCGGCGCGGCGATCAAAGGCGGCGGCGGTGCGACTGGCGGCGGCGCAGTCGGCGGCGGGTCTGACGGAGGAAATGAATTATCCATAGCACCCGAAAACTACTTCAAGGTTTGCGGCGCGGCAAGGCGGATTCGACGGGCGGACGCAGTTTGTTCCGATGTGAAAGGCTCGAAGGCCGCCCGCCCCGACCGCTCACCAATACTGATGCACCAGCGGTTTAATCTTCGCGTCATAAAGCGCGGCGATGGTGTTCATAGTCGCTTTGGGCAGCGGTTTCAAGGCCGCGGCGGCGATGTTTTCGGCGACTTGCGCCGGACGTTTGGCGCCGGGAATGGCGCAGGTCACGGCGGGGAAATTCAAAATCCAGCGCAGGGCCATTTGCGCCAGCGTGGCGTCCTTGGGCACGAGTAATTTCAATTCCTCCACCGCGCGCAATCCGGTCTCAAAATCCACGCCGGAAAAAGTTTCGCCGCGGTCAAAGGCCTCCCCGTGGCGGTTGAAATTGCGATGATCGTCCTTGGCAAAAGTACTCTCCGGAGTGATTTTGCCGGCCAGCATTCCCGAGGACAGCGGCACGCGCGCCAGAATGCCCACCTTGCGTTTGCGCGCCTGCGCAAAAAAGAAGTCGGACGGACGCTGGCGAAAGATGTTAAAAATGATTTGGACGGATTGGACATTGGGAAATTCAATCGCTTTCAGCGCCTCCTCCACTTTTTCCACGCTCACGCCGTAATGCCGCAATTTGCCGGCCTTGACCAAATCGTCCAGCACGCCGAACACTTCGGGCATGTAATAAACGTTCGTGGGCGGGCAGTGCAATTGCAGCAGGTCGATGGCGTCGGTTTCCAGGTTGCGCAGGCTGCGTTCCACCCAGGCCGTGAGATTATCGCGATTGTATCCTTCGGGCGTTTGCTTCGGCAAACGGCGTCCGGCCTTTGTGGCGATGTGAAACGGCTCGCGCCGCTCCTTTTTTAATTTTGCCATCAGGCGCTCGCTTCGCCCGTCGCCATAGACATCCGCGGTATCAAAAAAATTCACGCCGCCGTCGAGCGCGGCGTGCAAGGCGGCCAGCGATTCCTTGTCATCCACGTCGCCCCAGGCGCCGCCAATGGCCCACGCGCCAAAGCTGATTTCCGAAACCTTCCAACCGGTCCGTCCTAATTCGCGATATTTCATAATGTGCCGGGATGTTATAATGCGGACGCAACTTCAAAAAAGAATATTCCTGGAGTTTTGATCGCGTTGATTTGCGCCGTTATTTTTTCGGCATGCGGCTTGAGTTCCGGCCAGTTGCCCCGGCCAAGGATAAAAATGCCGATTTTTCGTTCACGCAAGTCTTGCTGGTACAACAGATTCTTGTCCGTGGTGACCAGCAGTTCAAATCCGGCAGCCTCCGCCAAGGCGATGAGTTCGCCATTCTTCTTTTCGGCCCAGCCCGCTTGAAAAGCGCGAACCACTTCATGGCCGATCAGAAATGCCTGCAACGGTTTGGGGATGCCCTGGTCAAAAAGAATTTTCAAGCGGGAGTGGCGAGGCGGATTTCCTCAGCCGCCTCCAATTGTTCTCGCGTCACCCCATCATACCACTGGAGGAATTCGTCCAGCGTGCCTCCCTGGTCAAGGTGATCAAAAAAAGTCTGCACC
>JBKQUF010000205.1:0-5283 GCA_052140285.1 Limisphaerales bacterium | reverse complement strand
CTTTGTGCCATTACCGTTGGTGGGACTGATTGAGCCGGCTCCAGACACTGTCCATGTGGTGCCATCAGGCATCCCGCCGAAATCGACCACCTCGCCGATCCCAACCGTCGTCCTCGCATTATTCGTGTTTCCTGCAGCCGTGCATTCAGTCAAATGTGTCAAAGTATATTGCGTAAAACCTATCGGCGGATCATCAAAATAATCATCTACTCCTTTCACCGATGGCGTCACGGCCACCCTCGTATTGTCCGCCAGCAGCGCATACACATACCCATTCGCATCCAGGTTCCCGAGGTTCCCCAAGCTCACCCGCCCGTCCGTCACCGTCTCATTATCCCACGGGATGGACCACTGTACCGTGTCATCATCTGGAGGATACGGGTTATGCTCAATCGTCACGCCCCCGCTGAACTGATACAATCGCTGCGTCGTTGACCCCAATTCGCCGCCCGTCGCGAATTCCAACGTTCCTTCCGCCGATTCACTGAACGATGACCCCAACACCGGGTCTTGCTCCACTACGTTTGCCCACTCCTCGTAAAAAATCATTGAAGCGGGTCTAAGGGTGGTGCAACAGAATTGCCCGTTGTTTGTTTTTGTTTCCAAGCCCCACGGCACCGCTTCCGGCCACGGGCTGACTAGCCAGACATCGCCGTAGTCGCTTTGCAAGCCATCATACGCATCATACGTTTGTTTCCCATACCAGCCGCCCGCATTATCCGCCCAACTCGACACGCCTTCAATAGATTCGGCAAAACTATAATACCACCAATTCTCATCATCCTGGAAGGTGGAGGAATCCTCATAGATGCCCTGCGGCGCATTGACGGCGATTTGCATGCCTTGCCCATCCGGCGGCATTGGATTGCCCGCCGCATCCGTCCCGCCTGAACCGTTGCCGTTGTGGTCGCTATTGGGTATCGCCACCGCTTCCACCGCGCCTCCCGCGCCGCCGATGGGTGCGATGGATGCCGTCCACATCCCGTTGCCGTCGTTCGTGGCTTCCTCGCCGTTCACCCACACGGTGTCACTGTTGGCATTGATTTCGCCGGTCACAGTCGTTTGACCAGCCGCGACCGGGTCGATGTTCAATCCCGCGTTGCCGGAAAGGATGATGAGATTGGTCACAAAGGCATTGCCGACCACGTCCGTCATCGTCAGCGTCAGCCAGTTGGTGCCGCCGTTCAACGGCAGATTTTCCAGCCAGAACCGCCCGTCCCGCCCCACGTTTGCCGTAAAGGTGTTGGTGTCCTCGTTCGTGTCCACCAGTTGGGCCTGAACTGAAACGGTGGGATCGCCCACCCATCCCTGACACAGAAAATTGGTCCCGCAAACTATCTGCCCGTTCAATGGCCAATATACCTGCGTCAGAGGCGGATTGGTCTTGCTCGCATAATCCACCGTAAAACTGAAATTGGTCGTCGTCACGTTGCCGGCCATATCTGTCGCATGAATCGTGATGGTATTCAACCCGTTGGTCAGCAAAATGTCAAACCCTTCAAAGAAGTTCGTCGTGTACTCCCAGGTGTTGGTGCTGAAAGTTTGGCTGGTGATGAAAATCGGCTGGTTCGTCACCTGTCCATTCGCATTGGTCAAATCATAGGAAATGGCGCTCAATACTTTGGGACTGTAACCTTGCAGTTGAATGATTGGCACAGCCACCGTCTGGACCGCCGGATTGGTGACGACAATCTGCGGCGGAGTCCGGTCCAGCTTCAAGAGTTTCCGCTGCCAGACGGCATTGGTCGGTGCATCCGCGTGCCCGCGCAAACCCACCCAGACATTGTGCCAGCCCGCGGTGGAACCCACATTCACCGTGATATTCGACGAAACATACGTGCTCCATGCCGCGTCACTCTCATAATTCGGATCATCCACCGAAATGGCGATGTAATACGGCGCGCCCGTCACCCCCAATTGCGCCGGCACCGAACTGGTATTGACGTAATTATTGGCGACATTGATGACGAAAAAGTTAAACACATCCGGGTCAATCCCATTCTGGTAATCAATCAGCAAATCATTTCCGTCGTCGTCCGGGTCGGAATTCGGGTTGAGGCCCACCTGGAAGAAATACTCGCCCTCCCACCAAAACGGCAGCCCGTTGGTGTCCATGCCGTTCTCCTGCCCATCCACCACGTAATTGGGAATCCCCGGCGCATAAGTGTCCAGCGGATTCCCGTACTGGTCCGTCGCCACGTAATGATAGCCAAGGTCCACCACGGCGTTGGTCTCCGGTATTTCATTGGTCTGCGTCGTAAATTCATAAAGGCCCGCCTGATCGGACGTCGTGCTGCCCATCTGGATCAACGGACTGGTGGGAGGTTGATAAAAATTGCCAAACGGTCCGGTTTCATACGCCAGCGGCGTGGACGAAGAGATGTCGGTCGCGTTGAACGAACTGAGTTGTCCTGAACAATTCAGGTAGGCGTTGTACCCGTTGTTGATGGTGGAACTGGTGATCGTCGTTGAATCAAAATCATTGTTGAACGCATACCAGTTCCCGCCCGAAGGCTGGTTCAGTTTTACTGTCGTTCCCCAAAAGAGGCAATTCGACACCGCCAGATAATCCGCGGCCGGGGCGCCGGAGGCGTAAACCGCCGAACGCTCGAACAGGTCATTCAACAATGCCACGCGGCCGGACGACCCGCCGCTGAAATCGTTGGTGCCGGCATACAACTCGCTGTTCTGCACCACGAGATGGTTGAACAGCGAACTGCCATCGTCGTAAAAGTGATAGCCGCCGTTCTCCATCGTCGAAAACCTGGTGAACTCAAACGTCCCGCTGCCCGCTCCGCTGGCGGCCGACACCGTGATCCCCGACGAAACCTGGCTGGTGCCCAGGGCCTCGCTCTGTTCCTGCACCGTTTGATAGCGCACCAGCCAGTTGGGCGCCGTCGGCGCGCCAATCGAGACCATCGAACCGCCATTTTCCAGTTGGATGCCCGGCTCGTTATACGTCGCCAGCACCGCCCCGTTCGTCACGGTCAAGGTCGTGTTGTTCACCGCCAACTCGTCCACCACATAGTCAATCGGGTCATAATGGTACCCCAAATCCGGATTACTCCCGTTGTCCCGCCGCGCCTGGGGCGAGAGGCTCAAGGGCGAGGAAATGCTGGTATGCGAATAAACCACCGGCGGCCAGGTGGTCCGGGCGGCCAGCTCCGCCAGTTGCCAGGCGGGAAGGTTCGCTGTGCCACAGTGGCGGTAGGTGCTGTCGTACAGGTAATAATTCCCCGCGCCAACCCATTGATAACTCAACCCCGCGCCCACGGTGTCAACGGTCACCAAGGTGGGCAAGTACTCCCCGCTGTTTCCAAGTATCGGCTGGCCGGTAATCAAACAGTTGGTCAGCGCCACTGTCGCGTAATAAGAATCCTCCGCGTACACAAAACAATTGTTCCCAGACCCTGAACTGTCCGCCGTCATGTTTACCGCGCTCAAACTGTCACCTCCCAGGGCAATGTTCGGATAGCCTGAACTGCTCTCAAACAAGTCATTGAACAATTCAAGATCATAGACATTAAGCGCCACGTAGGTGTCGATGAACTGACAGTTCCAAATGTCCAACAGACCGCTGCCTTGATACATTGCTGTGCTGCAATAAGAGATGCGGAAATCATGAACACTGGCATTGTTGGCATTGATGTTAAGAAACGTGCCCACATCACCGTAGCTGGGCCATCCCGTACTGACGCTGATGGTCTCACCGGCCGTGTTGTCGTTGACCGACGTGAACACCGCCGGGCGATACTGGCCGGTGTTGCAAACTATTGTTCCATTGATGTTAATCGAACCGCTGCCATTGGCCTTGATCACCGTGCCGCCCTCAAACGTGGCCGTGCCGGAGACGTTCACCGATCCGGTGACGTAATACGTGTTATTGGCCTGGAACGTGTAATTGTTCAGACCGGTGTTGATCGTTAGATAATCCAGGACCAGCCCTCTGTCCGGCGCATTCGCTCTGGCAATGATTGCTCCCTTGGGGCCGGCGGCCGCCAGGGGATGGTCCGGCAGCAGTCGTTTGGCCGACACCACGTTTAACGGGGACGCCGCCCTGGCCGTGGTTGATGGCGGCAATTGTTGCAGGTCCTTGGCCAGGGCCGGCAAAGGCACTTCCTCAATCAATATCTGTCTTCCTGATACATTTACCCATTGTTTGGCAACGATTGTTCCTTTGTCCCGGTTGGTTCCCATGAGGAACGCCCGTCCACGCCCCATTGCCATGCCCCCAAAATCCAGATACTCATCGTTCAACGTCATCCCCGCCTGGGACAGCGGTTGGCTGGTCGCGGAAACCTGCGGCGGATTAAAAAACTCCGTCAGCACCTGCAACCGGACGTTCTGCGATGCCATGTTAAAGCTCTCTGGCGCGGGCGGCTGACTGTGCAGGATGACGTCCTGCTCAAAACCAGAAGCGGTGAACGAGTATCGGAGATCGGCGTTTATCCCCACAAAGGCATTGGGATAAATCAGGACGTTGGAGGACACCAATTCGCCAATCGAATTGGTCAGGGTCGCGATGAGGACGGTATTGCTGCCGTCATCGTAGCTCAATCCCAATGGCTGACTACGCAACAGTTGGCCCCGCGGTGTCACCAAAAGGATTTGGCCGTTGTAAATATCGGCCGGGAAATAAACCTGATGCTGGCCGTTGGTCGCCGCCGCCGTCCCATCCGGCAGAAGGTCGATTTCCTCTTTGGATCGCTTCCACTGGCCGGTGGCAGGATTTTGGAAATTCAATCCCGAACTGATTTCCGTGTAGCGATGTTTCGTGGGGACAATCTGCCCGTCCGGCCCCGCCTCATAAACCGTCCGCTCCCAGATGCTGGAATTGGCGTCGCTGGACACAACGGAATACGGCGTCGGCGCGGGCATTGATGATTGGCTGCTTTGGCCGGCAACCTGCGCCCGGGAAAGATCAGAGCCAATAAATAAAGCGATAATGCTTAAACCGTAGGAAAGAGTTTTCATAAGCAAATCCATGCCGAATTGTTGAAGTCCTCGAAGTATAAACCGTCCCTTGAAGGGTATTCCCCCCTCTTGACGCGCCGTCCATTTGAATTTGCATTCAAAACCATTCTGACTCCACGCCTGCGGATGAAGCCCCATACGTCTGCTTCATCTCCAAGTATGCCTGTTCTTCGCCAAACTTTTTACCACCACAAATCCGTCATGTCAATAATTAATTTAGAGAAAAAATAGGTGAGTGATAGGTGAGGAAAAATTTGCCGATTTACACCTTGATGGTATAGCGATGGTATAGGCAATTCTTGTCTAGCT
>JBKQUF010000204.1:0-12690 GCA_052140285.1 Limisphaerales bacterium | reverse complement strand
TTGACGTATCAATGGACCTTTAACACGGCAAATATCCGGGGAGCGACCAACCTGTCGCTGACTGTCACCAATGCGCAATTTACCAACGGAGGAACTTATGCCGTCATTGTGAGCAATCCATTCACCTCCATCCTCAGTTCCAATGCGTTGCTCACAGTTAATGACATCCTGGATTATTTCACCTGGGCGACGATTCCTTCGCCACAGTTTGTGAATACGCCGTTCAGCATTACCATCCAGGCGATTGGCACCACGAATGAACTGCTGACCAATTTCAACGGCATCGCTTCCCTGGGTTCCACGAACGGGATGGCAGTCAGCCCGGCCATGACGACCAATTTTGTCCAGGGCGTTTGGACGGGGAACGTGACGGTTTCGCAGCCGGCGAACAGCCTGGTCCTCCTGGCCACCAATGCGGCGGGGCCGATTGGTTTGGCCAACCCGATCACGGTTTTCAACCCGCCGGCCTTGGGTTATACCTTGTCGGGGAGTTTCATGCTGATGTACTGGCCGGTGATCCCGTCTAATTTTGTGTTGCAGGCCTCCAGCACGCTCTCCCCGCCGCAATGGGCGCCGGTGCCCATTCCGCCGCTGGAAATCGGCGATGAATATCTGGAATCCATCGAGATGACCGGAACCAACCAGTTCTATCGTCTCCAACTCAACGGAAATTAAGAGCGTGTCTGAAAAAATCGTAGGAGCCGACGTGCTTGTCCTGCCGTAGCCAGGCGAAGGCGGGAGGAGGCTCATTCTGATCAAATTCATCGTGTTTTCCTGAGAAATCTAAGCCTCGTTATCTCGGCTGCCACTTTGCGGTCTTCGCGCCCTTTGCGTGAGGCTTTTTTTCGTCTTCTTTCTGCTTTCCCATTTCTGCTTTCTGTTTTTCTTCAGTGGATAACTTTACGCTTTGTCCGTTTCATGCTTAAATCGCCTCGATGAAACTGAAATCTCAGATTGCGGCGGGGAGCGCGACCGTCCCGGTCGCCGTTCGTGGCGTCCTCGCCTCGAACACTTCCAGACTTTTCACGACAAAGCGGAGCGAAGGCGGCCATTTGCGTCGAGCCGTCGCGAACAACGCGCGCGGCGTGCCTGCCCCCCAATTTCTCTCATTTCTGCTTTCCGCTTTCTATTTTCTGCTTTTCTTCCCTAGCCGCATGGTTTTGCGTAATTTTGCGCGAATTTGCGTGTATTTGCGCAATGGCTGCACCGCGCTTTTAGGTGTTTTAAGGCGATTTAAGGCGTTTTTAGGTGATCGCGATTTTTCTACGGAGCATGGATTTCCACCAACATGTCCCGCGGACCGCAGCCCGTATTTCAGCATTTCGGCATGTGTCATCTCCCCTCAAATTCCTCTCAATCGTCTAAAAGCGTGTCTAAAAAAAGTAGCGGCAGGCTTCCCAGCCTGCCGTATAGCCGGCGCGTCCAGCCCGGCGGACCCGGCACTGAAATTGGAAAACCATGGAAAATCAAGCGTTGGTCCGGGCGGCAAGATGCCGCCCTCTACGGCAGACAGGGATGTCCGCCGCTACGATCCTGGCGCAGTTTGTTTTTTCAGACACGCTCTAACGTTTCGCCCGTTCTGGTGTCTGAAGATTTGACGATGATGAATTTCCTTGAGACAGGCCAGTTTTTCCATAAGCTTTTTAGTCCATTCTCATGATAAAGAAACCAACCGCTCCCAATCCCGCAAAAGCGAAAATCCCGTTCTTTCTCAAGGTTGCGGCGCTGTTGGTCATCGTGTTGTGCGCGCTTTTTTACCAAAATTTCGAACATGGGATGGTCTTGTTTTCCAACGACGGTCCGTTGGGAGGTTTAGTCTCCACCATGGATCGAATGCCGACGATTTTGATGGGGTATTGGCAGAACTTGAACTCAATTGGCTCAAATTCGGGATCAGATACACTGGATGTAACTACCACGATTAAACTATTTTGGGAGTGCTTGTTCAGTGGCTTTACCGGCCCACTTGGTTTTGCCAATTCCTACGTCCCGATCGCCCTATTCATCATGAGCATTGGCGCTTGGGCATTCTTCCACAAACTGAAACTTTCGCCCCTGGCCTCGACCCTCGGGGCGCTGGCGGTGATGCTGAACGTGAACCTGTTTTCCGGGGCCTGCTGGGGCGTGGCCTCCGACCAGATCGCCCTTGGATTCAACTTCCTTGCCCTGGCCTTGGTGACGGCGAACGACGATGAGCCGTCGCCGCTCATTTTTTGGACGCGCATCGCCTTGGCCGGCCTTTGCGTGGGCGTAAACGTCATGGAAGCGGCGGATGTGGGGGCGTTGTGCAGCTTGTTCGTGGCGCTATATATACTGTTCAAAAGTGTTGTCGAAAACGATTCGCCGGCGGCGGTTAAAATTGGCCGCGGCCTTGGGCGGGTGGCCGTGGTGGCCGTTTTTGCGGGGTTCATTGCCACGCAAACCGTCGTTTCACTGGTCGGAACACAGATCCAAGGCATTTCCGGCACGGCGCAGGATGAGCAGACCAAGCTGGCCCGCTGGGATTTCGCCACCCAATGGAGCCTGCCCAAGCGCGAAACCCTGGGCATTCTCGTGCCCGGCCTGTTCGGTTACCGGATGGATACTCCGCTCAATACCATGCCGCTGGTCCAGGACCGGTACGGTGGTGGTGGCGCTGTGTATTGGGGCGGGGTAGGCCGCGAACCGTCCATCGACCGGTATTTTGCCAGCGGCGGAAAGGACAGCCCGCCCGGCGGCATCATGCGCTTTGGATACGGCGGTTACTATTGCGGCATTCTGGTGGCCCTCGTCGCCTTCTGGACTATCGCGCAATCTTTCCGCAGGGAAAAATCCGCGTTCACCGTCGTCCAAAGGAAATTCATCTGGTTCTGGGGTGTGATCATTTTCCTCTCCCTGTTGCTGGCGTGGGGACGCTTTGCGCCGATATTTTACGGGTTCCTTTATCTGCACGTTCCCTATTTTTCCACCATGAGGAATCCGGGTAAGTTTTTGCTGTTTATCACCTGGGGATTAACCGTCCTTTTTGCCTACGGCGTTCATGGGCTCGACCAGCGTTTCCTATCGGTCCAGCCTCCGGCCAAAGACAAGACGCAAGAAGAGGACAAATTTGATCAACGATGGCTGTGGGTTGTTGGCGGGCTTTTCGCCGTCTCGGCCATTGCATGGCTGATTTATGCCGCCGGCAAAAACGGGCTGGTTCAATACCTGAAATACCGGGGGTTTCCGGATGATAAGACCGCCCAGGCCATTGCGTCCTTCAGCATCTCCCAAGCCGCTTGGTTTCTGCTGATTTTTGCGGTGGCGATCATTTTGCTGACCGTCATCATTAAAGGTTATTGCGCCGGACGTTGGGCGAAATTGGGCGCGTGGTTGCTGGGAGTCTTTCTCGTGTTCGACCTGGCGCGGGCGGATTTGCCGTTCATAATCCATTGGAATTATTTCCAGAAATACGAAGTGGGAACGCTCAATCCCGTCGTGGATTTTCTGCGTCAAAAACCGTATGAACATCGCGTGGCGATCCTGCCGCAGCCGCCATTTAATTTCCCCGCTGAATATCAAGTGCTTCCCGGGATTTACGGCATTGAATGGTCGCAGCATCTGTTCCCGTACTATGACATTGAATCGCTCGACAAGATCCAGATGCCGCGCGAACCGGTGGATTTAATGGCGTTTGAGCAGGCCTTTCTGCCTCAAACCGAGGGGGAAATGTATTATTTCGCGCGGGAATGGCAATTAACCAACACTCGTTACCTGTTGGGGCCCGCCGCCGCCGTGGATGTCCTGAATGCCCAATTTGATCCGCAACAGCAACGGTTTCGGATCGAGCAGCGTTTCGGCATCACGCTAAAGCCAGGCTTCCTGGAATACGATGGTGATTCTTCGGAACTGACCGCTGTGGCCGACACGAACGGGCCGTTCGCGCTGATTGATTTCACGGGAGCATTGCCGCGGGCAAAACTTTATGCGGACTGGCAAACCAACTCGACTGCGGAACTCAATAATTTCACGACCAATCTGGACGCCGCGGATACAATCATCTTTGGCAACGCCGGCACCAATGGTTTGCTCATTCTGAAAAAGCTGGAGTCACCGTCATTTGACCCGCAAAAAACCGTGCTGCTGGACGCGCCGGTGGCGGGGGCCACTCCGGACGCAACGGTGCAAGATGCGGGCACCGTGGAGTTCCAAAGTTACGCGCCGAAGAAGATACTTTTGGACGTCGATGCCCGGGTCCCGGCCGTGCTGCTTTTGAATGACAAGTACGACCCGAACTGGCACGTGAGCATTGACGGCCAGCCGACCGCGTTGTTTCACGCCAATTTCATCATGCAGGGCGTGTTTGTGCCGGCGGGAAAACATACGGTGGAATATCAGTTTTACATGCCCAGCAAGCCGTTTTACGTGACGGTCGTGGCAATTTTTGCGGGACTTATTTTGTGCGGAATTTTGGTTTTCCACCGGCCGGCTCCGAAACCGTCCGCTCCGCGAAGGTTTTAGCCCGGAAATTTCAAATTGAGCATGAAACGCCGACAGATCGGAGCGCCGACATGTTGTCGGCTGGGGACTTTCGGATGCCAAAAGCCGGTTGCAAACCGGCGCTCCGGCCTCGCGGTGTGAAATATCCGGGTTGGAACGTTATTTGGCCCAATCGGGATGCTCGATGAAGGCGTAGCATAAGAGATGGCAGATGGTCATTTGGGCATCCTCCACGCGGCCATAATGGGTGTCGGCAATGACAACCGCCTGGTCGGCGATTTCCGCCATGCGCCCGCGCCGCGCGCCAACCAGGGCGGCGGTGCGCAGGCCGTTGTCTTTGGCCCAGGCAAGCGCCTTGACGCAATTGGGTGAATTGCCGCTGACGCTGATCCCCAGCGCAAAATCACCCGGCTTGCCGTAATTCTGCAATTGCCCCACGTAAACGTCTTCGTAGGCGGAATCATTGGCCAAGGCGGTAATCCAACTGATATTGTCGTTGAGGGCGAGGATCCGGAACCGCTTGCCCGCCTTGTCCGATGCGCTTTTTCCGAGGTCCGTCGCAAAATGGGAGGCGTTGGAGGCGCTGCCGCCGTTGCCAAACACGAAGATCTGCCGGTCCTCGTTGAGAGCCTGTTTCATTTTTCCGATCAACTTCGCCACGGCTTCCGCCGGGATGGAATCATGCGCCGCGCGTTGGGCGCGCAGGTATTCGGAAATCCACTGGTTCACCCTGGAAAATTACCAAATGTCCATGTTTTTGTCAGGGAGATTCGGCATATTTTCTTTCTCCAAACCGCGATTCCCGGCATCTTGCCAGCTTCAGATGAACTTTGACGTGATCATTGTGGGGGGGGGCATTGTGGGGCTGGCGACGGCTTACCGGCTGGCGGAACAAAACTCGCGCGCGAAATTATTGCTTCTGGAGAAGGAACCGAAACTGGCGATGCACCAGACGGGCAATAACAGCGGAGTGCTGCATTCGGGACTGTATTACAAGCCGGGATCGGCCAAGGCCCAGTGCGCCGTGCAAGGGTTGCAACAGATGCTCGCCTTCTGCCGGACGCATGGCATCGCCCACGAGCAATGCGGGAAAATTGTCGTGGCCACGGAGGAAAGCGAGCTGCCGCGGCTGGAAAATCTGTGGACGCGCGGCAATGCCAACGGGCTGCAAGGGTTGCGCAAGTTGACGCCGGAACAAATCAGGGAAATCGAGCCGCACGCGGCGGGCATCGCGGCAATCCACGTGCCGCAGGAGGGAATCGTGGATTATCCCGCGGTTTGCAAAAAACTGGGCGAATTGGTCCGCCAGAACGGCGGCGAAATCCGGCTGGGCACGCGCGTTCTCAAAATGGTTTCCGGGGCCGATGGCTGGACGGTGGAAACGAGCGCCGGAGCTTTTCAGTCGAAATTTGTGGTGACCTGTGGCGGATTGCACGCGGACCGATTGGTGCGCGCATCCGGACAAAGGCCGTCGGCAAAAATCGTCCCGTTTCGCGGAGAATATTATACCCTTAAAAAAGAGCGGCAGCATTTGGTGCGAAACCTCATCTATCCGGTGCCGGACCCGAAGTTTCCGTTCCTGGGGGTCCATTTCACGCGGCTCATCCATGGTGGCATCGAGGCGGGGCCGAATGCGGTGCTGGCGTTTGCGCGGGAGGGTTATAAATGGACGGACCTCAACGTCCGCGATTTGGGCGAGTCACTTTTCTTTCCCGGCTTATGGCGGTTCCTGGCGAAATATCCGAGCCTGTGCGGTTATGAAATCCGGCGGTCCTTGTCGCGCGCGGAATTTTGCCGGTCGCTGCAACGGTTGGTGCCGGAAATCCGGACGGAGGATCTGGAACCAGGCGGGGCCGGAGTGCGGGCGCAGGCGATGACGCCGGACGGCAACCTGGTGGAGGATTTTCATTTCGAGGAGGGGAAGGGCATTCTCCACGTGGTCAATGCGCCGTCGCCCGCGGCCACGGCTTCGCTGGCCATCGGAGCGAGAATTGCGGAAAAAGTTTTGACCCGGCGGCCATAGTCCGGCAAACCAATGGAATGAAATTTACCGAGACACCATTAAAAGGCGTATTTGTGATCGAACTGGAAAAGCGCGGGGATGACCGCGGGTTTTTTGCGCGATTATTTTGCGAGCGCGAATTTCAGCAACATGGCCTGAACCCGAGGATTGTGCAGATGAACAATTCATTGAGCAGCCAGCGCGGTACGATGCGCGGAATCCATTATCAGCTCCGGCCCAAGGCGGAGGACAAGACTTTCCGGTGCATCCGCGGCGCCTTGTATGATGCGGTGATCGACCTGCGGCAGGAGTCGCCGACGTTTTTGAAGCATTTTGCGGTGGAACTCACGGCGGAGAACCGGAAGATGCTGCACGTGCCGCAGGGCTGCGCTAACAGTTTCATGACGTTGAAGGATGACACGGAGATTTTTTATTTTACGAGCGAATTTTATTCGCCGGAACATGAGCGCGGCATCCGTTACAATGACCCGCAATTCAACATCCCCTGGCCGATGGAGCCGGTGGTAATCTCCGACAAGGACAGGAACCATCCCGACTTCAAACCGGAAACGCATTTGCAATGAAAATCCTGTTCACCGGCGCCAGTTCATTCACGGGGTTTTGGTTCGTCAAAACGCTCCATGCGGCGGGGCATGAGGTGGTTTGCCCATTGCGCGGCACGGGAGATAATTACGAGGGCGCAAAAAAGTTGCGGATGGAGAAGCTGAAGGAGTTTGGCCGGCTGATTCCCCACACGCCGTTTGGCTTGGACAATTTTCTGAAACTGGCGCGCGAAGAAAAGTGCGAAGTGGTTTGCCATCACGCGGCGGAGACGGCGAATTACAAAAGTCCGGACTTTGACGTGCGCGCGGCGCTACAGAGCAATACGCTGAATCTGCGCGTGATTCTGGCGGCGATGAAGAGCGGACTGAAAGGCGTCGTGCTGACCGGAAGCGTGTTTGAGAACGACGAGGGCAAGGGAGACGAGCCGTTGCGCGCGTTTTCGGGTTATGGTTTGTCGAAAGGATTGACCTGGCAACTGTTCCGGTATTATTGCGGGGAGGCGCGGATTCCGCTGGGCAAGTTTGTGATTCCCAATCCCTTTGGACCATTCGAGGAGCCGCGATTCACGGCATATCTGATGCGCGCGTGGAAAGAGGGCAAGACGGCCGGGGTGAAGACGCCGGATTATATGCGGGACAACATCCACGTGGACCTGATGGCGCTGGCATACGGGAAATTTCTGGAACGGGTCGTAGCCATGAAATCCGGAGAAGCCAGGATCAATCCAAGCGGCTATGTGGAAACGCAGGGTGAATTTGCGCAGCGGGTGGCGCGGGAGGTCCGGGCGCGGCTGGGATGGGAATGTGGATTGGAATTGTCCAAACAGGAAGATTTCAGCGAACCGCTGCGTCGGGTGAACACCGAGCCGATGGCGCCGTTATTTCCGGCGTGGAACGAGGGCCATGCGTGGGATGGTTTTGCGGGGTTTTATTCCTTGAAAATGTAGCCTGTTTGTTTCCAAACGGACATTGATTTGTTGCCAACCGCGTTTAGAGTCACAGCAAGGTTTCATCCGTTTTCAGGGATGAAATGAACCGGCAAAAACGAGGCAAAATAACCAATATCAATCTTATGGCTCGCAAAAAAACCACTTCTCGCGGCCCGGCCGTCCAAGCCCCCGGAAACGCTGTTCAGTTGACGAACGATCCGCAATTTGCGGAAACCCAGCCGACGAATGACCCGGTCAAATTTTCCGTCAAACACGGCTCCGACTCAGAGGCTTATTCCATTCTCGACAGCGAAAAGGGGAAAATTCCGCCACTGCCGTTCCCGGTCGCCGACACCGTCGAACCGGTCCTGACCCTGGCCCAAGCCTTGGGAAATCACGGCGACGCCATCGTCCAAACGATTGAGGATGCCGGACAAATCGTGTTTCACGGCGTTGGGGACACTGGCAATACCAGAGGCCCCAATGATCAAAATCTCGTGGCCGACAAATTGGTGGCGGATTTTGACGAGACAGACCCCACCCAGGTGCCGTCGTTTTTCTACCACTTGGGCGACGTCATTTATAGCTTCGGCGAGTCCCAGTATTACTACGACCAGTTTTATGACGCCTACCGGGATTACCAGGCGCCGATCTTTGCCATTCCCGGCAACCACGATGGCATGGTGTCGCCGCTGACTCCCCAGACGCCCACGCTCAAGGCGTTTCTGGAAAATTTCTGTGCCGCCGGCCAGCCGTTTCACCGAACGGCAGAAGCGGGCGGTCTGCCCCGGACGGCGCAAATCCAGCCCGGCGTGTATTTCACCTTGGAAGCGCCGTTTGTGCGGATTCTCGGTGTTTACAGCAATTGCCTGGAAGACCCGGGCATCATCTCGGACCAGGGCGACCCCGCGTTCAAGATGCTGGGCAGTGCGCAGGTGGATTTTCTCACGGCGGCACTCAAGCGGGTGGAAAGCGATGGCTTTGCGGGAGCAGTCATCATTGCGGTGCATCACCCGCCCTATGTCGCGCAAACACCGGCTGCCGCGCAAGCGTCCTATTCCGCCGGCGAGCATGGCAGCAGTCCGCTGATGCTGGCGGACATTGACGCGGCGTGTGAAGCCGCCGACGTCTGGCCCCATGCCGTGCTGTCCGGCCACGCCCACAATTATCAGCGGTTCACGCGGGTCCAGGACGGACGCGAAACGCCTTTTGTAATCTGCGGCAACGGAGGCCACGCCCTGAATCATCTCACCAAAAAGGGGATGCCCGCCCTGCGCACCCCGGCGGAGCAGTCAGTGTCGTCCACGGATGACAGTACGGTGACGCTTGAAAGTTATGACGATCAGGATTTTGGTTATTTGCGAATTATCGTCAACGCCCGGCAACTGCGGATTGAATACCATCCGGCCAGTGATGGCGCGGAGGCCAAAACTCCCGATGACATCGTGACAGTGGATTTGGCCGGTCGCAAATTGGTGTAATTGCCGGTGGCAAGGCGTCCAACCATCCTTGCGCGTTCCTTTATCCGATATCGTTTTCCAGCACGATGCGGTAACGGGCCTTGCCCGCGCGCAAGTGCTCCAAGGCGTCGTTGATCCGCGACATCGGGAATTTTTCGATCGTGGGCGCAATGCCGTGGCGGGCGCAAAACGCGAGCATCTTCGCCGTCGTTGCCGGACTGCCGAGTGGCGAACCGGAAATGGTTTTCTGACCGGACAACAGGGCGAAGGCGGGCACGGGAATCGGCTCCGGTACCGCGCCGACAATATGTAAACGTCCCTTCGGGGCCAGCGCGTTCAAAACCACGGGCCAATCCAGCGTCGCATTCGCGGTGACCAGGATGAAATCCAGTGACCCTGCCAGTTTTTGCATCTGCGCGGAATCGCGCGAGTTGACGGTGTCGTGCGCCCCGAAACTAAGCGCGTCCTGGCGCTTGGCCTCGCTGGAGGTAAAGGCGAGCACTTCGCATCCCCATTTGTTGAGGAACTGCAAGGCCAGATGGCCGAGGCCGCCAATGCCAACCACTCCCACACGTTGGGTCGGTTGCACCGCGCACTGCACAATGGGGTTGAATACAGTGATGCCGCCGCAGAACAAGGGGCCGGCCTTGGTGCTATCAATAGTAGCGGGCAACGGACTGGCCCAAAGCCAATGGCAGCGCACGCGGTCGGCGAAACCCCCGTAACGCCCAATCATCGTCTGCTCCGCGGTGGCACACAGGTTATGGTCGCCCGCCAGGCATTGCGGGCAGAACAGGCAACTTTGCGAAAACCAACCGAGACCAACGCGGTCGCCCACCTTCACCCGCTTGACCCGTTCGCCGGCGGCGACAATCGTGCCGACGACCTCGTGCCCGGGCACGAATGGATAGGTGGAAAAGCCCCATTCATTGTTTAGCATCGAAAGGTCGGAATGACAGATGCCGCAATAGCTGACCCGGATCTCGACTTGCTCGACGCCGAGCGGACCGGGATCGAACTCGAAGGGAGTGAGCGGTTGTCCTTTGGCGGTGGCGGCGTAGGCTTTGAATTTAGCACTCATTTTTTTCGGTAAGCTTGCATCAAACTGCATTCCTTGCAAGCGCGGAACGGCTCATGGCGTTGTTCGTTCCGAACCTCAAACTTATTCTTGCAACAGCCTGTCCAAATCCAGCGCGAGGGTAAACATTGCCAGTTCCCCGTCGGCCGAACGCGGCCACTCCGCTTCGGGCCGGTCACGGTAAAGTTCCACGCCGTTGCCATCGGGATCGCGCAAGTAAATCGCCTCGCTCACGCCGTGATCGGCGGCGCCGTCCAGCTCAATGCCGGCGGCCAGCACCCGCCGCAAGGCGCCGGCCAGCAAAGCCCGTGTGGGATACAAAATGGCGACATGATACAAGCCCGTCGCGCCGGGCGGCGGCGGCGAACCACCGAGGCTTTCCCACGTGTTCAGGCCGATGTGATGATGGTAACCGCCCGCCGAAAGGAAGGCCGCCTGCGCGCCGAAGCGTTGCTGCAATTCAAAGCCCAGCACCGAACCGTAAAATTGCACCGCGCGTTCGAGGTCGGCGACTTTCAGGTGGACATGACCGATACGGACCCGCGGATCGATCGGCGTTCGATTCACGGCAGGCGGATCGTTTTGTGGCGATTGGGAAATGGGGGATTTCATAATTCTCCTTGGAAGTCGGCGTCGAAGATGGCGGGGAACACCATGACAAAATGATGAAGCCCAAAGGCTGAAAGCGAAAGAAAAAAAAGAGGAGGGCGGCAAGCGCACAACTTGGGGCGAGCGATGGAATTTGACAAGAGTTCACAATTAAGTTAACCTGCTCCAATGCGGCAAGTTCAATTTTACCGGACGGCCGCCGCGGCATGTCCGGTGGAACAGTTCCTTGATTCACTGAATGCGAAGCAGGCGCAAAAAGTAATGTGGGTGTTGCGGGTGGTGTAAGAACTGCCGCGGGTGCGCAGCAGTATTTGAAAAAACTGGAAGGGACGGACGATTTATGGGAAGTGCGCGTCGAGTTTGGCGGCGATGCCTTTCGGTTGCTGGGATTTTTGGATGCAGGAGGATTGATCGTCCTGACCCATGGATTTGCGAAGAAAACACAAAAAACACCGGAGCGTGAAATTGCGCTGGCGGAGCAGCGCAAGCGCGACCATTTAAGCCGGAGAAAACAAAAATGAAAAATGACGTGGAAAACTACATTGAGCGGCGGAAACGCAATGACAAGGCGTTCGCCAGGGATTTCGACGCGGGCTATGAGGAATTCAAAATTGGCGTGATGTTGCGCGAAGCGCGCGAGCAAGCCGGCGTAACGCAAGAGAAACTGGCGCGTATCACCAAGACGAAGAAGTCGGCGATTTCGCGGCTGGAAAATCATGCGCAAGACGTGAGATTGTCCACAGTTTCGCGGGTGGCGCGGGCGTTGGGCAAGGCAGTGCGGATTGAGTTGGTGGAAGCAACTTGATTATTTTGATGGTGCCGACGGAGGGGGTCGAAGCCAAACCAATGATTTTCAATGGCTTGCGTGACACTGCGTAAACCTGCGTCGTGACACCATGAACACACACGATGCTGCATCTTCGCCAAGTCAAGGTCAAGTCACTGCATCGCCGTGAATCGCGCACCAAAACGCACCGGAACGCGCGTTGAGTGTAACAACATTGCAACAACAAACCGAGACACGAGACGGGGGGGCGGGGGGGGGTGCTCGCGGCTGGCGTGGTGATTTGTCTCGATGGATTCATGCGCGCGGAAATTTATGGCAAAAGGGCTTCCTTGAATCGTTCACCCAATAATCGGCGCAGTTCGTGACGATGAGCATGGAGATTCTTCACCACTCGGCATGTGATGCACTTCTCGCCGGGCGTGGAAACTTCGTGGACACAAATTGTTTTCCCGGTGTCCAGATGTTTGAACGACCAAAATCCGCCGTCCGGTGACGCTTTGAAACGGTTTTGCGGCGCATTATTTCTCAAAAATTGCGCCAGACTTTCGGTTGAACCGTTCGCGCGAACGATTGGCCCGAAGACCAGCAACAGCCGCAGATTGGAACAAAGCGGCAGCAACCGAAAAAACCACGCCACGTCTCGCTCGACCATCCGGCGAAAGTCCCTGGCGTTCGTCGTCTTGTTTTTCAGCATGGCCTTCGTGGGACGATATGAAACGTCAAAATGCGCGGCGCTTCCGTTCTCGTAATCCAATCCGAGCAGCGCCAAGCCCAAACGCCACGGCGCGAACCATTCATGCGGCG
>JBKQUF010000203.1:0-7326 GCA_052140285.1 Limisphaerales bacterium | reverse complement strand
ACGAGCTACATAATAAACCACCACAAACAATAAATGCAAGATAAATATGTGTATTTATGAATATATTACTTGCTACACAAATGCGCTTTTATTGGCTTTTTGTGAAAATTTTAGGAAGTTAGGTTAGCACTCGACGTTTTTGTACCGGGTCATTAGATTGGTTTTGTGAGAGGCATTGCATCGCGTCGTGACGCACAGGCGGCCATCCGGTGGGGCAAGAAACTTGCCGCCGATGTTTCCGTGGTAGTTGCGCGCCATCCCCAGGCAGATCCCGAGGATGTGCGACTCACGCTCATCTCACTTCAATCGCCGCCAATCGCGCGGCTCAACCGGAGTTTGCGTCGTGGCCAAGGTTTTGCCACTTTCAGAAAATGAACTCCCAGCTATGAAGTTGGCGATGCGAAAAAATTGGCCCGGGAAGATATTGTGGAAAAAATCCAAAAAGTCAGCCCGTTGATCCAATTGGCCAAAAACTTTCCCCGCCAATCGACAAGGCGACAGACCTCGGCCCGCGCCCGTTAAGCGCATTGCGAAAGCCTGCGCGCGCGGCTAAATTTATTGGGATGCCGGACATCGTCCTGACCACACTCAACGCGAAGTTCATCCATGCCGCGTTCGGTTTGCGCTATCTCTTTGCGAACCTGGGCGGGTTGCAATCGCGCGCGCGGATGGTGGAGTTCGACATCCACCAGCGGCCGGTGGACATCGCGGAAATTTTGCTGGCGCAAAACCCCAAAATCATCGGGCTGGGGATTTATATCTGGAACGTCGCCGAGGCGACCGAGGTGGTGGCCGCGCTCAAACGCGTGCGGTCGGAAGTGATCGTCATCCTAGGCGGACCGGAAGTCAGTTATGAAACCGAATCGCAACCCATTGTCCAATTGGCCGACCACGTGATCACGGGGGAGGCGGATTTGAAATTTACGGAAGTGTGCGGTGAAATGCTGAAGGCAGGAGACGAGGCGACGAGTCTCAAAAATTCATCCGTAAAAAATTCAGAGATTCCTTACGTCGTCTCCCACCCGAAAATCATTCCCGCGCCGTCGCCGGAATTTTCGCAACTCAAACTGCCGTATGAGTTCTATGATGAGCGCGACATTGCGCACCGGATCATTTACGTGGAGGCGTCGCGCGGATGCCCCTTCACCTGCGAATTCTGCCTGTCGTCGCTCGATATTCCGGTGCGGGCGGCGCCGCTGGAGCGATTCCTTGGCGAAATGCAAAGGCTGCTCGATCGCGGAGTGCGGCAATTCAAGTTCGTGGACCGGACATTCAACCTGAACATCACGACCAGCCGCGCGATATTGGAATTTTTCCTGGAACGGCATCGTCCGGGCAATTTTTATCATTTCGAGATGATTCCGGACCGGCTGCCGGACGCCTTGCGCGAAGTCATCGCGCGATTTCCCGCCGGTTCGCTCCAGTTCGAGGTGGGCGTCCAGACGTTCAACCCGGAGGTGGGCGCGCGGATCAGCCGCAAGCAGAACTACGAGCGCTTGGAGGAAAACCTGCGTTTTCTGCGAAATGAAACCGGTGTCCATATTCATGCGGACCTGATTGTGGGACTGCCGGGCGAAACGGTGGAAAGTTTTGCGTCCGGGTTCGACAGATTGGTGGCGTTGCGTCCGCAGGAAATCCAGGTGGGCATTCTCAAACGGCTCCGCGGCACGCCGATTGTCCGCCATGATGCGGAATGGCGGATGGTTTACAATCCGCATCCGCCCTACGAAATCCTTCAGAACAAGCTGATTGATTTTGCGACGATGCAAAAGCTGCGGCGTTTTGCGCGCTACTGGGATTTAGCCGGCAATAGCGGCAATTTTGTGGCGACCACTCCCCTGCTCTGGAGTCCGGCGGGGCGAAGTTCCGGCAGACCATCGCCGTTCGATTCCTTCATGCGGTTCAGCGAATGGTTGCAGGCGCGCGCCGGACGCACCGATGGCATTGCTTTGGCGAGGTTGATGGAATGGTTGTTTGAATATCTGACGACCGAGATTCCATTGGACGCGCAACCGGTGGCCGAAGCGCTGTGGAACGATTACCAGCGCGGCGGGCGACACGACAAACCGTCATTTCTCAGGGAATTCCTCCCGGAAACAGGGCCAAGCGCGCCGCGCCATTCCGGCGCCTCCTTGAAACGCCAGGCGCGGCATCTGGCGGCGGAAAAATGACAGATTTTGCTTTGCGATCTTTGTCCGTTGCCTGAAATTCTGCGCGTGCAGAAACTAGGAAAAAATCTGGGCAGTTATCTGGGTGAAACGATTGATATTCACGCCGTCCAATGTGAAGTCGAAGTGGCGGCGCAACAACACGGCTGGGACCGCGAGGTTTTCTACGCGAACAGTGAATTCAGACTGCTGGCGTTGCACCGCGCCGGGAACGGTGGACAAAAGGTCAAGCGGATTTACCTATCGACGGGGATCCACGGCGACGAGCCGGCGGGGCCGCTGGCGGCGTTGAGGTTGTTGCAAGACGATGCGTGGCCGGGAGGTTTGGAATTATGGCTTTGCCCGTGCCTGAATCCCATCGGCTTCAAGTTGAACACGCGGGCGAACGCCAAAGGCATTGATCTGAATCGCGGCTACTTGAATCCCGTCGCGGACGAGATCCGGGCGCACATCGTCTGGCTGGAGAAACAGCCGCCCTTTGACGTGTGCCTGATGTTGCACGAAGACTGGGAATCGCACGGCTTTTATTTGTACGAGCAGAATCCCGATGGACGGACCTCGTATGCGGAAGCGATGATTGAGGCGGTGGAAAAAGTGTGTCCGATTGACCGGTCGGAATTGATCGAGGGCCGTCCGGCGCAGAACGGAATCGTGCGTCCGAACATCCAGCCGAAGGACCGCCCGGAGTGGCCGGAGGCATTTTATTTAATCACGAAAAAAACGCGGCAAAGTTACACGCTGGAGGCGCCGTCGGATTTTCCACTGCCGGCCCGTGTCAGTGCGCTAGTTGCGGCAGTGAATGCCACTCTGCAACGAGTTTGTGAGCCGCCACCTTGGCGTTGACCACCTCGCGCCGTTTTTTCCATTCTTCACCGAGTTCCACCAGAGTCTTGTTCTTTAACAACTCCTCCGCCAGCGGGAAAACGATGCGCTCCTCCTTGTCGAAATGCTCGCGTGAAAACTGGATGGCCTGGAGCAGGAGCAGGCGGGCCTGCTTGAAATCGCGGGCTTTCTGCACCGCGGCGAGCATGGTATCGATTTCCTCGTGCTCTTCGTGAAAGGTTTCGCTCTGGCCGATTTGGGCGAGGCTGTGTTCGAGCGGCCCCATCAACAGGTCGTCCTCGGTTTTGGCATGGGGACGCGTGACGGCGTCCAGCAACGATCCCAACAATTTGATTTCGCCCAATGATTTAAGCCGGGGAACGGTTTTCTCGATGTGATCGAAAAGGTTATGAAAGACGGCGTGTTCCGCCAAAAGCAAATCAGTGATTTTCATAGGCGCTCGAATTATTGGCCAAGAAAGCATGGCTCACGATGTCAAATCGCGCTAACCATCCATTGCCATTTTCTTTCCCGCGGAATTTCCGGGGTCGGATTTTACGCGGTGTAATTTTCCATTCCGGCGCAGGAGCAAACGGGGTTGCGATCGCCGAAGACGTTGTCCACGCGGGAGACGTGCGGCCAGAATTTGGATTCGTGGAGATTGGCTGCCGGAAAGGCGGCCTGCTCCCGGGAATAGGGACGGTCCCATTGGTTGCCGGCCACCTGATCGGCGGTGTGCGGCGCGTTTTTCAACAGATTATTTTTCGCGTCGGCGGTCCCATTCTCGACGGCGGTCATCTCGGCGTGGATGGCGATCATCGCGTCGCAGAAGCGGTCGAGTTCATATTTCGATTCACTCTCGGTCGGTTCCACCATCAAGGTGCCGGCGACCGGCCAGGAGAGGGTTGGCGCGTGAAAACCGTAATCCATCAAACGTTTGGCAACGTCCTCGGCCGTGACCTGATGGAAGGCGCGGAGGTCCAGGATGCATTCGTGGGCCACGAGGCCGTTGCGGCGATAAAGCGTGGGAAAATGATTCTCCAGCCGTTTGGAAATGTAATTGGCGTTGAGGATGGCGTATTGGGTCGCCTCGGTGAGGCCGTCGGCGCCCATCATGGCGATGTACATCCAGGAAATGGGCAGGATGCCGGCGCTGCCCCACGGCGCGGCGGCGACGGGGCCGATATGTTTTTTGGAATGTTTATGTCCGAGGCGCGACGTGAAAATGGGGTGGCCGGGCAAAAAGGGAACGAGATGTTTGGCCACGCCGATGGGGCCGACGCCGGGACCGCCGCCGCCGTGGGGGATGCAAAACGTTTTGTGCAAATTCAGGTGGCAAACGTCCGCGCCGATGAAGCCGGGCGAGGTCAGACCCACCTGGGCATTGAGGTTGGCGCCGTCCATATAGACCTGGCCGCCGTTGGCATGGATGAAGTCGCAAATCCCGCGGATGGTCTCCTCGAAAACCCCGTGCGTGCTCGGATAGGTGACCATCAGGCAGGCCAGTTCTTTCGTGTGCGATTCAGCCTTGGCGCGGAGGTCCGCGAGATCAATGTTGCCGTTGGCGTCGCAGGCGACGGCGACGATTTTCATCCCGGCCATGGCGGCGCTGGCGGGATTGGTGCCGTGCGCCGAGGTGGGAATAAGGCAGACATGGCGATGGGCCTCGCCGCGCGAGTGGTGATACGCGCGGATGACCAGCAACCCGGTGTATTCGCCCTGCGAACCGGCGTTGGGTTGCAGCGAAATGCCCACGAACCCGGTGCATTGCTCCAGCCAATCCTCCAAATTCTGGAAAAGAATTTGATAGCCGCGCGCCTGCGAGAGCGGAGCAAAGGGATGGATCTTCGCAAATTCCGGCCAGGAAATTGGGAACATTTCCGCCGCGGCGTTGAGCTTCATGGTGCAGGAACCGAGCGGGATCATCGAGGCGGTGAGCGAGAGGTCGCGGGATTCGAGCCGCTTGATGTAGCGGAGCATTTCGGTTTCGGAATGGCAACTGTTGAAGACTTTATGGATCAAAAATTTCGATGTCCGAAGTTCGAATTTTGAATCATGGGCGGGGGCGGCCAAATCAATTGATTTGCCATCGTTAAAAACCTGGAGAATTTTTGCCAGGTCATCGAGACTCGTCGTTTCGTCGAGCGAGATGCCGAGGGACTTTTCACCAATAACCCGGAAATTCATCTGTTGTTTTCCGGCGGCTTTCAAAACATCGACCGCTGATTTATTGGCCGGCTCGATGCGGATCGTGTCGAAAAAATGCCTGTTGGCGACATGGTGGCCACTGGCCTCCAGCGCGGCGGCAAGGATGCCGGTCAACCGATGGACCCGCTCCGCAATTCCCTTCAAACCTTCCGGCCCGTGATAACAGGCATAGAGCGATGCCATGTTGGCAAGGAGGGCCTGGGCGGTGCAGATGTTGCTGGTGGCTTTCTCGCGGCGGATGTGTTGTTCGCGGGTGCCGAGAGCGAGGCGCAGCGCGGGTTTGCCGCGCGTATCCTTGGAAACGCCGACGAGGCGGCCGGGCATCTGACGTTTGAATTCATCGCGCGTGGCGAAAAACGCGGCGTGCGGCCCGCCGTAACCGAGCGGCACGCCAAAGCGCTGGGCGCTGCCCACGGCAATGTCCGCGCCAAATTCACCCGGCGGCTTGATGAGCGTGAGCGCCAGCAAATCGGTGGCGACGGTCAACATGCCGCCGGCGGCGTGGACTTTTTGCGCGAGGCCGGAATAGTCATGGATTTCCCCGAAGGTGTCGGGATATTGCACCAGGGCGCCAAAAACCTTGTCGGTGAACAAAAAGGTTTCATGGTTGCCGACGACAATCTCCACGCCGAGAGCCGCGCCACGCGTGCGGACCACTTCAATGTTTTGGGGATGGCAATTTTCGGAGATGAAGAAAACGTTGCGTCCATCGGCGCTTTTGAGACGGTGACTCATCATCATGGCTTCGGCGCAGGCGGTGGATTCATCAAGCAACGAGGCGTTGGCGATGTCCATCGCGGTCAGGTCGGAGACCATGGTCTGGAAATTCAGCAAGGCTTCGAGGCGGCCCTGGGAAATTTCGGCCTGATAGGGCGTGTACTGGGTGTACCAGCCCGGATTTTCCAGCACGTTCCGCTGGATGACCGGCGGCGTGATGCAATCGTAGTAGCCCTGGCCGATGAAGGAGCGGAAGACCATGTTGGCGGACGCGATGCGCCGGAGTTCGGCAAGCGCTTCAAATTCGGTTTTGGCGGGCGGCAGATTTATTTTCTTAGCCAGCCGGATTTTTCCGGGCACGGCGGCATCGGCGAGTACCTCCAATGTTTGGAAGCCGAGGAGGCCGAGCATCTGGCGGGTTTCATGGGCATTCGGCCCGATATGGCGGCGGACAAACCGGTCGGGATGGGCCAAAGAATTCTGTAACAAAGACATTCGGGGAAAATAAAGTTCAAGACGGGAAAAAGCGAGTTGATTTGGGGAAAACGGGCAAAGCACAAAACAAAAATGTGGGTAATGGGTTCGTTTTTGGTTCATAGGCGCAAAAACACGCAAATTCACGCAAATTCGCGCAAAAGGCGTAGCGCGGCAATGAGAGGAGGGCGTGGACGGGTACAGTTTGGCGGCGTCTCGCCGCGCGATTCCAACCACGTGGCGGCCTTGCAGCGGGACGCTGCGAAAACTCGCAGCCGGGACGGCTGCGCCACCCCCGCCGGTCTCCAGTTTGTTTGCGCTGGCTTTCATCGGTACGATTTAAGCATGGAACGGACAAAGTGTAATGTTGCTGGGAAACATAAAATGCGGAATTCGAAAGGCGGAGAACACTTGGCGTAATGACTAATGCCTAAGCCGGAACGATGCAGTTGAAAAATGGCCTTTCCATGAGCCTCGGGGGACAAGAAGGGCGGGCGGAGATCCTTCTCACCCCTCACCCTCAATCCCTCTCCCCGTGAAGGGGAGAGGGAAGTCACAATCGTCGGACTTGGGAAAATTCGGGGTTCATGGCCCCGATGCACGTCCATTCTTGGAGGTCGAAGCTCCCTATGAACCTCAAGGACAAGAAGAACGGGCGGATATAATACTCAACCCTCGCCCTCAATCCCTCTCCCCGTTGAGGGGAGAGGGAGGTCACGATTGGATGCGTCAGGGGACTTCGGGGGTTCAAAGCGCGAATCATTCGGGGAAATCTCACCCTGATCGCCTCCGCTCCGCTCCGGCGCGACAGTTGTAAGTTCCACCAAGTAAATAACATGCGCATGAAAAGCGATGTGAGCGATTCAGACTTTGTTTTGTTGTTTTCCACAGCAGCCGGGATGCCAAACTGTCGAAATGCCCGCTGGAAAACTGATTT
>JBKQUF010000202.1:0-7624 GCA_052140285.1 Limisphaerales bacterium | reverse complement strand
ACTCAACTCGCACCCGAAGATCAGCCGTTTCGTTTACAGCCAGCTCCTCCCGGCATGATCGAGGAAGAGATGATGCTCGCTATCCTCAATGGAATCGGTATTCCCGGCTAAGCAAGTGAGGAGCAGTCCAATTCACAACACCGTTAGTAGGATTGAACGAGACCAGATTATTGACTGCGACTACATAAAGCGTCCCGTCCGAGCCGACACACATATTGCCTCCAATTTGGTATTGAGAGTAAAACCATTTAATCCCGACATTTGTGCAGGAAAGGATATAGGTGTTGTATGGATAAAGAGTGTTGGTCAACACATAGGAATTGGTGAAACCAAAGGCGTTTGTGAGGGCATAAACATCATTGTTGTCACAGCTATAAATAACCCCGGTCATGCCGATGGCAAAATCGCCGTTCCCGCCTTCAAAAACCCATAATGGTTGCCCATTGGTTGGATTAGCAGCGGCTAAATATCCATCTGAGAAACCTAGATTAATTTGATCGTAAATTGTTCCATCACTACCAATTTCCGGTGTCGAGTCACCTTCGTCACCCCCTGGCCCAAAGCCTGACCATTCCAAAAAATCTGCCGGAGAGGGATAGTTTGGGTCATTGGTTTTTACCAGTGTGGTGTTGAGCGCGTTGACAGTATCGTCGATACAAGTAGTGACGTACAAAGTGCCGTTTGGTGACAAGGAAAGATTTGCATTATGGATCTCGGCAGGGAATGTCAGATACCATTTCAGCGTTGCGTTGGTGGGGTACGAAAAAACCGGTGACGAAGCAGCCGGGTCCGTGCCAGAATACTTGTTGGCGCTCCCACGCAGGGCCGGCTGCCCGAAACAATTTGCGAGCAGGAAGATGAATACAAGAATCGTATATGAGCTTTTCATAAACGTCGTCGGGAGGCGGGCAACCGGGTCTTCATGGTTTTTGAAAAGAGACAATTGGGATTGCGGGGCAAACGGCGGGAAGCAAGGCGGTTTTGCAGCCACGTCCGGCGAGGGGCGGATCTTGACACTGCACCGCGAAAGGCCGGAGCGCCGATTTGTAATCGGCTATTTTCCATAAATCCGGGCGCCAAGCGACGTTCAAAACCGGCTGCAAGCCGGCGCGCCAAGGCAGTGCGCGGGTGCGCCAAAACTTCAATGCGCGGCCGCCACGCGCAATCCCGCCAATCCACCGCAATACATTGCCGGCCGACCGGACTGTCAAGCGACCGCTGGCATTCGCTTTTTATTCCCTCTCCGCTCCCATTCTGATGGGAGGGGAGAGGGTCAGGGTGAGGTGAGGGTCGGGCGTTCACGGGTACGGGCTGTTGATTTGCACTTTGGAATTCCAGTTGCAAACGAGATTATGCTTGCCGTTGATGGAGAGCTGGACCCAGAGGTCGTAGGAGTTGGGATTATTGGTTCCGGGACATAAATAGCGCCAGGTATTCAATCCCATCCCCGGCCCGTATCCCGGATCGGGTCCGCCCACGGAAACGACCAGGAGACAATTGGTTTGGCTGGTGTTGGTGATAACGCCGATCTGGTTGGGTTTCAAATCGGGAAGGAAATCTTCCGCCGCGGGGCCATTCTCGCCGCCGGCGCCGGGCTTGCTGCAATTGATGAAACCGCTCTCGTAAAAAAAGGCGGGGCTGGCATTCTCGCTGCCATCCACGGTGGTGAAATGTCCATTGCTGTTTGTGGTGCCCACCAGCTCGTAGTAAAGCGGGTTGACCAAAACATTGGTGCCGGAGGGAGGATAAGCGCCGTACCGGGCTTTATAATTATCCAACGCGGTTTCAATCCTCTGCATCTCCGCGGAGGCGGTGTTGATGTATTTGGTCTTTTTCACCCCGGCGGTGACGGTGAGGAGGAACGCGGCCAGGACGCCGATGATGGCGATGACGGTTAGCAACTCGATGAGGGAGAAGGCGCGGCAAGCCACGGGTGACAAGGAAGAGAGGGCATGATTTTCCCCGCCCGCCGGGAGGCCGGTCCGCCGCTGACAACGTGTCTCTGGAGATTGTAATTTCATCGCGCTTTTTTAATTTTTATCTTTCTCTCAATTCGTCTTCCATCCGTTCGCTCAACCATTGCTTGATCATGCTCTGATAATTCAAATACCGCGAGCGCGCCAGCCGTTTGATGCGGGCAAGCATCCGCGGGTCCATCCGCAAAGTGATGGTGACCGATTCCGACGATTCGGCGCTGCCGGACGTGGCGCCTTCCATCAACCGCAAGGCCGGGCGGTTCTCGGACCAAAAACCCGCCTCGGCTTCTTCGCTGTCGAAGAGCGGCACTTCATCCCAGTTGGCAAAAGTTCTCATGGCTGACCGAATACTGCGGACTCACCAGCGCCTTCCGCGCCCTGCGCGGCACTCACCCCTGCAACGTCTGGTCCATCTTGCGCTGGTAAAAAAATCGTTCTTCCGGTTCAAATACCCGGGCCAGCAAGACCCGGATCAATCGTCCGTTGGTGCGATAAACGCTAAAGATGCCGATGCTGCCGGCGGACATTCCGAGGTTGAAGAACCGGGCCTGCACGGAAAACCTTGAGGAGTCCGGCAGGAGCCGGATGGCAAACGGGTCTTCAAATGATTCTTCAATTTCTCGTTGAGTCAAAGAGCTATCCATTTCAAAAGGCGGATGATTCCAATCGAACTCCATAGAGGATTAATTGTAAATAATTCGCCCATGCAATGTCTTTACTTTGTATTTACACAATGGCACGGCTTTTGTCAATGGTTTTTCAACCTTTTGCGCAAAAAAACCGCTTTTGGCAAGCAATTATTAGCTACCGCCGTTGTCACTGCTCAAGTTCGTAATCATCTGGATCAATGGCAGGAACATGGCAATAACGATGCTTCCGACAATGACCGCCAGGAAAACAATCATGATGGGTTCCAGAAGCGAAGTCATGGCGGACACGGCGTTGTCCACTTCTTCGTCGTAATTGTCGGCGATTTTCAGAAGCATTTCCGGCATGGCGCCAGTCTGTTCGCCAACGTCCACCATGCTGACCACCATCGGGGGAAACACGCCCGAACCCTCGAGGGGGGCGGTGATGGTTTCGCCTTCCTTGACGCTTTCATGGACTTTTAGCACCGCGTTGCTGATGATGACATTGCCGGCGGTCTCCCTGACAATCGTCAAGGCCTGAAGGATGGGGACACCGCTGCTGACGAGGGTGCCGAGGGTGCGGGTAAAACGCGAAATGGCAACTTTGGTGATGACCTGGCCGGTTGGCGGACATCTCAGCTTGAACAGGTCCCAAGCGTATCGGCCGGATTTGGTCTTGTTCTTGAGCAGCACGAAGATCACGAGAAAAATCGCGAGGCCGATGATGGTGGACACGAAATGCAAGCGGACGACATCGCTGATGGACATGACAAAGGTGGTAAACCACGGCAATTTGAAACCCATCCCGGCGAAAACGTCCTTGAAGCGCGGCACGACAAACTCCATCAGCAACACCATGATCCCGACCGCCACGATCATGACGGCGATCGGGTAGAACATGGCGGCCTTGACTTTGCCCTTGATTTTTTGGGCCTTTTCGGAAAACTCGGCCAGGCGTTTCAAGACGACTTCCAACACGCCGCCCAGTTCGCCGGCTTTGACCATGTTCACGAAAAGGCGGTTAAAAACCTTGGGATGCTGCGCCAACGCTTCCGAAAAGGTGCTGCCGCCCTCAATGGACAGGGCCAACTCGCCGAGAATCCTTTTCAAGGTGACATTGCGTTCCTGTTTTTCCAACACCCGCAGTCCGCGGAGAAGAGGAAGACCGGCATCCACGAGCGTCGCCAACTGGCGGGTAAAAGTCGTCAAGACCTTCGGCTTCACCTTCCCGCCAAAACCGGGAATCTTAAGCTCGATGCTCATCGCGCCGCCTTTTTTGCCGGCTTTGCCGGCTTTGGCGGGTTTGGCCTTGGCCTTTTTGCCTTTCTCCAGAACCTTGTCGGCCTCGATGATTTTAGTCGGGAAAAGCCCCATTTCCTTAACGCGGCCAATCGCCTCGTTTTGCGTGGCGACTTCAATGCTGCCCTTGGTTTCCTTGCCGCGATTGTCCAGAGCTACATAATCGAATTTAGGCATAAGCGTCAGCGTCAGGTATATTTGACGACTTCTTCAATGGTTGTGTCTCCGTCGAAAATACTACGCAAACCGTCATCGCGCAAGCTCACCATGCCAAGTTCCACCGCTTTTTGCCGCATGACCACGGTGGGGGAGCGCTCATTGATCAAGGTCCGGATGGGGTCGCCGACCACGAGCAACTCAAAAATCCCCTTCCGGCCCTTGTATCCGGTGTCATTACAGGTGGAACAGCCGCGGCCATAGTGAAAAACCTTGTCGCCCAGATCATGGGGCGAGAGATTGAGCAATTCCAATTGGGACTCGGTCGGCTCGAACGGCGTGCGGCAGTTCTTGCAGATGGTGCGGACGAGGCGTTGCGCGAGCACGGCCATGAGCGTGGAGGAAATCAGGAACGGTTCCACCCCCATGTCCACCAACCGGGTGACGGCGCCGGAGGCGTCGTTGGTGTGCAGGGTGCTCAAAACCAAATGGCCCGTCAGGGAGGCCTGGATGGAAATCTGCGCGGTTTCCAGGTCGCGCATTTCACCCACCATGATGATGTCCGGGTCCTGGCGCAAAAACGAGCGCAACGCTTTTCCAAAGGTCATGCCCAGGGCCTCATTGATGGCCACCTGCATGATGCCATCGATGTCGTATTCCACCGGGTCCTCGGCCGTGAGCAATTTGGAATCGATGGTATTCACCCGGCGCAAGGCGGAGTAGAGCGTCGTGGTTTTGCCGCAACCCGTCGGCCCGGTCACCACAAAGATGCCGTTCGGGCGCTGGATGACTTCGGTGACGAAATCATAGACGTATTTGGGAAAGCCGAGCGATTCAATCTCAAGGTTCACCGCGGAACGGTCCAGGACGCGCAGCACGACGGATTCGCCGAATTGGGTCGGGAGGGTGGACATGCGCAAATCGACCTGGCGATTCAAAATATTGAGGGCGATGCGACCGTCCTGCGGCAGGCGGCGTTCGGAGATGTTCAATCCCGCCATGACTTTCAAACGCGAAATCACCGGGAGCGCCAGTTGCTTGGGCGGCGGCGCCATTTCGTAGAGCGCGCCGTCCACGCGGTAGCGGATGCGGAACTCCGTCTCGAACGGTTCGAAATGAATATCACTCGCCCGGTCCTGGATGGCTTGTTGCAGGACCAGGCTGACAAATTTCACGATCGGGGCCTCGTTCGCCAGGGCTTCGGCCGCGCGGTCGTCGATGTCCGCATCCGCCACCTCGCGGGTGAGGTTCTTATCGGCATCGATTTCCTTCAGGATGTCGGAAAAACTGCTGGCGCTGTCATCCTGCCCGTAAAGCCGTTCAATCGCCTTTTCAATTTCATCCGGGTCGGCCACGACAATTTGGACGTCGCGCTTGATGGCGAATTGGATTTCGTCGGGCTTGGCGGGGTCGAGGGGATCGGCCAGCGCAATTTGGACCGTGCCATTGCTGGTGCCCACGGGCAGGCAATGGTACATCCGCGCCACCTTGGCGGGCACCAGTTGCAGTGTATCCGGGGAAATCTGAACGTCTTTGAGGGAGACGACCTCGGCCCCGATATTGGTGCTGATGACATGCAGAATGTCCTCCAGCTTCATGATCCCGAAATCCTGAAGCACCTGGGTGACCGGGGCGTTGCTGCGCTTCAACTCGCCGACGACTTCCTCGTATTGCAAGTCGTCGATCATTCCCTGGTTGCGGATCAGAGCCAACAATGGATTGGAGATTTCTTCGGGCATGGGATCAGGCGGCTTTTGGTTTGGTCTGGGTCTGCGCCATTTCGAGTTCCTGGAGCTTCGCCAGGATGGTGGTGGGGTCCTGCGCCTTGGTCACCACTTCCTCGCGCGCAATCATGCCCTGTAGATATTTATCAATCAGAAAGGAATCGAGCGTCACCATGCCGAACTTGGCGCCCGTCTGGATGTCGGACTGGATGCGGAACGTTTTGTTATCGCGGATGAGGGCGGCGATGGACGGGGTATTGACCATGATTTCAAATACCGCCACCCGGCCGGGCTTGTCAACCCGCGGAATCAACAATTGGGAAATGACCGCCTGCATGACGGTGGAAAGCTGGATGCGCACCATTTCCTGCTGGTTGGTCGGAAAGGCGTTGGTGATACGATCAATGGTCTTGGCGGCGCCGGTGGTATGAAGCGTGCCGAAAACCAAGTGCCCGGTTTCCGCGGCGGTGATGGCCGCTTCGATCGTTTCCAAGTCGCGCATTTCACCGACCAGGATGATGTCCGGGTCCTGCCGCAAGGCGCGGCGCAGGCCCTCGGCGAAATTCGGCACGTCCACGCCAATCTCGCGCTGCGTCACCAGCGCCTTTTTATGCCGGTGATAATATTCAATGGGGTCCTCGATGGTGATGATGTGCGCTTCCTCGCGTTCCTCATTGATGATGTTGAGCATCGAGGCCAGGGTCGTCGTCTTGCCGGAGCCGGTCGGGCCGGTGACCAAAACAAGGCCGCGGGGCTTGTAAAGCAATTCCTTGGCGCTGGGAGGGACGCCGATCTGCTCCATGGTCAGCAACTTGCTGGGGATTTGGCGCAGCACCAGCGCGAAATTTCCCTTCTCCTTGAACACGCTGACACGAAACCGCGCCGCGTCGCCGAAGGCGAACCCGAAGTCGGCGCCGCCGCGCTCGCGGGTGCTCTGGATGTGTTCCTCGGAGGTGATGCTCCGCATCAACTCTTCGCTGTCCTCGGGCGTCAGGGTCGGGCCTTCGACACGGTGCAAAATACCATGGACGCGGATCACGGGGGCGGTGCCCACGCGGATATGCAAATCGGACGCGCCTTCCGACACGGTCAACTGCAACAAATCTGACATCGAATAGGACATAATCTAATATCGTAAAATTGCCTGAAATTCTCGAATCACCGCTTTATAAATCGTCGCCCACCGTGGCCCGGATGACTTCGTCGGGCGTGGTCAGGCCGGCGAGCACTTTGCGGATGCCGTCTTCGCGCAAGGTGCGCATGCCCATTTCGCGGGCGCGGGCGCGCAAGACCGAGGACGAGACCTTGTCGTAAATCAACTTCCGGGCTTCATCGTCGATGTTAAAAATCTCGAAAATACCCATACGACCCCGGTTGCCGGTGTTGGAGCAATTGGCGCAGCCGCGGCCTTTCATAAGGTTGGCGGTCTTCAAAACGTCCGGCGTCAGGCCGAGGGCCTGGCATTCCTGCTCGGTCGCCTGGTATGGCTCGCCGCATTTCTTGCAAATCTTTCGCACCAGGCGTTGCGCCATCAAGCACCGGGTGGACGAGGCCACGAGGAATGGCTTCACGCCGATGTCAATCAAACGGGTCACCGCGCTGGGCGCGTCGTTCGTGTGCAGCGTTGAGAATACCAAATGGCCGGTGAGCGAGGCATTGATGGCAATCGAGGCCGTCTCCAAGTCGCGAATTTCACCGATCATGATCACGTTCGGCGCCTGGCGCAGGATCGACCGGAGCGCGGCGGCAAAGGTCAACCCGACGGTCTCGCTGACCTGCACCTGGTTGATGCCGGCCAGGATATATTCCACCGGGTCTTCCACGGTGATGATCTTGCGGT
>JBKQUF010000201.1:0-6812 GCA_052140285.1 Limisphaerales bacterium | reverse complement strand
AAAGTTCCTTGACGCGTCCAATCGCGACTTCCCTCTCCCCTCAACGGGGAGAGGGATTGAGGGTGAGGGGTGAGAATTATATCTGCCCACCCTTCTTGTCCCCTGAGGTTCAGGGTGAGGTGAGGGTCCCTGGGGTTCATGGAGTGCTCGTCATTTCTCAGTCAAAACCTTTTTCAATTCGCCCACCGCCTTCGTCAATTGCGCCTGGGTGATCGTCAACGGCGGCGTAAAGCTGATCACATTCCCGTGCTCGCCTTCCGCCAGCAAAATGTACCCCCGCCGCAACATTTCCTTGATGATCGCAAACGTCTCTGCCGTCGCGGGCTTCCCGTCCGGCAAATTTAGTTCCACCCCCGCCAACAGCCCCAGCCCGCGGCTTGAAACCTGGAGCTTGGATTTCGCGTTTTGGAGCGACGCCAACTGTTCCAGCAGCGCCTTTCCCAATTCCGCCGCCGCCACCGGCAATTCCAATCGGGTAATCTCGGCGATTTGGGCCAGCGCCATCGCGCAGCCCACCGGATGCCCCAGAAACGTGCTCGTATGCGCCGCCTCCCCGTGCGATGCCGGCCAGGCATTCATCAAGTCCGCGCGCCCCACGCAGGCCGACAGCGGGAACCCGCCCGTTAGCGCCTTGCCCAGGCAGATCAAGTCCGGCGTCACCCCGAAATGCTCGCAGGCAAACCATTTTCCCGTGCGCCCAAACCCGGTGTAAATCTCGTCCGCAATCAGCAGCGCGCCAAATTCATCGCACAACTTCCGCAGCAACGGCAGAAATTCCGGCGGCGGCACGTTGATGCCCCCCCGCCCCTGCACCGGTTCCACCAAAATCGCCCCGATCCGTCCCCGCCGGAAAAAATTCCGGATCTGGAATTCCACCGTCGCCAAATCCGCCTTCCGCTTCGGAAACGACGCAAAATTTCCGAATTCGCGCAGTTGCGGATGAAACGGCCGCCGGAAAAAATCCCGGTGCGTCACGTTTAGCGTCCCGTAACCCAGGCCGTGATAGCCGCCGGCAAAGGCAATCACCCCATGCCGTCCCGTCGCCAGCAGCGACGTCTTCAGCGCCGCCTCCACCGCCTCAAAACCCGAACTGCCAAAAATCGTTTTGCCGGTCTTGTTGCCCCATCGCTCAAAAGTGATCCGGCTCAATTCCCGCGCCAGCCCCGCCTTGCGCGCGTGCGGGTGTACATCGCCCATCGCGTGCAGCAATTCCCCCATTTGCTTCTGTCCGGCCTTGACCACCGCCGGGTTCGCGTGCCCCGCCGCCGCCACCCCGAACGCCGCCGTCAGGTCCACGTACTTTTTCCCCTCCGCGTCCTCCACCACCACCCCCTTCGTCCGCTCCCACACAATCGGCCACGACCCGTCCGCCTCCGTGAAAATTACATTTCGCGATTCATATTCGCGCAGCAGGTCAAGAACTTCATTCGTTTTCATTTGATTAATAAACCACGGGACCGGAGCGCCGGTTTGCAACCGGCTTTGGCATCCGAAAGTCCCAAGCCGCCAACATGTCGGCGCTCCGGTTTGTCGGCGTTCCATGACATTATCGTACTATAACAAAACACCGTGCATTTTTAGTAAAATTTTACGCTGCAAAAGCTTTTATTTTCATCTTCAAATCCGTGTTTATCCGTGCCCATCCGTGGTTAAAAATTTGGTTACGGCGTTAGCCGCGTTGCGAAATATCCGGTTAAACCCCTCGTTGTTCCGCCGGCCAGATGATTTTGTGCAATTGCGCCTGGAACCGCACCGGCAATCCGTCCGCAATGATTTTCTCCGCCAGTTCGCGACGCGAAATCGGCCTCAGCCCGGACGGGACCTTCTTCAGCGCTGGATGCTGCTGTTCCGGCGCCAGCGGCTGCACCCAGGAAAACAGCAGCGGACAAATCTGTTCCAGGCCAAACTTCGCGATCTGCTCCTTTGCCCACTCATAATCCTCCTCCGTGCCGATGACAAATTTGATTTCGTCCGTCGCTTTCAAATGCGGCATATTTTCAAAACGATTTTTCCCCGCCTCGCCGCTGGACGGGCATTTCAAATCCATGATCCGCCGCACCCGCGCATCGATTGGCGAAATGTCATGCGCCCCGCTCGTCTCGATCAGCACGGTAAAACCCTCGTCGCACAACTGTCGCATCAGCTCCAGCGAATTTTTCTGCAACAACGGCTCGCCTCCCGTCAGTTCCACCAGCGGCAGCCTCGAACCGCTTCCATCCTTCGCCTCGGCAAACCGTTCGGCCAGTTTTCTGACCCGGGCCAGCACCTCCTCCACCGTCGCTTTTTTTCCTTCCGTAAAGGCGTATGCCGTATCGCAATAAGAACACCGCAGGTCGCACGCCGTGAGCCGCACAAACACGCACGGCAACCCCGCCAGGGTGCTTTCCCCCTGCAGGCTCAAATAAATCTCATTGACCACCAGCGTTTCAGACACAGCCTCCAATTTAATTGAATCCCCAAAATCCGACAGCACTTTCCCATTTCATGAGTGGCGGCTCTCGGCGGAAAGCCGCGTTATTTCCCCTTCTGCATTCTTCCTTCTACCTTCTTCATTCCTCCCTTCCCCCGCCACTCACCACTTTTTTTAACATTTGTTGTTCGGTGTCCACACTGCACCGCTTCACGCCTGACCACCCAGTTTTGCCGCCAGCTCCGTGACCTGCCTTTCCAGTTCACGCAGGCGATGAACCATTTCCGGCAATTGCTGCACCGCGATCATTTGACGCTTCGCCTGTTTGTCGGGCGCCGCCGGGATGCCCAGCACTTTTCCGCCGTCCGGAATGTCACGCATCACCCCGGATTTCGCCCCCACCACCGCTTGATGGCCGAGCTTCAAATGCCCCGCGATGCCGGATTGCGACGCGATGATCACATAATCCCCAAGCTGCGTGCTCCC
This sequence comes from Limisphaerales bacterium, assembly GCA_052140285.1. Lineage (GTDB taxonomy): Bacteria > Verrucomicrobiota > Verrucomicrobiia > Limisphaerales > UBA11358 > UBA11358. Next base: position 3,916 of record JBKQUF010000201.1, on the reverse strand, counting down.
CGCAAATCCCACCTGGCCCATGACCAGACAATGACGGCCCATCACCACGTTGTGCGCCACGTGGACAAGATTATCAATCTTCGTTCCCGCGCCAATCACGGTGGACCCCAGCGCGGCGCGATCAATCGCCGCATTGGCGCCAATCTCCACATCGTCGTGAATGATGACGTTGCCCACCTGCAACACCTTGCGATGCCGGCCCTCGTCGAAAACATAACCATAACCGTCGGAGCCGATCACCGTCCCTGCGTGAATGACCACGCGATGCCCGATGACGGTCCGGGGATAAAGGACCACGTTGGGAAACAAACAGACATCCTCGCCCAGGCTGGAATCGCGTCCGACATGATTCCCGCCCATCAAAACCGTTCGCGCGCCGATCTGCGCGCGGGCGCCGACCACGCAGTTGGGCCCGAGATGCGCCGTGGCGTCAACCCGGGCCGAAGGGTCAATGTTCGCGCTCGGATGAATGCCTTGCGGATGCTGGTCCGGCGGGAAAAAAACGGGCAGCAATCTGGCCACCGCCACCCGCGCGTTCGGCACCCGAATCACCACCTTCTTCGTCGGGGTGAAACCGCCCGGCGCCAAAATCGCCGCCGCGGCGCTTTGTTCCGCCGCCGCGAAATATTCCGCCGTATCGGCAAAAGTGAGGTCGCCGGCCCGGGCCTGGTCGGCCGACGCAAATCCCGTCAACGCGGTTGATCCGTCGCCCAGCACTTCGCCCTGGACTCGTTCGGCGATCTGAGAAGCTGTAAAGGGGGCAATCCCTATTTTATCCCGGTTTGAATTCATATTGGCCTTGAGGTTGAGGTTTCAGTTTTGATCCTTTAAAATTGGCTCGCGCCGGGCCATTCAATGCGCCACTGCCGCGGCACGGCTGCGGCGCTTCTATTTTTCAATTAAAAACAAGAATTCTCTATTCGGTGTTTCAGCTTCGCTTACCCATTCGTTGGTCCAACGCATCCCGGCCATTACATTTTTGCGATAGTCAATCTCGATGGCTTCAATTAAATTTCCGGCGGAGTTAATGACCTCGTTCAATTCTTCCGCTGTAGCGCGCCCGCCGGAACTGTAAGAAAGAATGATGTGCTTCGCCCGCGTCGCTTGCAACATGCGCTCAATAGCCTCCACGACCACAAAACGTCCTGATTCGTTTTTTCTGAAATCTTCAAAAACGGAGCTTGCTGTTTTGTCGGACGTGTCGCTGCGACGTTTTGCTTTGCCGAACAATGGGGGCTTATCGTAAAGGCAAATGGAAGTCCACAGATGATAATAGGCGGCGTAGCGCACACGGGACGGCGGCATTTTTTCATTGTTCGAACCATAAGGCGGATCAAAATAAGCAAGATCGACCTCGACTCTTTTTATTAAATCAAAAATATCGGACTGGTGAACGTCGTGGCGTTCCACTGCGGGAAGGAGCCGTGGAACTTTCAGTATCACCTTATTATACGAGCGTGGCGACCAGTCATTGAGATAGGAAACAAAGTGGCCGAGCGTGCTGTCCACTTCGTCGAGCGCCAAAATCAGACTGGTTAACAATACCGCTCTTTCGGTTTCGGAAATTGAGAGTTGTTCAATCTCGTCGCGAATGGCATCTAGTTTGCGCGTGTTGTGCTTCTGCCAGGGTTTTTTGAGCTTGTCCTCGCCGATGGAAGAGCCGTCATTCGGTTCGCCGCCGTAATGTTCTGTGAACCAGCCGTCTTTTCCCGGCAGCGAATTGAGATGGTCAATGAGCGGTTTGAAGTGGCTTTCTGGATGCGTATTGAGCAGATAGCAGGTCCCGAAAATTTTTGACCATGCGGAAATAACATTGGCAATGACCCGATGGCCGGCTTGGGCGAGAGCCTGGGAAACGCGCGTTGTGCCGGCAAAACCATCCAGCACGGTTTTCGGTTTCACTTTGCGGAGAAGCTGAAAAATGTAGGGCAACAACTTCAGCTTTGAACCGGTGTATTTGATGCCTTCTGTCTCGGGGACATCCACCACTAAATCTTCAAATAAATCGAGTGTTTGCATTTATTTCAATTTGGATTGCTTTTTCTGTTCTTCAATGTCTTCTTTCAATTTTTCCAAGGCCGCCTCGTGTCCTTTGGCCGTGGCAATGAGGGCATGAGAGAATAATTTCACGAGAACCAGATTGTGAGAGTAATCAATCCATCCGTTGGTAATGCTTTCAAAATACTTGCAGTCGAGTATGCGTCCAGAGACCGCGTTGGAGCGCATTTGCCGTTCCACTTCCATACTTCTGATGCAGTTTCTTTTACCATGCGTTAAGCTTAAGAAAAAAGTTTTATTTGGTCAACTTTGGTCGCGCCGATCAAATTTGTGAAGCGACGAAACGTGGTTGGCGGAATGGAGCGGTGACGACGCCAATGATTTTCCAAGCCTGTGGATCACAGCCGATCCGCAGAGCGATTCTCAGTGTTCACGGGGAGTGTTGCCACCGTGAAACTCTCCAAAATGGCGGGCTGAAAAAACAGAGGTCAGTAGCCCGTCAAATCGCCCCCTAAAGACACCAAGCCCTGCAAGGGCGAACCAAAATCAGCCGCGTGGATTGTTTAGTCTCCATCCCCATGAGCAGCCGCTTGAACGCGAAGGGCATCAAGGCAAACTGCCTCCGCTCGCCTCCGGCGACACGCCGTCATTTTGCCGGGCTGGTTTTTGCCGCTCCAGCGCCTCTTTTTGTTGGCGCAGACATTCCTGGCAGATCCCATGCGTCGTCGGCGTGTCGAAACCTTGTTGCATGAATTCTTCCAACCGCACCCATTCGCCGTGATAATCAATGCGCCGACACCAGGAACAAACCCGCAGAAATCCTTCCAGGTATCGAACCCGTTCCAATAGCCGGCGCGTGAAACCGCTCACCAACAGCCAGACCGCCAGCACCAGCAGCATATCCAGCGTCGATTTGCGAAAGACAAACGCAAAAGGATGATCGGAAAATATCAAGGACGGCAGATTGAGCAGCTCATTCAGCCAGCAAATCGTGAGGATCGCCAGAAATCCGAAATGTTGACATAACAGGATCCTTGTCAGGGGCAAATTCCTTTTCATGCGTTGAAACCAAATTAATTCAACTCAGACTGTCTCTCCAAACAGTCCATCGCCCGCTAATCCAGCAATTTACGCGCCATGCTTCTTTATTTTCCGACATTGATGCCCGCATCGCTCCGTGCTCCTGCCCGCGGGGCAATTTCCCTTTTCTGCGGCCAATAATTTCCCCGACCATCCAAATGGGGGTCGCCTTCATCCCCGTGGTTCACCCGGACGCTCGGCCCGTCATTGTCCAACAAGAGATGCGAGCCGAATCAAAAATTGGACATCGTTTGTGACCATGTGTGTTTGACCCGATGGGAGGGGAGAGTGCCAGGGTAAGATTCCCCCGAAAGATTCGCGCATTGCCCCCCTAAACCTGCCGCATCCTGCCAGACTTCTGAGCAATCTTTCGCCTTCGCCTTCTATCCCGAAGGGATTGCCATCATTCAGCCCAGGGTTGCGAGGAACGAGCTAATTGCCCCCTGAACCTGCCGCATTCTGCCGGGCATTCGAACAATCTTCCGCCTTCGCCTGCTATCCCGAAGGGATTGCCATCATTCAGCCCAGGGTTGCGAGGAACGAGCTACCCTGGGAAAACGTCCCCCAATCCATCAACCCTGAATGGGTTGAATCAGCGCCCGGTTAATGGAAAGCTTCCCCCGAAGGATTCGCGCCTTGAACCCCTGAACCTGCCGCATCCTGCCAGACTTTCGAGCGACCGCAGCCATTCGCTTGCTACCTGTCCGCCGTAGCCTTGGCGAAGGCGGATTCCCTCTCCGCTCCCATCGGATGGGTGGGGTTTGGGCCTGGGTGAGGTGTGGGTCCCCCGGGTTCATGGAAAGCTTCAACCTCTAAGAATGGACGCGCATCGGGCCCG
>JBKQUF010000200.1:0-4681 GCA_052140285.1 Limisphaerales bacterium | reverse complement strand
GGGGAAGAGCATCAACATTCGACATCCAACATTCGACATCGAACATTCAACATCGAACATTCAACATCGAACATTCGACATCGAACATCCAACATCCAACATCCAATATCCAATATCCAATATCCAATATCCAATATCCAATATCCAACATCCAATATCGAACAGCCAAATAATGCGGCGCTGCCGTGACGCCGCCCCGGCCGATTCCGCGCCAAAATTGGTTCTCGCCAAGGAAGGGGTGATTTCGGATACTATTAGTTCATGTTTACTGGAACCTTTACTGCCATTGTTACGCCATTTCGCGGCGGCGCGATTGACGAGGACGCACTTGAACGCCTGATCCGGATGCAAATCAAGGGCGGCGTGGATGGCATTGTGCCGGTGGGCACCACGGGGGAATCACCGACGGTGGATTGCCAGGAGCATATCCGGATCATCGAGCTGGCCGTGAAATTTGCCGCGGGAAAGGTGAAAGTGATCGCCGGCACGGGCGCCAACGCGACGAACGAGGCGATCCATCTGACGCAGGCGGCGGAAAAAGCCGGGGCGGACGGCTCGCTCCAGGTGGCGCCGTATTACAACAAACCGCCGCAGGAAGGCTTGTTCCAACATTTCAAAGCGATTGCGCGCGCGACACAATTGCCGATTGTGCTTTACAGCGTTCCGAGCCGGTGCGGCGTGGAAATCAGCGTGGAGACGACGAAACGGCTGGCGGCGGATTGCAAAAACATCATCGGGATCAAAGAGGCGGGCGGAAGCTGCGACCGGGTTTCGCAATTGCGGGCGGCGCTGGGGCCGAAATTTGTCATCTTGAGCGGGGACGATTCGCTGACGCTGCCGTTCATGGCCTGCGGCGCGAACGGGGTGATCAGCGTGGCGTCGAATGTGATTCCGCGCGAGGTGGCGCAGATGGTGAAGTCGTTTTTGCGCGGGGACGCGAGAAAAGCGGGGCAATTGCACGCGAAATACTACCCGTTGTTCAAAGATTTGTTCATCGAGACGAACCCGGTGCCGGTGAAAGCCGCGCTGGCGATGATGAAAATCATCGAGGAGGAATACCGGCTGCCGCTGGTGCCCATGAACCCAAAAAATTGGGACGCGCTGCGCACCACCTTGAAACGTTGCGGCGTATTGGAATAGCCTTGCGGCGCGCGGGGTTTGCGTCTAGCTTGTAAGTGCCATGAAAACCTGCCTGAGTTTTGGCGATATTTTGGAAGTGAGCCAACCGCAAATCAATGAAATGCAGCGGATAGGAAATTCGTACGCTGATGGTTCAACTCCGGAGGCGTGCTCGGCATTCACACGGCAGGCAAGGTTGGTGGAAGGGGTTGTGCTCCAGACTTACGGCGTCGCCGCCGCGCTGGCAAAGAAAGCCGACGATTTGAATGAAGTGGCGGAGATCTGGAACGCGATGGGGCATTTCTGCCATTCGGCATTGCAAATCCTGGCGGATTTGAAACACAAATATCCCCAAGGTGGCGCGCCGGAACTTTACGACTTGCTGCTGGATTACAAGCTGGCGGCCAATAAACGTTACACCAACGCATTGCAGGAGGCGACATGCCAGAAGACGGAATTCCCGAAGGGGCTATTTCCAAAACTGAATTAGCGGAACTGGCCGGCCTGTTTGACCGGTTTGAATTTGCGTTTGATCCGATCTCCCTTGCCGCCAGGGAAGCCGAATCGGCCTTTGAAGACAAAGTGCGGGCGCTTTTTGAAGAGCGCGTGGCGCCAGTCCATGCGGATTTGCCCTTTATAACTTTTCGCTGCCGGACCAGAACGTTTTGCCGCGAATTCCTTAAAAGAAACAACCCATGACCAAAATTATCATCACGGGCGCGCGTGGACGGATGGGACAGGCGCTCGTCCGTTGCGCCGGCCAATTTCCGAACCTGGAAATCACCGGCCAGATCGATACGGGAGACGATTTGGGCGGAGTAATTTCGCGCGCGGATGTGGTCATCGATTTCAGCCTGCACTCGGCAACGCCGGGGATCGCGGAACTTTGCGCGAAAAACAAGAAGGCCATCGTCATCGGCACTACGGGACATTCCGAGGCGGAGAAAGCGGCCATCACCAGACAAAAAACAAAAATTCCAATGGTGTGGACCTCCAATTATTCGACCGGGGTCAACACACTATTTTGGCTGACGCGCCAAGCGGCGGAAATTTTGGGGCCGGATTTCGACCTGGAAATCATCGAGATGCATCATCGGATGAAAAAAGACGCGCCAAGCGGCACGGCGAAATCGCTGGCGGAAATTCTGGCAAGCGTCCGGAAATTACAATTGGAGAAAGCCGCGCGGCACGGCCGCGCGGGCATCGTGGGCGAACGGACGAACGCCGAGATTGGCATCCATTCCGTGCGGGGCGGCGACGTGGTGGGAGACCACACGGTGATCTTCGCCAACACCGGCGAGCGACTGGAATTGACGCACAAGGCTTCGAGCCGCGACACCTTCGCCAACGGGGCCTTGCGGGCGGCGCAGTGGGTGGGACAACAGCCGCCGGGCCTCTATGACATGCAGGACGTGCTGGGACTGAAATGAATTTGGATTGCCGATTGCGGATTGAGTTCCATGCCACAGTAATGTGGATCTTTGTTTTTCTGGCAGACAAATGGCGTTGCGTCCGAACTCGCTGGCGTCTTGGAGTGCGGTGGCTGGCGGGGAACAGGGCTGACACCGCTTTCAATTCGGCATCCAATAGCCTCACCGAAAGCGGCGTGTGCCCCCACCCCCCGCACCCGCCGCACTCCACGACGCTACCGCGACTGTCGTGCGCCTTGGTGTGGTTGCGGCTCAGGCCGCGCTGTGGCTAATAAATCCGAAATCCGAAATCTAAAATGGTGATCGTCGCCCTCGGCTCGAATCTCGGCAACTCCAGAAAGCTTATTTTGGAGGCGATGGAGCGATTGCAGGATTTTTCCCGGGGACCGGTTTTAAAATCTTCGTTATGGAAGACGTTGCCGGTGGATTGTCCGCCAGGCTCGCCGGAATTTGTGAACGCCGCGGTGGGATTGGTTCCGAAGGAAGGCGAAACGCCGGAATCGCTGCTGAAAAAGTTGCGGGGGCTGGAGAAAGAATTTGGGCGGAAGGAGAAGAAGACAATCAACGAACCGCGTCCTTTGGATTTGGATTTGATTGAGTTTGGGAAGGAAATCCGCAATTCACCGGAATTGACCTTGCCGCATCCGCGGGCGCATTTGCGGAAGTTTGTGTTGCAACCGCTGAGTGAGATTGCCCCGGATTTGATTTTGCCCGGTCAAAAGAAGACGGTGGCCCAATTGCTGGCAGAAAATTCTTCGGGTGAAACGCTTAGAGCATTTTAAGGCCATGGTGCGTTAGATTGTGCTTTTGGATCGTGCTCCGTTAGGTTGTTGCTGGCACAGTTTTACCTATTACCAAATCAATTGGAACTATCCCTTGAGCGGAATTAATGAAATTATCAATTCTGGCATCCAAGACAGTAATATCGCCTCTTTCCCAATTGTAATATCCGCCCTCCAATCGCTAAAACTTAAGTTCGAGCATGAAAGCTTCGATTTCTTCTTCAGATGGGTAAGGGCATTTTTTATCAGCGGGGGCGATAAAACCTTGCGAAGTCACAATATATGGGCTGGGGTTATCCAACCGTTTATGTTGTTTCTGGCTCTTGTTTTTTTAAGCCAGCAGCATGGTCAGCGTTTAAGAAGACTTTATTTTGCCGCGCCCATTCAGCTAAACTTCTGGCTTGTGTCCTAATTTCCTCCTGGCCTCCCCTAGGGCACTCCATTGTGAAAGTGACTCTTTCAAGGTAGGTGGTGGCATCCGCCGCAAGGCTTCCATGCGTTTGTGTAGCCATATTGGTGCGCTTGTCTTCCGAACGGTTCTTGCATTTTTAAGATTTATCATTGCCCAATTAACGACAATCGGATTACCCAATACGAAATGATAGATTGCATGAGTGGCGTTTGCATGATTTCGGCTCCAATTAATAGGAATCGAGGGTCTTGCATCTTCTTTCAGAACCCACGGAATTCCACTTGTCCCTTGAACAAAAGAATTTTGGCCATACAAATCAAGTCTATTTGCGGCCTGACCCTCTTTTTCATTAAGCGATGTGTGGCTCATGTTGCAATGTTTCCTTATAGGTCTGCACTTTTTCTTCGACCGGCTTTGACTGGCCTTCCTGAAAGGCCTTTAAATTTTCTCCAAAGGCCTGATAAAAAGCAACGGCATCTTTATACGTAAAAACGATATCAACTTCCATCTCCCTAACGATTCCTTGCTTCGACTCCCGCGAAGCTTCACCCAGAACGTTTCCCTTCTCATCAACTAAAAGTTTTACCATTTTTGGGAGAGCGGTTCGCTCGTTAAAAAATGTCAAATGCAAATTCCCATGCCCATCGGCTCCAAACCAAGCCCCCGCAGCATTTATTACCCTAAAAAAGTTGCTTTTTATGAAGTGAACCGGCAGCTCGAATGCGGGCGAATTTTTATTCGTCTCGTTGCTCGTATTATTTTTACCATTCGAAAAAACTTAACCTTGAATCTATTCATGGTCAAGCCCGCTTTTGGGCCATTTTATTGAGTTTCTAGCAGCCTGTCTGACTTAGAAAACGCATTTTTTGTCAGACAGATTGAACTGCCGCAAGGCGTTCGTGTCTGAAACTCATGGCGACCCGCTTTGTTTCGATTGA
>JBKQUF010000199.1:0-19773 GCA_052140285.1 Limisphaerales bacterium | reverse complement strand
GGGCCTGATCAAACTTTTCGCCACTGTGCCGCAATGGGCTTTGTAGCCAGACAAAAACCGGAAACCGCCGGTTTTACTGGACTTTTTGAAAATCTCCGAGGAAGTTAGGCTAACAACATCGCATATTGAAAAGCAGAATCACACCTTGCGGATGCACTGCCGACGCCTTTCCATGAACCTCCAGGGACAAGAAGGGCGGGCGGAGATCCTTCTCACCCCTCACCCTCAATCCCTCACCCCGTTGAGGGGAGAGGGAAGCCACCATCGTCGGACCTGAGAAAACTTGGGGTTCACGGGCCCGATGCGCGTCCATTCTTGGGGGTCGAAGCTCCCCATGAACCCGGGGGACCCTCACTTCACCCTGGCCCTCGACGAGTCTCACCCCACTGGCAGCCACGGCTCGCGGGGACGCTCTCCCGCCCATCCGTGGGGCTGGAAGCCCCACTCTACGGCAGGCAAAGATGCCCGCCGCTACGGCAAGTTGGCTGGCCGCTCCACCAAATGCAGCAGGTTTCCATCACCATCCTCGAAGAAGAGGACCTGCCCGCCGCCGGCAGCCGGGCGCGGTTCTCCGCTGAAGGTTACGCCGCGCTTTTCCAATTCGGCCTTGGCCGAGGCGATGGAATCCACCCGCAAGGCGAGGTGACGGAAGCCGGCCAGTTTGTTGTTCCCGCGATTTTCCGGCGTGGCCTCGGCGGCATAAATTTCCAGCCAGCCGCCGTTCGGCAGGGCGATGAGAAACGCGGGCGGATTTTCGCCGTTGTTGAAAAGCACGCGGGCGCCCAGGACCCGTTCATACCAGTTTTTCAGCGCGGCCGGATCGGAGGAGGGGATGGCGACGTGTTCGAGGGCAAGGTTCATTTTTGAAATGCAGATTACACGGATTGGATAAATTCCCAAAAAAAATCTTCGCTTGGGGTAATCCAGTTTCGGATTTCCCCGCGCGTTTTTTCCGATAGAATCGTAGGACTTTATGAATCCTGATTCTTTTCTGAAACAACGGCTGATCTGCGTCGCCGTCATTGACCAGCCCGATACGGCGGTTCACCTGGCGGAGGCGCTGCTGGAGGGCGGATTAAATGTCATCGAAATCACTTTTCGCACGGCGGGGGCGGCTGAATGTATTGCGAACATCCGCAATAGTGTTCCGGGGATGATGGTCGGCGCGGGGACCCTGCTCTCACCCGAACAGGTCGGGCAGGCGGTGGAGGCGGGGGCGCAATTTGGCGTTTCGCCCGGCTTGAGCGAGGCGGTTTCGCAGGCGGCCCGGGAGTTGAAAATGCCGCTATTTCCGGGCGTGGTCACACCCGGCGAAATCATGCGCGCGCTGGAACTGGGCTGGAAACAGTTGAAGTTTTTTCCTTCCGAAACTTTCGGCGGCGTGAATGCGCTAAAGGCGCTGATCGGGCCGTTTGGGCATACGGGGGTGCAGTTCATTCCCACCGGCGGCATCACGGCGGCGACACTGGGGGATTACCTGGCGCTTAAACAGGTGGCCGCGGTGGGCGGTTCCTGGATGGCAGACCGAAAGTTGGTGGCGGAAAAGGCGTGGGGCAAAATCACCGCGCTCACGGTGGAGGCGATGAAAATTGCCCGCGCAGCGACGCAGCCCAAGGGATGAGGGAAGGAAGTTGAAAGTTAAAAGTTGGGAACATCCAACATCCAACGCCGAACATCGAACATCGAACATCCAATCGGGAACGCAGTTTTCGTCTCACAATCCGAAACGCTGGATGAGGAAGAAAATTGCGGGCACGGAAAGCAGGCTGAAGAAGGTGCTGTAAAAAATGCCTTCGGCGGCCAGGCGGGTGTCGCCGTTGAACCGTTCGGTCATGACGCTGCAACTGATGGCCACCGGCATGGCGGCGATAAGATAGCCAATCATCCGCGTCTCCTGGGACATGGCCAGTCCCAATTTCATCAGGCCAAAACCGATGGCGACGGTGACCAGCGGCGCGACGGCCAGCCGGGCAATCAAGATGCCCCATAACACGCGCGGGAAGCGGTGGATGGCAATGGTCAGTTCTCCGAGTTGCGCGCCGATGGCCAGAAGTGACATCGGGATGGTAAGACTGCCGACCATGGCGAGGGCCTGGACGATGGCGCCGGGCAGCAGCAGCGGGCCGGGCGTTTCCGAGGGACTGAGATTTTCCAAGCCGCGCGCCTGCGGGAACAGCAGCGCCACGACGATTCCCAGCGCCGTGGCCCACAGACCGATGTTGGTGACCAAATGTTTCATCGCCGGCCGGATGGCGCCGTGCAGGATCCAGACGCCGAACGACCATAAGACGACCTGTGCGCCGACATTGCAAAGCAGGACGGTGCGAACGCCGCTGTCGCCGTAGAGCGCCTGGACAATGGGCAGCGGCAGAAAGATCCAATTCGGAATGGCAACGCAAAAAACGAAGGTCTTCCGTTGGCCGTTGCCGCTGAACATCGGCGCCAGGAACAATCCCACGAAATAGGCGATGAAAATGAGGAGGGCGCACAGCAACGGCGCGAACCAGCCTTCGCGCAGGGACGATCCGTCCACAGTCCGCAACATTTGGGTGAAGACCAGCGCGGGAAAGGCCACGTCCACGACGAGTACGCTGAGGGTGGCGGTGACTTCCGCGGCCAGAAACCCGCGCCGCCGGGCGAGCCAGCCGGCGACAATCACCAGGAACATCGCCATGATTTTGAGGAAGACCACGTGGACCATTCGTGCCAGCGTAGCCAATCACCGCGGCCAAGTCAGCGATTGATTAGGGACTTGAGGATGATTTTGGCCGCGCTCTCAACGGATGGGAAGCAATCAACCGGCTGCGGTCGCGCATTTTTTCGAGCAGCGCGAGCTTTTGTTCAAATGGAAGAGAGGCAAGACGTTTGCGCGTCTTGAGTTTGCCTGCCAAAACTTTTTCCATCAATTTGCTCATCCAATATATTTATCGTGGAACCGTTTCCATTTCGCAATCAGATTGTGGCGGGTGAGAATGTCGTTCAGTTTGTTTTCGTTAAAGATTTTCCCCTGGACAAATTGTTCGAGGCGTATCAAATCTTTTCCCCGACCGGTTCGAAGCGCAATGGCCATCAAATGTTCCGCCGTCATGACCCAAGTTTTAATTTCAGCGATTTTGATCTCCACGGCGTGCTGCAAGGCTTCGCTGTATAATTCATCGTCCGCGGGAAGAAATTGGACCGGCCAGCCTTCAATCATGATGTGTTCATTTTCAAGGCCATAACCGAGCGATTTTAAATAGGTGTAAATCGGCTCCAGCGAAACGATGGATTTTTTCGGAACATTTTTGAAGGAAATGAAAATATCAATATCGAGCGTGGCTGTCGGCTCGAGATAAAATGTTGCCGCGACTGCGCCACCGATGGCGTATTTCCCAATGACGCCGGCGTCTTGCATCCGATTGACGGCCTGCAAAGCGGCTTGCGTGTCGTTCATGGCCTGAATTTTAACAGGCGAAAGCATTAACGCAACCAGGAGCCTGTCTGCTGAGCTTATTTAACAGAGGAAACGTTGGAGGTCAAAGTTCCCCATGAATCCGTCGGACCCTCACCTCACCCTGACCCTCTCCCCTCCCATCCGATGGGAGCGGAGAGGGAATCCGCCTTCGCCAAGGCTACGGCGGACAGGTAGCAGGCGAATGTCCATAGTCGCTCGAAAGCCCGGCAGGTTCAGGGGTTCAGTGCGCGAATCTTTTTGGGAAATCCCCCGCATTCCGCGATGGCGTTTTCGCCGGCTTTGTCCATAATAAATGCCTTGGAACGTGCCTGAATGTGTGGCGTTGATCCGGGCGGCAAAGACGCCGCCCTCGACGGCAGACAGGGATGTCTGCCGCTACAGACACGTTCTAAATTGAACTATGGAGACATTTGACATCATCGTAATAGGAGCCGGTCCCGGCGGATACCCGGCGGCGATCCGCGCGGCGCAATTGGGCGCGAAAGCTGCCATCGTCGAAAAAGAACAATTTGGCGGCACCTGCCTGAACTGGGGTTGCATCCCCACCAAGGCGCTGATCGCCGCGGCGGAAACGTTTTATAAAATCCAACACGCGACGGCATTTGGCATCACGGTCACGGGCGCCGCGGTGGATTATGCGACGATGATCGGCCAAAAAAACAAGGTGGTGCAGCAATTGCGCGGCGGGGTGAAGTACCTGCTCACGGCCAACGGCGTGAAACAGTTCGCCGGCACGGCGAGTTTTGTGGATGCCCACACGCTCGACGTGGGCGGCGCGCAACTCAGCGCCAAAAAAATCATCATTGCCACCGGTTCAACCTCGGCGATGCCGGGGTTTCTGCCCAAACACGAGCGCGTGGTGGAAAGCAAGGCGTTCCTGGACATCCAGAAGTTGCCGGCCTCGATGATTGTGCTGGGAGGAGGATTTATCGGGTGCGAATTGGCGTGCATGGCGGCGATGCTGGGGGTGAAGGTGACCATCGTCGAATTGTTGCCGGACATCCTGCTGCTGCTGGACGCCGACGTGCGCCGCGAAGTGCGGACGCACATGGAAAAAAGCCTGGGGATTCGCGTGCTGACCGGCAAGGCCCTGGAGCAAATTTCCGCTGATGCCGATTCCGTGCGGGGGAATTTTGGGGACGAGACGTTGACGGCGGAGTTGCTGCTGTGCGCGGTGGGCCGCAAGCCGGTCACGGAGGGATTAAAGCTGGAGAACGCCGGATTGACGACGACGGAGCGCGGCTTTGTCTCGGCCGATCGCTATTGCCGGACGAGTGTGCCCAGCATTTTTGCGATCGGCGATGTCACGGGCAAAATTCAACTGGCGCATTATGCGACGGCGCAGGGCATTGCCGCCGCCGAGAACGCGGTGCGTGAGGAACCGAACCGGCATGATGCGGTGGTTCCGAATGTTATTTTCACCTCGCCGGAAATCGGCATTGTGGGCCTGGCCGAGGACGAGGCGCGCAAAGAGAACCGCGCGATCAAGACGGGCAAATTCCGATTTTCCGGGCTGGGCAAAGGCATTGCCACGGGCGAAACGGTCGGGTTTGTGAAATGGATTGCGGACGCGGCGACGGACCAATTGCTGGGGGCGGCGGCGGTGGGGCCGCACGCCACCGAACTGGTGGCCGAGGCGACGGCGGTGATTCGCGCAAAGCTGACGACGCGCGAAGTCGGCGCGACGATTCACGCGCATCCGACCTTCAGCGAGGCCTGGATGGAAGCAGCCCATGCGTTGCACGATGAATCCATCCATACCCCGCCGAAGCGGAAGGTTTGAGGGTGAGGGGTGAGAATTATATTTGGTCCGTTAGGCATCACGCAAACCCCACACTTGCGGCATTAGTAATTTCCCTCAATACGGCGACTTTACTTGCCAAAGCAATGGGATGATGACAATTTGTGGTAAATGAAAGATCGTTCCACGGTCACGGTAGGCGAACTTCAATCGCAGACGCAGAAAATCATGCGTCAAACAGAGCGGCGTGGAGTCTTGGCCGTTACGCGGGAGGGCCGGGTGGCTGCTTTTCTCATCTCACGCGACCGGGTGATGGCCATGATTGAAACGATGGAACTGCTTTCCAATCCGCAAGCCACGGAAGCGGTGCGCGAGTTTGAATCCGGCAAAACACGGATGCATCCGGTCACCGTTCTGGATGAAGACTGAAGTATTAGTCGCCGAACGGGTGCGGCAGTATGTGCGCTCTCTGGCGCCGGAGCCGAGACAGGCTCTCAGGCGGGGAATCAAGGCATTGGAACGTGATGAAGGAGACATTAAACCGTTGGAGGGGAAACTATCCGGTTGGTCGCGGCTCCGGGTGACCGAACACCGTGTTTTGTTCCGCGAAACGTCCGACGGCGGCGTTCGGAAAATTAACGGTGTGTTTGCCGAAAGGCGCGGCGTGGTTTATGAGATCTTTGCGGAATTGCTGGCTGACGAATTGAAGGACTAAAGAATCCTTTCGTGTATTAAAATTCCATTTTTCCGGCAACCTTTCCCCCATTTTCATTTACATCCGCCCTTCCTTTGTTACAATCCAATGGTCGGGAAAAATATGAAGCGTTGGATTTTCATCGCGCTGATTTTTTGCGCCGCGGCGCTGCAAGCCGCCCAGGTGGGGCTGATTAAAATTGACGGCGCCATCGGCCCGGCCACCGCCGATTACATCCATCGCGCCCTCGACGTGGCTGCGGACCAGAACGACCGGTGCCTCATCATTCAATTGGACACCCCGGGCGGATTGGCCGCCGCCATGAATAACATCGTGGAAGACTTTTACGCTGCGCGCGTTCCCACCGTGGTTTATGTTTCGCCGGACGGGGCCATGGCGGCCAGCGCCGGCTGTTACATCACGCTCGCCGCGGATGTCGCGGCCATGGCGCCGAGCACCACCATCGGCGCGGCCCATCCCGTGAGCTTGGGCGACGAGGGCGAAACCACCAACAGCATCATGATGGAGAAGGTCGAGAACGCCTATGCCAAGGTCATGCAGACCATCGCCGAAAAACGCCATCGCAACGTCGCCTGGGCCGAATCCTCCGTCCGCGAAAGCAAGGACCTCACCGCCGGGGAAGCGCTGACCAATAACGTCATTGATTTGATCGCGACGAACCTTCCCGATTTGCTCCAAAAATTGGACGGCCGAAAAGTCGGTGACCAGACGCTTCACACCGCCGGGGCGCAAGTCGTGGAAATCCCGATGAGCGCCGGCGAGCGGTTCTTCCAGCTTTTCTGGCAGCCGGAAGTCATGACGCTGCTCCTGCTCATCGCCATCTATGGCATCATTGCTGAATTAAGCCATCCCGGGGCCATCCTTCCCGGCGTGGCGGGTGTCCTCGCCATCATCCTCCTGCTCTACATGTCCGCGACGCTGCCGTTGAACGCCGCCGGAATGGCGCTCATTCTGCTGGCGGTGGCGCTGTTTGTCATCGACATCTTTGCGCCCACGCACGGGGTGTTGAGCTTTGGCGGGATCATCGCCTTTTTTCTCGGCATATTGATGCTGTTCAATCGCGAACCGTCGGCCTATCATCTGCCCATGACTTGGGCGATCTCCGTAACGCTCGTCACCGCGGCGTTCTTTTTGTTCTTCGTCAGCAAAGGCATCCGCGCGCAATTTCTGCCGAAACATGCCGGCGCGGAAACGATGATCGGCAAAACGGTGGCCGCGCAGTCGCCGATTGACACCCTCCACGGCAAGGTCTTCATCGAAGGCGAACTGTGGAATGCCGTCAGCGAAACCCCGGTGGCGGCCGGGCAAACCGTGGAAATCACCGGCATCAAGGGACTCACCCTGAAAGTAAAACCAACAACAACCTGATAAAATTATGGACGACTCAATTGCACATCTGCTCAGTGGCGCCGCGGCGATCTTCATCCCGCTCATCATTGTCGGCATTTTCATCCTTTTCTCGGCGGTCAAGGTGCTGCGCGAATACGAACGCGGCGTCATTTTCCGCCTCGGCAAACTCATCGCCGCCAAAGGCCCCGGCGTCATCTTCCTGGTCCCCATCATGGACCGCATGGTCCGCATGGACATGCGCGTCGTGACCATCGACGTGGCCAAGCAGGAAATCATGACCCGCGACAACGTGCCCGCCACCGTCGATGCCGTCGTTTATTTCCGCGTGGTGGACCCGAACGCCGCCGTGGTCAAGGTCGAGAATTACTGGCGGGCCACCTCGCTCATCGCGCAAACCACCCTGCGCAGCGTCCTCGGCCAGTCCGAGCTGGACGAACTTCTCGCCCACCGCGACAAGATCAACGCCACGCTCCAGGAAATCATCGACCGCCAGACCGACCCGTGGGGCATCAAAGTCACCGCCGTGGAAATCAAGGACGTCTCCCTCCCCGAAGAGATGAAGCGCGCCATGGCCAAGCAGGCCGAGGCCGAACGCGAACGCCGCGCCAAGATCGTGAACGCCGAAGGCGAATTTCAGGCCGCTGAAAAAATGGCGCAGGCCGCCGCGGTCATCAGCAAGGAGCCGATGGCGTTGCAATTGCGCTACCTCCAGACCATGCGCGAAATGTCCGGCGAACACAGCTCGACCATCTTCATGCCGCTGCCGATTGAATTGTTCGGAGGGCTGCTGAAGAAGTAATAAATGCGTGCCGCTGTCACAGGCGCTTTTGGCTATTCAGGACGTTATATTGCCGGGCGATTGATCGCCGGCGGCCACGAAGTTTTAACGCTGACCAACTCGCTGAATCGTCCCAATCCATTTGGCAATCAAATCCAAATTGCGCCGTTTCATTTCGACCAGCCTGAATTGCTGGCCGGGTCACTGCAAGGCGTGCAGGCGCTGATTAACACCTATTGGGTCCGGTTTGACCATAAACTGTTCACCCACGCGCAGGCCGTCGAAAATACCCGCATCCTTTTCAACGCCGCCGTCCGCGCCGGCGTGCGGAGAATTGTTCACGTCAGCATCACCAATCCCGACCTTCATTCAGGGTTGCCTTATTTCAGTGGAAAGGCCGAATTGGAGCAGAATCTTCAAGCGCTCGATGTGTCCTGGTGTATTTTGCGGCCCACCGTCTTATTTGGCAAAGAGGATGTGCTCATTAACAATATCGCCTGGACACTGCGCCATTTGCCGGTGTTTGGCGTTTACGGAAAAGGTGACTACGCCATGCAACCGATTTACGTGGAAGATTTGGCCCTGGCCGCCGTTGAAAAAGCGGGACAAACGCAGGATGAAATCGTCGAAGCCATTGGTCCGGAAACATTCACCTATCGTGAGCTTGTCCGGATGATTGCCAACACGCTTGAATTGAAGCGGGCGATTATCGGCGTTTCGCCCGCCCTCGGTTACTGGGCAGGCCGGATGGTTGGATGGTTGGTGCGCGATGTTGTGATCACCCGCGAAGAAATCCAGGGACTGATGGAAAACCGGCTCTTCGTGAAGGCCCCGGCGCTCGGCAAAACCAGATTGACCGATTGGGTCGCCCAAAATAAAAACACGCTCGGCCGGCATTATACCAGCGAAATGCTCCGACGGACCGACCGGACATCGAAATACAAATCCAATTGAGATGGCCTTCATGAAGGCGAAAGCCATTTTCGGATGACTATTCTCTCGGACATCTTGTTACTGGCGCTGGTCGTGGCCGCGAGTTGGTGGTTGAGCGGGTATGATTCGAAGTTGTCCGGCGATAACAACCGGAACGACTTTGTTCGCCGAAGCATTCGTTGCGGCGTCACCCTTTTGCTCCTGGTTATGATGCTGGCGCTGCCGATGGCAATTAATTCCATTCCCTTCCTGCTCGCCATCATTCTCAGCCTTGTCATCACATGGACGGGATGTCTTGCGGAGATGTTCGCGCGGGTCTTCCACCTTCTCATTGGGACCACCGCCACCAATCGCGAGTTTGATCCCCACGAAAGCAGCCGCAATCTGGACCAGGTCGCCGAACTGCTCCGCAACGGGCGGCGGCAGGAGGCGGCGCAACTCGCCGAATCCCTCCGCGCCTCCGGCGATGCCAATGTCCTGGCGCTCGAAGCCCTGTTGGAGAGGGCCGGCCTGCCGTTTGAAAACAGCCAAAAATCAACGCCCCTCGCCGAGGCGGGCCGGTTGCAGCGCCAGGGCAAATTTGCCGAAGCGGAAAATATCTTAAAAACGCTGCTGGCGGAAAATCCCGCAAATGTCGATGCCGCGCTCCTGTTGATCCGTCTCTACGCCCATGACTTGCATCAGGCCGGTAAAGCCGCGGAAATTCTGCGGCTTCTGGAAAAACAGCCGCATATTCCTGCGGCTGCCCTCGATTATGCCGCCCGCTCCATTCACGAATGGAGACGGGAGAAAGCCGCGCCGGAAATGGCCGTGCTGCCGGAATCACCTGACGACCTGATTGCCGCCGGTTACGTTGGAACGGCCATCGAGATCCTTGAGCGAACGGCCAAAGAACAGCCGCAAAATTTTGAAGCGCAATTGAAATTGGCCGAAGCTTACGGCCTCCACTCCGCCAATCCTCAACGGGCCAAAAAAATCATCGAAAAAATCGAGAACAATCCCGCCTTCACCGCCGAACAAGTCCAATTCGCCAAAGCCAGACTGGCGGAATGGAAAAACGGTTAGCTTACTGTGATAGTGATTCGGGAAATTCCTTGGCGAGAATTTCCAGCACGGATGCTTTCAACTTGCTTACCTCAACATCGAGTACGCCCCAAATCACTTCGTAATCCACGCTGTCATAGCCGTGCGCGATATAGTTCCGTGTGCTGGCAATCTTTTGCCAGGGCAATTGCGGATGTCGCCGACGCAAATCGTCCGGCAGGCGTTTTACGGCTTCGCCCAGAACTTCCACCAATCGCTCGCCCAACATCTGCTTCCGCCAATCCGAACGAAATTCCTCCCATGTCGTCGCATTCCGCAACTCGATGGCTTTATCGCAAACTTCGACGATCTGCCGTAGCGTCACATCGGCGTCACGTGCGCTCATATACGGAAAACAATTCGTTCTTGATGCGGTTAAAAATCAGCGGATGCAATCGCGAACAAAAATCCACTTTGCGCCCGATGATGGCCGCCAGTTCCTCACCATAACCGAAGTATTGAAAGCCGGCCTTTTTGAGCGCGCCCGGCTCAAATTCCGCCAGCACGTCCACATCACTGTGCTGCGGGTCGAAATCGTCATGCAAGACCGAGCCAAACAGGCTTAATTTGCGGATGCCGCGTTCCTCACAGAAACGCGCCACCTGCTCGCGGTCAATTTGGATGGGCAATTCGGCAACGCTCATGCCAAAATAATCGCCGAAAGAGGAGATTTCAGCAACTGTTCAAATGCTCTCGATACCCCAATCGCCATCGTGTCGCCAAAATTCACCATTCGGCTCCGCCCCAATCGTCCATCCCAAAAATTGATACGTCGGCAATTCCAATTCCCGCCGTCTTTGTTTCCTTGGTTGTCTTGTTGTTAAACTCCGGTCGGCGCCACCTCAGCCCGGCGTCCCGAGTATTGCGCACAAAGGGGATTCGTTTGATAAATCATCAGTATCTTCTATGTCCGGGTGCCGCGCAAAGTTGCTTGGCGGAGTCAGAGCGGTGATTAGATAAAGAAACTGTTTGCTCTTCGACCAGTTCAAGCCTTCGCGAAGGTCTTCCGGCAAATCCCGTTGCAGGGTTTCGACATTTGGACTTAATTCTCCCGGCGGAATGGCCGTTTCCACGTCCACCCAATACCCTTGCTCAAAATCGTCCGCCGAAGTGGATTCCAATTGCTCCCCCATCTCCTTGGCAATCTCCGTCCAGACCAGTGGCTTGCCTCCGGCTTCGGTGAGCAGTTGCTCCGGGAATTGCGCAGCGGTGATGCTTTTGATTTGGACATCCAGTGGTTCCTGCCCCTCCGGAGGGTGGCGCAACCCTTCTTCAAACTGTTGTTGCGCGGCGTCGGAATTATTGCCGAAGACCATGGCAGATTGACACGCATCCCAGGTTTGGAGGGCTTGGTGATCGCCGTAACGCTCCTGAACGACGCGCATTTGAGACAGCGTGGCAATGGCGGTAAAAATGTGCCGCAAGCCTGGAAGGAGCAGGCTTGCCGGTTATGCGGGTCGAAACGTCATTCAAGTCATCCATCCGTCGCCAGCCTTAAATGGAGTTATAAACCTTTGTCGTCCGGCGAATCGTCCTGAAAGAAATTTTCGAGTCCAAGCCGCTGCCAGTCGAGATCTTCAGCAGTGCGCCCGATCAATTGCGGCATGTCCTTGTAGAGTCGGAGTCGCTGCGGCAAAGGCAGGGTTCCAATCGCATCCTCGATTTCATGCAGCGTTTCGCTCATGGCTTGGTTATCCGGCAGGATTTATTTTTTTGGCAAGCCACATTGCCCCATCGTCCATCCCAAAAATCTAATACGTCAGCAATTCCACTTCCCGCAAGCCTTCATTCGCCAACTCCCAACGGCCGCCGCGCTTGACTACGAGATGATGGCACGGGTTCGCCGCCTCATCGGTTTCGTTGACCGAGAGCAACTGGTACTTCGCCGGGCTTTTGATTTCGGAAGCGGCCCGGGGCATCAGGGCAAAGGCCACGCCATTGTAATTCAATGCGATTTCGTACCCGGCCACTCCTTCGCGCTGGGCCACCGGGTTGGGCAGCACCAGCATCGGGTAACGTTTCAGATACGGAAAATTCGTCGCCCGAACGAGCACGCGGCACAATTCGGTCTGGCCCCGAAGAAAAGTCAGCAGATTGAATCCATTGGGATTGTGTTCCTGGAGCAGGATTTCCCGGTCGTCCAGGCCGTTCAGGTTTTGCCCGTTCCATTCGCCATGATCGTTCCGTTCGCCAGGCGAGGCCTTTTTGAACCAGGCGGCAAAATTGTCGTTGACCAGCACGTTCAGTTCAAAATGCACGTGGGCGCGCCATTGGCCGATGGTCTCGGCATTGGAAGTGCGTCCCATCGTGGCGATGACGTCGCCGGCCTTGACGGATTGGCCGACGGTCAGGCCCGGATGGATGGCGCTCAAATGGGCGTAGAGCGAATAAATTTCAATGCCCAGGATCACATGCCGGATCACGATGTAATTGCCGTAATTGGAGAGGGAAGGGCGCGTGTTGATATAGACGACCGTGCCGTCGGCGGTGGCCATGATGGGGTCGGTCGGTTCCCCGCGGCGGTCGGTTTGAAGATGGCGGATGTCGAGGCCCTCGTGCAGACGCTGGCCATTGTCGCGCACACAGCCGAAACTGCCGCTGGTCCACGGCTTGTCGGGTTCGGTCGGCGCGAAGAATTTCAATTCCGCGCCGCTTTCATAAAGAAAATGGTTCGCCGTTGGAAATTGAAATGGCGTTTGCGCAAACGTATTGGCGGCGAGATATAGCAAGGCGGCCAGACCGCCCCCGCGGAACACTGAACTCATTGAAGCTGCCCTTTTTGAACTTTTTTGATGACGTTGGTGAGACCGACAATGAACTCGTTGGCTTCCTCGCGGGACATATCCGGGGTGAAGGTCAATTTGCCGTTATAGATGCGCTGCGTGATCATGGGCGCGCCCAGCCAGCGGCCGTCCGACAACTTCTCGCCCCATTGACCGAAGATGGCAAGGTGTTTTCCGAGATTGCCGGCGGTATATTGTTCCAGCAACGCCGTGCTGATTTCATCGAAATCCAGTTGCACGGCAAATCCGCCTTCGGTATCGATGGTGCTGGCGCCGACAAGATTGGCTTCCTGGAAGATTGGCTCCTTGTCAATCGTCAGCATCAACGGGTCGGCGCGAATCACTTTGATCGTTTGAGTGGAATCGGGAACGTCCCCGGAAGATTCAAGATGGATGCGCACCGCGCTGACTTGCTTGTCCTTCTTGCTGGTCTGGCAACCGCAGAGCGCGGTCAGCGTCAACGCCAGCGCCAGAATCAGGCTCACGGAGACAAGGAATTGAGGAAAAACCGCGGCTTTCGCCCAACGGCCCGGCCCGGCGGCGCTTTTAAGATTGTCATGTGTCCTGCAAATTTGCATAGTAACTCCACAAAACCGTATCACTCGAACAAAGTAAAGCATTATGGGAAGACAATATAACAAAATCATTAAACGTAAACGGCGCGCCAATTATCTGCGGCGCAAAGTCACCCTGACCAAGGCCAAAAAAGCCGCGCCGGCCGCCGCCGCGTGACCTTGCCGAATTGAAAAGCCGCTCCAATCATCCGGGGCGGCTTTTTATTTGCTCCATGAAAAAGCCCATTGCCCTCGCCTCGCTGGCCGTTTTATTGTTCCAGAACATATTCGCCGCTGATACTCCGGCAAATCCGCCGGACACCAATGCGCCCTTCCCGGTGACCATCACCGTGGATGCCGCCAAACCACTCGGCGAACTGCAACCCATCTGGCGGTTCTTCGGCGCGGACGAGCCAAATTATGCCTACCTGAAGGACGGCGAAAAATTGTTGTCCGAACTCGGCCAAATGGGCGGGCCGCAGGTTTATTTTCGCACGCATCACCTGCTGACGAGCGGCGACGGCGCGTATTCGCTGAAGTTTGGTTCCACCAGCGCCTACAAGGAAGATACCAACGGCGCGCCGGTTTACGACTGGACCATCAATGACAAAATTTTTGACTCCTATCTGCAACACGGCATCAAGCCGTACGTGGAAATCGGCTTCATGCCGGAGGCGCTTTCGACGCACCCTCAAAATTATCCGCGCCATCCCCCGGTGAACCAGCGCGCCAACGTGGAGGGGGGACAATCCTATCCGCCAAAGGACTACTCGAAATGGGGCGAACTTTCCTATCAATGGGTGAAACATTGCGTCGAAAAATATGGCCGGGCCGAAGTCGAAACATGGTATTGGGAAGTCTGGAACGAGCCGAACATCTCCTACTGGCACGGCTCGCCGGAGGATTATTTCAAGCTCTATGATTACGCGATTGACGGGGTGCGCCGGGCGCTGCCGGACGCCAAAGTGGGCGGACCCGAAACAGCGGGCGGACCGGGGGGGGACTTTTTGCGGGAATTTCTGGAGCATTGCGCGCGCGGAACCAATTATGCCACCGGCAAGGTTGGCTCGCCGCTGGATTTTATTTCCTTTCACGCCAAAGGCTCGCCGACCTTCATTGATAACCACGTCCGCATGGGCATGTCCAGCCAGTTGCGGAACATGAACGACGCCTTTGCCGTCATCGCCGGATTTCCCGAATACCGGGCCTTGCCCGTCGTCATCGGCGAATCCGACCCCGAAGGCTGCGCGGCCTGCCGCGAACCGCGCGACGCGTATCGGAATGGCACGATGTATTCAAGCTACACCGCCGCGAGTTTTCCGCGAGCGATGGAGTTGGCGGAAGAGCATGGCGTGAATCTCGAAGGCGCGTTGACGTGGGCGTTTGAATTTGAAGATCAACCGCCTTTCGCGGGCTTTCGGCAACTGGCGAGCGCGGGACTGGATTTGCCGGTGCTGAATGTCTTCCGCATGTTCGCCAAAATGAGCGGCCAAAAACTCGCCGTGCAAAGTTCCGCCGGACTGGACGCGGCAACCATCCTTGGCCACGGCGTGCGCGGCAGCCCTGATGTCTCCGCCCAGGCGAGCCTCGCCCAAAATAAATTGGCCGTGATGGTTTGGCATTATCACGACGACGATTTGCCCGGTCCGGACGCAGCGATTGATCTGGCGTTCAACGGCATTCCGCTTGCGAATGGCAAGGCCACGCTGACGCAATATCGCATTGACGGAGACCACAGCAATTCCTACCAGGCCTGGCTGCGGATGGGTTCGCCGTACCCGTTGTCCGCGCCACAATACGCGCAGCTGGAAAAGGCCGGGCAACTCGCCGAGCTTGGCCCGCCGCAAACCGTTGATATCGCCGGGGGCCAGACAACGGTGAAATTTCAATTGCCGCGCCAGGGCGTCTCACTCTTCGTGCTGACTTGGTGAGCTTAAATCGTAGCCGCGGCGTGAGGAGGCTCTGACTAAAGAAACACAATACGGGGAGCGCGGGCAGCTTGCCGGGCCGAAGTTTTAACGAAGGCTGGTCCCGCCCGCTGTTTTTGGCGTCTCGCCGAAAACCTTTTTCCCTGTTCCAAATCCGTGTTTATTCGTGCCCATCCGTGGTTAAAATTTGGTTGCGCTCAGTGCCTCGTGACCCCGGCTCCTCCGAATTTGTCACGGCTCAATGCCGGAAAAAAATCTCCTTGTAAACCCGTGCCGCGGGACTAATGTCTTGGTAAAGCCCAATGCTGGTCGCGTTCTCCAACCCTATGAAAACATCACTTAAACAGAGCCTGAAATTATTGCCGGCCGGCGGTGTGGCGGCGGCCATTTTGTTGATGTTGTTTCGGGCGCTTCCGGCGGCTGCGGAGACCAACGGTGTGTCGGCAACCCCCGCCATGGGCTGGAGCACCTGGAGCTTCTTACGCCAACACCCCACCGAGGCGTCGGTGGAAGCGCAGGCGCTGGCCATGCACAACAGCGGACTGCAAAACCACGGCTTCATCTATATCAATCTGGATGATTTTTACTATTACAACCCCGCCACCACCGTCGATGCCTACGGACGCTGGGTGGTCAGTTCCAACACCTTTCCCGACGGCATGGCCGCCGTGGCCGCGTATGTTCACAGTTTGGGATTGAAATTCGGCATTTATGTGACAGCGGGGATTCCCGTGGCCGCTTACAAACAAAATACGCCCATTCTGGGGACCACCTACCATGCGCAGGATATTGTCACCAACACCTCCACCTACGAGGTTAATTATAACTATGGCGACAATTGCATGTATTACATCGATTACAACAAGCCCGGCGCGCAGGCGTTTATGAATTCATGGGCGGATTTGTTTGCCTCCTGGGGAGTTGACTATCTCAAAATCGACGGGGTCGGTGACGGGGACATCAATGACATTGAGGCGTGGTCCCAGGCACTGGTCCAATCGGGCCGTCCGATTCATCTGGAACTGTCCAACAGCCTGGATGTGAACAATGGAAGGATCTGGGAGGAATATGCGAATGGCTGGCGCATTGAAGGCGACATCGAATGTTATTGCAGCGGCACGAGCTACCCGTTGACCGACTGGAACAATGTTCTGAATCGGTTCAAGGACGCGCCCCATTGGACGCAATTTGGCGGTCCCGGCGGATGGAATGATCTGGATTCGCTGGAGGTCGGCAACGGCACCAATAACGACGGCCTCACCACCAGCCAGGAGCAGGCCATGATGACCCTTTGGAGCATCTGTTGCGCGCCCTTGATTCTGGGCGTTGATCTGACCCAGTTAAACACCAATGACACGCCCATGCTTTTCAACAATAATGTGTTGCAAATCGACCAGGACGGGTCGATTGGCGCGCCGCTCGCCTATAACACCACCACCCAGATCTGGCGCGCTACCGAAACAGACGGCACTTACGCCGTGGCCTTTTTTAATTTGGGATCGGCCACCACAAATATAAGCGTCACCTGGGCGCAGCTCGGGTTTACCAATGCCGCTGAAGTGCAGGATTTATGGGCGGGCACGGATTTGGGCCGGCAGACCAATGGTTACACCGCCAGTGTGCCGCCCGATAGCGCCACGTTCTACCGCATCGCCCCGGTCTTTCCCGCCTTCCGGTATCTCGCCGATGCGCCGGCCAATGTGCTGGCCGGCGGCGCGACTCTGGCCGAATCCCCGGAACTGTCCGCCGGCCTGATTGTTGGTTATGTGGGCGAGGGCGGGACCCTGACCTTCAACAATGTCATGGCCCCAACGTCAGGAACCTACAACGTGACTTTCTTTTATGAAAATGGCGATCCCAGCCGCAATGCCGACATCAGCATCAATGGCGGCAGCGCCACCGCGCTGGCGTTTGTCACCAGCGGGGGATGGAATGTGCTGGCTTCGGAAACCATTACCGTGCCGTTGCAACCGGGAAGCAACAGCATCGCCATTTCCAATCCGACGGCGTATGCCCCCAATTTTGATTCGCTGGTCGTCCAGAGCGTGGCGCCGGCTCCTCCCCTGGCTCCCACCGGCCTCGCGGCGACGGGCGGACTTTCGCAGGCGGCTCTTTCCTGGTTGGTGAGCAGCGGTGCCGGCGGATACGTGGTTGAGTATGGCCAGGCCAGCGGCAGTTACACGGCCACAAACACCACGGCAACCGCTGGCTTGACGGTTGCGGGTTTGACTAACGGAGCAGAGTATTACTTTGTCGTTTCGGCCACCAATTTGGCAGGCGCCAGCGCCAACTCGTCCGAAGCCAGCGCCTGGATCGGCGCGCCGGCTCCGCCAACCAATCTGGTTGCGACAGCCGGCAACGCGCAGGCCAGTTTGCAATGGAGTCCAAGTTTAAACGCGACCAGCTACAATCTGAAACGCTCCACCACCAACGGCGGGAGTTACACCACCATCGTCAACGCGGCCGCAACGAATTACACCGACACCTCGGTGATGAATGCGGTCACCTATTACTATGTCGTGTCCGCGCTAAACGGCAGCGTCGAGAGCTCCAACTCCCCGCCGGTCAGTGTCACTCCGGATCTCCGCAACGGAACCTACAAAATTATCAGCCAGGACAGCGGTCTGGCGCTGGATGACCCCAATGGCGGCGGGGCCGGCGCCGGCGCCGATCAGCAACCTTATGGCGGAACAAATCAACAGTGGACCATTGTTTCCGTCGTCGGTGGTGTTTACAAAATCACCGCCGCCAATGGTTTCGCCCTGTCCGGCCCCAACCCCAAAGCGCAACTGGTATTGAGCAGCTACACCGGCGCCGCCGACCAGCTTTGGACCTTCCAGGCCAGCGGTTCGGCGGTCATCCTGCAAAACGACGGCAGCGGGCAGGTCATGGACGATTTCAATCTCAGCACCACGCCGGGAACGGTCATCGGCCAATGGCCGATTGACGGGGGCCTCAACCAAAACTGGTTGCTGACGCCCATCCCCTTGCTGGCTTGCCAGCCGCCCGGTGTTTCCAATGGCAACTTGATTTTGACGGGAACCGGTGGCGCCCCGAATGGCGGCTATACCTGGCTGGCCACAACCAATTTGGCGGTTCCACTCGCGGATTGGACGATAAATATGACGGGCAACTTTGACGGCTCCGGCTCCTTTTCCAATGCGATTCCCATCAGCAGCTTTCCGCAGGCGCAATTTTTCCTCTTGCGCAGTCCTTGAACGCCGACTCCAGAATGCAATTTATTGCATCTGAAATTTTGACGTCATTGTCCCGGGAGTGCTAGGGCACTATATCTTTCACAAACCCAATTTTCATTTTAAAAAACCTCCTCATTAATCGTCTTTTTTCATGTTTTTTTTGATCGTCAAAAATCAAACAAGATAAGAATACAAATAAAATGAAGGCGGGAGCCGGGCGCTTCGGGGGCAGTGTCAAAGATGCGCTCCCCAGCCATTCTCCGGTTGCTTTTCCGGGCAATCGTGTCAAAATCATCCAATGTTCCCGGTTTCAAAAAGAACATTGTTGCTGCCTTTGTTAACTCCAACCAAACTATCCCTATGAAATATACTATTGCATTAACCCTCGGATTGCTTGCCGCCGGCTCCGCCCTGGCCGATACCAATGCCGTGGCCACGGCCAACGCCGCGCTCGATAAACTCAATGCCGCCGCGAATTACGCGTGGACCACCACCGTCAAGATCCCCAATATGCCCTTTACTCCCGGGCCGGTCAGTGGCGTGACGGAAAAAGACGGATATTCGCTGGTCTCGCAGGATTTTAACGGCAACACCATGCAGGCCGCGTTCAAGGGCGACAAAATTGCCGTCAAAGGCCAGGACGATTGGCAGGCTGCCGGCGGCGCCGATGACCAAACTTCCATGATGGCCGGTTATCTCGTCAATCACGGCAATCCGGGAAGCGAGGCGGCGAGTCTGATCAAGGATGCCGCCGACCTTTCAGCCGGTGACGGTGGCGTAATCAGTGGCGACCTGACCGCTGCCGGCGCCAAGGAAATGATTGCCCCGCCCGCCCGCGGCGGCAACACCCAGCCTCCGCCCCAGGATGCCAAAGGCTCCGTGAAATTCTGGATCACCGATGGAACGCTCACCAAATTTGAGTCGCACCTGCAAGCCCAGATGTCTTTTGGGGACCAGGGACCGCAGGCGTTTGAGGTCACCCGGACCGTCGAAATCCATGACATTGGCACCACCAACGTCGTCCTGCCGGATGAGGCCAAGAAGGCCCTGGGCATCACCGCTGCGGCCAAGTAAGTAAAACTCTTTAAATCTGATCGAAATGAGCCTCCTGACATCGTCTCCTGCGATTTCTTAGCCTAACTTCCTAAAATTTTCACAAAAAGCCAATAAAAGCGCATTTGTGTAGCAAGTAATATATTCATAAATACACATATTTATCTTGCATTTATTGTTTGTGGTGGTTTATTATGTAGCTCG